>JBAYFV010000331.1:0-3925 GCA_041666985.1 Victivallales bacterium
CCGACTTCGCCCATCTTCCAGTTCTCGCCTGCGGAGACAACCTTCTCGGTCATTTCGTCAATCTCTCTCCTGACCACTTCCATTACTTTGGTCTCAGGCATTACCGGCGTGCATTCAATCACGGCAACAAGCTGTGACTTCTTCGTTGTCGGAGCCTCGCTTCCGAGGAGCCAGCCGAGTCCCGGAATATCCCCGAGCCATGGCACTTTGTTCACGCTTGTGACAATGGATTTCTTTTCAAGTCCGCCAATCACAAACTGGCTGCCGTTGTTGTTGACCATCACCTTGGTGCTCATCTCGCTCTTTGAAGTCCTGGGCGCACCATTGTCCTGAAACCCGATAAGGCTGGTGTTCGCCATACTGATGTCAAGAGTGCTCGACTTCTCGCATGTGACCGGTCTGAGGTTCATCACGAACCCATAGCCGTCAATCACAGTGTCACGGCTTACATCCCTCATGATCTGGAAGTTCTCTGACGAATCCCATGTCGCATAGTTCACCCATGCGTAGTTGAAGACCTCCTGCGTGCCTGCGGCCAGCACTCCTCCTCCAACTCCGGCAGCAGTGGCTGTCAGTCTTTCAAGCTTCACATTATAGGCCTTTGTCTTGTATCCGAGGTTATAGGCGTTATTGACAAGAGGTGAAGCCGGAAGAGCGCCGGCGGCATCCCTGTAATACGGCAGCCTTACAAACTGCGCGCCCTGCGGACCCGCTTCAAATTCGTTCACTTCGAGATAATAATAATATCTGGCGCCGTCATACATTCTCGTGATCTGCATGTCGCCGCGGTACGGAGTTCCAGGGAAGGCGCCGTATGTCATGTTCATTCCCGTAATCGTTATTGGAATCCCGTTCTCATCGGTTGCGCTCAGCCGGTACCTGTCTTCGCTCCCGCCGGTGGCATCCGGAGGCACCTGGCTTGAAACGGTCGAATCATAGATGCGCTTGTCGCTCAGACGGATATAGCTTATCACGTCTATGTTCGCATATTTAAACCCGTCGCGGAAATCCGCCATCCTGGTGGTGGCCTCTATTTTCGCATCCTGGTTGTTCATGATGCTCATGTTGCCGGATGTTACAATGCTGGCCTTGCTTTTGGACATCAGGAAATCAAGATATTTCGAATTCCATTTAGGGCTGAAATTTATGAACTGCGTGTGCGACTTGCCCTTCATCGGATAATCTACGATGTTCTTGGCGAAATCCCACTGTTGCCCGAAACGGCTCGAAATATTGAGGAATTCTGCGCCGGGACCGTTCTTCCAGGCCTGGAAATCAGCACCGACCACCCCGTCAATTTCAGAATCAAGCTCGTAAATAGTGTATTT
This sequence comes from Victivallales bacterium, assembly GCA_041666985.1. Taxonomy (GTDB): domain Bacteria; phylum Verrucomicrobiota; class Lentisphaeria; order Victivallales; family GWF2-50-93; genus GWF2-50-93. Next base: position 1,329 of record JBAYFV010000331.1, read on the forward strand.
CACGTTCACCTCGGAAACAGGAGTATCGTACTGCTTTATCATCTCGTTGATATTCTTGACCTGGTATGATGGAACATATACGAAAAGTGCATTAAGCGACTTGTCGACAATTATTTTGTCTTTCCCCCCCTGCAGTTCCTTGCTCCCACTCTGGTTCATGCCTACATTGTGCAACGCATTGGAAAGCCAGGCGGCGCTGACATACTTCGGGAAATATGCATACCCTACGGTGCCGGACGACGCTGTCACCCCGGGCCTGTCAAGCGCCTCGAGTATCTCGTCGAACCCCATCCCCTGGGCCTGCTTCCCGAATCTGTACTCTTCAGCGGAAACAATCAGCACCCCCGTTCCGTCATTGAACTTCATGCATTCAACCTTGGAGGTGTTGTGCGCAGTCCTCTGCGCCTTCACCGCCGTCTGGAAATACGGAAGCATTTCATATGGATCCGCGTTTTTAAGAACATACGTCTTGGTGATTACGTTTGGGTTCGTATTAGTGGATATGAGCTTCACGTTTTTCGTGTCATCCTTGATGTCGAGCCTCAGGTGCGTCTGGATCTGGCTGCCCAAAGGGGCAGACCTCGGAGTTTCCACACCGGTCACATCTTCCGCGTTCAGAGCCGTCGGCAACAACACCAACGAGCCCAGGAACAAAACTTCTGCAATTCTATTCTTCATTATTGCTTCTCCCTATATTTTATAATTATTTGTTTTTATCTTCGATCTTCTTGGCTGCAAGCATTTCCCCGATGGTGACGGCCTTGCCCGACCACTCCGACATGTTTTCAGTGGGAGTAATCGGCCTTGCCGACACCGTTACAAACACCTTCGTAAGCGCCTTGGAGTGCTCCACCGCGCCGACAAGGTATTTCAGAACAGGAACGTCCCCCAGGAACGGCATGCCGTTGTACTGCTCCACATCCTGTTCCCTGTCAAAAGTCCCGAGCATCTTTTCGGTTCCGGCCGCAACTGTCAGCCATGACTTGAAGTTGTTCACGTTCTGGATGGGCTGCCCCTTGCTTGTCTGCTCAACCGTGTCAATGATGTTCATCTCGTATCCGAACTCCATCATCATGGCCTTTTCGCCTTTCTCGCCGTTGAAGTTTATCGTCGGCCTCCTCAGGTAGAAATAGAAGTCGGACTTCGTCTGCTTCACGCTCACGTTCTGTTTGTCGTCCTTCTGTATGGTCTGGAAGTCCGGCGTAAACCTGATCTTGTATTTCGCCTTTGAAAAGGCGTTCGGCCCGGGATCGCTGGAGTAGTCGTTGACAAGCGTCAGAGCGCCGGATGTCGCGATCTTCGCCTTTCCCTTCTGGGCGAGCATTCTGATGAAAGTCATGTCTATGTTGGGGGCAACCATGAACCCACCCCAGCCATGCGAGGCGTACCCCGCAATGTCTGTCATGTTCGTATAGTTCGAGACCTGCGTGAAACTCTTCATGTTCAGAAAATCCCAGCCCGCGTTGAAGATGTTCGCGCCGGGACCGTTTTTCCAGCTGACGTAGTCTATCCCGAGCTCCTTGAGATCATTCTCGTTGACCTCATAGACATTCAACGTAAGTTCCACCTGTGGAACCGGACGGTCGAACGCCTGGTAGTACTTGAGCGCGCCCTCCCCCTTGGATCTCACATCCTTCCAGTAGAACATATTGTTCTCCGGATCAAAGAAATATGATCCGTCGGCACTGCCGACCGCAGGCCCTATCGGGAAGAAATCCAGCGACGCCCTGTGTTCGGGATAGTAAACGAACTTCGTGATTCCGGTGCTCTGGATGACGGAGTTCGCACTGTCCTTGGTTCCAGGACGGTCAATCTTGGCTATCATGTCGTCAATGTACGGGACCATCGCCACAGGCATGTTGACGGTGAGCAGCTGTTTCTTGTTCGCCTTGTCGTTCATCCTCTCAACGCTTGAAAATTTGTCATACCTCTGGACGGCTCCGATCACAAACGGCGTTATGTCTGTTGCGAGTGTGTTCTTCAGTTCATAGACCTTCGACGTGAAATACGCCTGATCCCTGTCCTCCGTCACCCGGATCTCCCTCGTCTCCTGTGCGAATGCGGAACTTGCGCAGATAATCACCGCACTTCCAATCACCAGGACTTTCCTTTTCAGTTTCATTTTCCCTTTCAGCTTCATCTTCCTGCTCCTATCTTTCGGGTTGATAATCAAAATTATTCTTTTCATTATGTTTTTATTTTACAGCCGGGATGTTAGGAATTTATTAGGGACAAAATAATGTTGCGTTAAAAACAGCGCCATAGGTCAGAAGGATTCCTCCTTGACATTATACACTCCGCATGAATGCTTGCCGTCAGACAGAATGAAGGCATTGTCGGCCGTTTTAACGGTTTTCGCCCTCTCATAGTCGAACTTGGGATCGTTGACATTGATAATCTCTATCCTGTTCCAAGGAATTATCCTTTCGGCAACAACGCCGCAATTGATGTCTTTTGCAAGCTGGACGCACTTCCCGAAATGGAACGTCCGGCATTTCAACCTGACATAATTCTGCGTCTCCTCAAGAACTTCCCCCACAAGCAAATGGCTGTGAGCCTCCTTGTATTCCTTAATCACCCTGATTTTCCATATTTTC
>JBAYFV010000332.1:0-3919 GCA_041666985.1 Victivallales bacterium
ATGACATTGGACGAGCTGAGAAATTACCATAAAGATGCGCTGGAACGCATAAAATATCTTGAAAAATTCCTGAATGTCGAGAAGAAGCGCCAGGAGAAGGCCGAGACAGAGTTGAAAATGTCGGCGGCGGATTTCTGGGACAGCCGGGAAAAATCCCAGGCGACAGTCGCCGCCCTCAGCCAGTGCAAGAACATCCTCGAACCCTTTGATGTCGTCCAGCGGAAAGTCACCGATTTCACTGCGCTTGCCGAACTCGCCGAGGAGTCAAATGACGCCGACATGCTCAAAGAGGCCGAGCAGACATGGAAAACACTTTCCGGCGAACTTGACAAACTTGAGCTTGTCAGCTTCCTCTCCGGTAAATTCGACAGGAACAACGCCTTCTTCACAATACATGCCGGCGCAGGCGGGACAGAATCCTGCGACTGGGCCTCGATACTTCTCAGGATGTACCGCCGCTGGTTTGAGAGACGCGGGTTCAGGGATGAAATCGTTGAAATGCAGCCCGGCGATGAAGCCGGAATAAAAAGCGTCACTCTCAGGGTCACCGGAGATTTCATCTATGGAAACCTCAAGGCCGAACGCGGAGTGCACAGGCTCGTGCGGATTTCGCCGTTCGACAGCAATGCGCGCCGCCACACGTCTTTTGCGTCGGTCGAGGCGTTCCCCGAAATCGAGGGCGATATTGAAATCACCATTGATGAAAAAGATCTGAGGGTTGACACCTACCGTGCCAGCGGCTGCGGCGGACAGCACGTCAACAAAACCGACAGCGCGATCCGGCTGACCCATCTGCCTTCCGGAGTTGTTGTTTCCTGCCAGATTGAGCGTTCGCAGCATAAGAACCGCGCCACGGCCATGAAAATGTTGCAGGCCAGGCTGTATGAAATTGAAGAGGAGAAACGCCGCCGTGCGGCTGAATCCCTGAGCGGGGAGAAGGCCGATATGGCCTGGGGAAGCCAGATACGCTCATACGTCCTGCATCCATACCAGATGGTGAAAGACCTCAGGACCGGAGTCGAGACCAGCAACACGCAGGGGGTGCTTGACGGAGACATTGACATGTTCGTGGAAGCCTGGCTTAAGTCCGGGGGGAAGGGGAAATAAAAATTCCAGTTGGAATTTTTATAATTGGAATTTTTATAAATTGATAGGCTTATTTATGTTATTCATATACAACTTGCTGTTTCCTCTGGCGCTTATTGCATTTCTGCCGGGGCTTGTCTACAAGCTGATTCGTCGCGGCGGCAAAAAACGGGGGTATGCCGAGAGGTTCGGGATTTTTTCCGACGAGAAGAAATTGAAACTCGCATTCCTTAGAAATCCAATATGGGTGCATGCCGTCAGCGTCGGAGAAACCCAGATCGCCCTGACTTTCATCCAGAAATGGAAAAGGAGGAATCCGTCTCAGGATTTTGTCCTGTCCACTACTACGACAACCAGCCAGGAACTCGCCTCCACAAAGGCGCCGTACGGCACTGTTGTCATTTTCTCCCCGCTTGATTTCCTCCTGTTTGTCAAAATAGCCGTGCATTTTGTCAGGCCGGCGATGCTTGTGATTTTCGAGACCGAGCTCTGGCCCAACATGATTTGCGAAGTTCGCAGAAACGGTGCGAAAATCGCACTTGTCAATGCAAGGATCTCCGACAGATCCGCCGGGAGATATGAGGCTTTCAGGCGGTTTTTCGGGCCGCTGCTCCGGAAACTTGACTGTATCTGCGCCCAGACCGAACAGGATAAGACGCGTCTCGATGCGATTTCCGAGGACTTACCGGTTCAAATCATGGGAAACATGAAATTCGACCAGGAGATTCCGGAAAAATTCCCCGACATTGCTCTGGGGCAATATTTTGGAAACGGAGAATTTGTCATTCTTCTCGGTGCGAGTACGCATCCTGGAGAGGAAAAACTTATCGCCGGAACATTCCTCAGCCTAAAGAGGAAATACCCGTTCCTTAGGTTCATATCTGTACCGCGCCATGCGGAAAGAGGTGCGGAGATTGCGGCTGAATTTCGCGGACTCGGCATGTCTTTTGTCAGACGCTCGGAAAAGACAAATCCCGAAAAGCCTGTTGACTGCCTGCTTGCCGATACGACCGGCGAATTGCTGGGATTCATGTCCAAATCAGACATAGTCATTGTCGGAAAAAGCTTTGCCGGCCACAGCGAAGGACAGAACATAATCGAACCGGCCATTCTCGGGAAGGCGATAGTGACAGGCCCGGAAATGAAGAACTTCAGGTTTGTCCATCAGGTTCTCAAGGAGGCGCACGGTGTTTTTGCCGTTGAGTCCGACGATAAGCTTGAAAGCGCCCTTGAAAAACTGATTACAGATGAGAAGCACAGGCGTGAGTTAGGCGAAAAAGCCCGCGCCGAGATCGCAAAACATAAGGGTTCCACTGAGAGGACCATCCAAATATTGGAAAAAATGTTATAGTTCAAACCGATGAACATGGAGCTTATGTAATGAAACTTTCGAATGACACGCAAATCCTGCGTAAGCTGGCGGCTCGCTATGCGAATATCGCAGCGTTGCCTGTACAGGAAGAGAAGCGCAAACTTTGGACTGAGCATTTCAGCCTAAAAAAAACACGGGTGCCGATTCTTGCGACCTGTGGGATGTGGAATGTCTGGTGCCGGGAGGTGTTCGGAGACGATCAGATGGAGTGCGAAGATCCTTTCTTCCGCTCTTTTGAACGTGAACTCAAGATGCGTGTTTTTCAGCATGAAGTCGTCGGTGATGACAGTATTCAGGAACCGTGGATTACCCTTGGAGCCAGTATCAAGGGCGGATGGGGAAACCTCTGGGGCGTTGAAGAGGCCATGCATTCCGCCGACATGGAAGGCGGTGCGGCAGCTTATGAGCCGCCACTCAAGAATTGGGATGATATGTCGAAGTTGAGGATGACCCACCATGAGGTGAACGAGGTGGAGACTGCCCGTAATCTTGATCGTCTGTCAAGCGCCATCGGTGATATCCTGCCGGTTGACCTTGTCCGCACTCCAGCCCATATAGGTTTCATGGCTGACATCTCCACCAGCATAGCCAAACTGAGGGGGCTTGAGACGCTCATGACCGACATGTACGAGTATCCGGATGAACTTCACCGCCTGCTTGCATTCATGCGTGACGGCATTTTGGAAAACAACCGGGAAGCCGAGGATGCCGGGCATTTCACGCTTACCTCCGGGCATAACCAGGCCATGAGCTATGCCGATACGCTGGAACGTCCCAGGCCCAACAGCGGCGCCCGCCGACGCAAGGACATCTGGGGATTTTGCGCCGCACAGGAGTTCACCCTGATCTCCCCTGAGTTCCATGATGAGTTCATGTTCCGGTATCAGAAACCCATCTATGAGCATTTTGGACTTGTTCATTACGGATGCTGTGAAGATCTGGGCCGCAAGATTGGCATGCTGAAGCAGCTCAAGAACCTGCGGAGCATTGCCGTCACTCCCGTGGCAAATGTCGCCGCTTGTGCGGAACAGATCGGGTCCGACTACGCCTTGTCCTGGCGGCCCAACCCGACGGACATGGTGTGCTACGGATACGATGAAGACAAGGTGCGCCGCATTATCGGAAATGGTCTTGCCGCCTGCAAAGGATGTTACCCGCACATCCACCTGAAAGACGTTGAAACCGTCGAAGGCGATGTGACCCGCCTGACCCGCTGGGTAAAGCTGGTGCGGGAAGTGGCGGAGAAGGCATGAGTTGATCCGCCTGACATCTGGGATTTAACACAATCCTAACAATTCCCTCACCATTATCAAACAATGAATCTGCATTTTAACTGAAAGTTAAAACAGGGGACAGGTTCAAGCATGGATATGACATTGATTCTGGTGATTTCTATAATAGCGTTGGCCATTATATTTGACTTCCTGAACGGTTTTCACGACTCGGCAAACTCCATAGCTA
>JBAYFV010000333.1:0-3907 GCA_041666985.1 Victivallales bacterium
AAGGACTATCGGGGTCACACCTATGATTTGACAATAATGGAGGTACGCAGGGTTAACCTCCCTTTATTAATTGAGGTGATTTCAGAATTGCGAAATGATATAAGGAAAGAATAAATGCACAAAACGAAATATGCGCTGTTCTGGAAGAATGTCATCCCCTGTCAACTGCGGATACTCCTTGAGAATATCTTCAACAGGCATCCCATTCGCCATCAGATCAAGGACAAGGGAAACCCTAAGATGTTCATGGACATTCATGCTTATCGGAGATCCCCGCCACTGCCGGTGCAGTTCTGCACTGTGGAACAGGTGATCGAACGTTACGACAAGGTCGGGATAGAAAAGGGTGTGGGTGAGAATTTCGATGCGCGGAAACTTGGATGGTTCAGGGAAATCTCAATGATATATTTTTGCAAAAAGTGCATATAAGTGTTCTCCTGTGCAAAAATATTCTTAAATTAGACCATTGCTGAAGATTGCAATATACTACGCTAGATGTAGTATATCGCAAACAGGAGCTATAATTATGGGCGTACAACATAAAAGATTAAAAAGTGCCAATATGCCGGGGTGGATTGATGCAAGGCAATCCAAGGGACTTTATTATTTTACACGGAAAGAAGCCTTCAGTGAACTTAAACCGGACAAAAAGGTGTTCGATCAGGCCATATTCAGACTTTCCGAGAAAAGCAGGATTGTCAGTGTTTGCCGCGGATTCTATCTGATAATACCCTTGGAATACAGGAGTTGGGGCGTTATTCCTGCAGACTGGTTTATAGCAGATCTTATGGCATATCTGAAACAGCCCTATTATGCGGGACTCCTAACTGCCGCCGGCTATCATGGTGCATCACATCAGAAGCCGCAAGTCTTCCATGTCGTCACAAACAAACCCGTAAGGGGCATAACTTGCAAGAGGGTGAAGATTAAATTCTTCTTAAAGAAAAATATCGAGGTCACTCCAGTTGAAAAGAGGAACACTCAGACAGGATTCCTGAACATATCCACACCGGAGGCGACATCCCTCGATCTGATGAGGTATCATGCAAGGGCTGGCGGCCTCGGCCATGCGCTTACTGTTTTGCAGGAGCTAGGTGAAAAAATCAATCCTGACAGTCTGGTTAAAGCCGCCAAGACAGACGGTTGTGTCTCATACGCCCAGCGTCTTGGCTGGCTTATGGGAAAAACAGAATATGCAGGAAAGGCATTAAAATTGGCGAAATGGATTGAAGGGAAAAATCCCGTCTTTATCCGGCTGGATCCTAGGCTTCCAATGAAACAATCAGCTAAGGATATGCGCTGGCATCTTTGGATCAACACAAAAGTAGAAGGGGATTTACAATGATTTCAAAAGGATTTCTCATAGAATGGCAGGAAACGGCGCCATGGAATACTCAAGCCATGATTGAACAGGACTTGATTATAAGCAGGGCCATAGTTGAAATTTTCTCCCATCCCCTTCTTGCCGAACACCTGGCATTCCGTGGAGGAACGGCACTTCATAAGCTGGAGGAACTGCTCGGCACAAAAATGAGGGCGCTATATCAGCGTCGAAAAGGAAGGGATCTTTTTGACCTTTGGATCGGCCTTGCCAAAGGGAAAGCAAACCCGGATATCATTGTAAAGTGCTTCAGGAAATATATGGAGGCATCAGGTTTGAGGGTTTCGGCAAAGGAATACCGCATGAATATGGAGGCGAAGATTAACCTTCCCGAATTCAGAAGTGACACCGAGGATCTTTTGTGCGCAGCGGTGGAATATCCGATAGACGAAGCATATGGGCTTTTTGACAAGGAAATTTTATCAGTGCTCGAAAAAAGGGGAAATATCTGATGACATTTCAACACAGGCAACAATAAAGGAGAGACCAAGATGTTCATAGACATTCATGCTCATGCTTATCGGAGATCCCCGCCGCTGCCGGTGCAGTTCTGCACTGCGGAACAGGTGATCGAACGTTACGACAAGGTCGGGATAGAAAAGGGAGTACTGCTCCCAATTGTCAGTCCGGAGATCTACCTTCCCCAGTCCAACGAGGATATTCTCGACATGGCGAAGCAGTATCCGGACCGGTTCATCCCGTTCTGCAACATTGATCCGCGCGCCCTGACCAACTCGGACGACGCACCGCTTGGCCGTCTGCTCCGGTACTACCGTGATCAGGGATGCAGGGGGCTCGGCGAGGTGATGCTGAACGTGCCGGTCATGCATCCCATGGTTCAAAACCTGTTCAAGCACGCGCAGGACGCGGGGCTTCCGGTGATATGCGACGGATCCGACGTGGTCGGCGGCGATTTCGGATTGTACGACGATCCCGGCCTGCCGCAACTGGAGCACACTTTGCAGAGGTTTCCGAAACTCATCATGCTCGGACATGGCCCGACGTTCTGGGCGGAAATAGGCCGTTTGGAAACGCCGGCCCAGAGGAAGACTGTGTTCAACCCCGACGGCGAACAGGTCGGGTGGAATCCGCCGGGAGGTCCTATCAAGGAGGAGGGAGTAGTCCCCAAGCTCTTCCGCAGGTATCCGAACCTCTATGGCGACCTGTCCGATCCGTCCCCGGCAAATGCGCTGGCACGTGATCCCGAATACGGCCCAAAATTCTTGAACGAGTTCCAGGATCGTCTCCTCTTCGGCACGGACATCTGCGGATTCGATTCGCCGTTTCCCATGGTGGATTTGTTGACTGGATGGCGGGATGCGAAGAAAATCAGCGAGAGGGTATTCAATAAAATTGCAAGGGAGAACGCCGTGAAACTTCTCGGCCTGGAATAATATATAGGAATTTGGGGCGAGAGCAAAAACTTTTTGAAAAAAGTTTCTTTCCCTCGCCCCAATCCCCACTCTCTTTTACAAAAACTTTTATTCCCGTCTGATTGCGGACGCAATCAGACGGGATCATAAACAGGTTTGGAAAGGGTTGGGGTGCGGGGAAGGGAAGAACCTTTCCTTAAAAGGTTTTCACTTCCCCGCATTCAATTTTTTCAGACTTTTAAAATGGGGTTAATATGAAATCGAAAAACAGGACTCGGTATCGGCCGGTGAATGACGGTTATGAGATTATTGGCAGCCGTGAATTTTTCAATCGGACGCTGTACGGTTCGCACGCCAATGACGATCTTCAGGAACGGTATTTCACCTTTGCCGGGGATCTGCCGTTGTTCATGGGGGCGGTAACGGACTGGTCGAAGAATCTCTCATCCTCCTATGCGAAATGCGGTGTGTTAATGAGCGGGTTGGCCTTGGCGCCGGGATTGAAAATACCGTCTTTCTATTCCAAGGACGTGGATGTCAGTTCACATTGGTTTCATAATTCCGAGGATATTGCAGCTGTTTTCCGCAACGGCTGGGTGGAATATGAGTTTCGTCAGTTCTCGCCCTGGTTCCCGGATGTCAAGGTGAATATTTCCGCATTTCCGTTAATGCCGGAAGACGGCTTTCTGATCCATTACAGGATAAAAACAGATCAGCGGGTTATTTTCTGCGCGGGTTTTGGAGGGATAACCGATTTCATCAGCAGGCTTGAATATCCGCAGATCAAGGCGCGCAATTTCAGCGCCGCTGACTGTAAAAACAATACCGTGAGTTGTGGAAGAAACCGGGCCCTGGTGAAAAGGGACAAGGGGGACTCCATATGGATTGGTTCCAGTTTCCCCGTGGAAGTTGAAGCCGGAGACGCCATCTCCCTTCAGGACGACGCCCCCGGGATGTTCCTGAAGAATAAGCCTGACGAAAAAGAGCCCCGGGTTGTGAAGATGTTTTCCACAATAGGACCGGGAGAGGACTTTGAGGGATTTGTGGTGGTCATTCGGAATGAAGATGAAAGTGTTCTGGACAAGTGGCTGAAATGTAAGAATCCGGTAAAATACCTCAAGCAACAGATCAATTCTAAAAAATCGGCAGTCAC
>JBAYFV010000334.1:0-3876 GCA_041666985.1 Victivallales bacterium
CGCTCCCGTTGCCAAGAAAAATCCCGCCGTCAATTATGGTTTTTCACGATTGGAATAACTGGACAAAGTTCGGTCTGGCATGATATTACGAGGTAATTTCAAAATTGCCGAATCCAAGGTGGGGATGGCTCTCCGAGCCGTCCGTTTTGAGGTGGCGCGTTCACGGAGAACGCGCCCTACCTTCGCCAATTTTGAAATTGGCTCATTACAGTCAAACTTTAGGTTTAGAAAGGGAAACACCGGTGAAAGTTTATATCCAATTCGATTTTGAAGGTGTTGCCGGATTCGTTATCCGCGACAACGAGGATCGAAATATTCCAACCGTACTGGATCGCACACGGCGGTTCATGAAAATCGCCAGCGCAGAAGTGGCGGCTGCGGCAAATGGCGCATTTTCCGCAGGCGCAGACGAGGTGGTGATATGGGATTCCCACGGTTCCGGAAATACGCTGCTCATCGAAGAGCTTCCGGAAAAAGCCGAACTGATTACCGGGGAATATGTTCGCGGGCCGTGGCTGCCGTTTTTCGAGGGTGCCGACATCGGCATCTACATCGGCGGGCACGCAATGACCGGCACGCCAAATGCCGTCACTCCGCACACGCGCATCGGGGTGAACGGAAGGGCATACGGCGAGGTCGGCATGTTTATCCTTGAATGCGGCTCGCAGGGCGTGCCTGTCGTCCTTGTTTCCGGAGACACCGCCGTGAAACGCGAAATTGCCGATCTCGTGCCGCAAAGCGAATATGTCGCAACAAAAGACGCTGTCGGACCGACTCTTGCCAAAAGCATTACTCCGGAACTCTCATGCAAACGCATTTTTGAAGCCGCAAAACGAGGGACAATGAATTATAAAAAGATGGCATGTTGCCGGGTTGCGGCACCATATACGTTCTGTTTTGAAAAAGGCGAGGAAAATATTTCGTATACCGATCCGGGCAGCGATTTTCTGACTGCCTACCGCCGCTTTCTCAAAAAACATTTCAACTGTACAGGGGGTTGGCCGGAATATAACATACCAAATGAAAGTTACGGTGTTGATTGATATGGTTCACCCGGCATAAAGCTACAAAGCTACTGTAACGACATTTCACACGTGTGGAACATACTTGGAACACTGTTGCATTATGGAAATTCGCCAGCAAATGTCATAGTTATTTCTTTACGGCTCCTTACCTGTAGACCGTCGGGTCTGCGATTCCGGCTTCTTTGAAACCTTTCTTCCGGAGGCGGCAACTGTCGCATTTTCCGCAGGCATGCCCTTTTGGGTCGGGATCGTAGCAGCTATGCGTAAGGGAATAATCAACCCCGAGTTTTGTGCCGAGGCTGATGATTTCCGATTTGGTGAGCTTCTGGAGAGGGGCATGTATCTTAAATTCCCAGCCCTCCTCGGTCGCCCTTGTCCCGAGATTTGCGCATTTCGCAAAGGCTTCTATGAATTGCGGACGGCAGTCGGGATAGCCGGAATAGTCGAGAGAATTGACACCTATGAAAATATCTCTGGCCCCGATCGTTTCAGCCCAGGCGACTGCGAAGGACAGGAAGATTGTGTTCCTTGCGGGAACATATGTTACGGGAATCCCTTTTTTCACTCCGCCTTTCGGGACTTTCATCCCGGAAGAAGTCAGGGCGGACCCCCCCCATTTTGTGAGGTCAATATTGATTGTGAAATGCTGAACCGCCCCGAGCTTTTCCGCCACTTTTTCAGCGGCCTTGAGCTCGATATTGTGACGCTGCCCGTATGAAAAACTCAGGGCATGACATTCAAATCCCTTTTTCACTGCATGGGCAAGAACTGTGGCGGAATCAAGACCTCCGCTGAGAAGAACCACCGCTTTTTGTTTGTTTTTCATGATAATAACCTGTGCCTTGGTCGGGTCTTTAGGGAACCTTTATTTAATGATGATTTTATTTCCGCGTCCCCTCAAATTTCTTCCGTAGCCATTTATAAACGGTTAGTTGTTCATCTTGCCCAGCTCTCCTGATTTGAGAAAGCAACCAAATTGCGCTGGCCTTTTCTGTCGTGATGTTCTTTGCGCCTTGATTGCAGGTTGAGCAAAGTGCTCTAAGATTTGACAACTCGTCCTTGCCTCCGAGTGACTTATCCTTGACGTGACCGATATGGAGCCTGACCTTGCGATTTGTTGCAGGGTCAATTTCACCGGGAGTAAGTCCGCACATCTGACAGGTGAAACCATTTCGATCCAGAACTTCTGCACGAAGACGGGCAGATATGGTACGTGCAAATTGAGGAAGAGTTTTCAGAGTCGGCTTCTCACGCAAAAGATATTGTCCAGGCTTTAGGTCAGTACTGTCATTGTGTGAAAGAATTGTCCAGCCCTCTTCATCACGAAGTTCCCGCAAGCGACGGCTGTATTGGACTGCGCCATCGGCGGCAGCCTGCAACTCGTGCGATTCGATAACGCGACCAATGTTTGCGAGAAGAAACTGCCTGATCTTTTCCTTAGATCCGATCGGACTCATTGAAAACTCCTTGTTGTTATACTGGCATTTTTAACATGACATGATTAGCAGTAAGGCACACGCGGCTCGAAGAACTGCATTTGTACGACGGATCTCGATTTGGTCGTCGGATATTTACCATCGAGCGCGTCAGCTATAGCACCTCCGACAGCGGAGGCAACTGGTGGTGGAAATGCGTTACCGACTTGCCGATAAGCGGCCGTCTTCTTGCCGCTGAATTTCCAGAAATCAGGAAATCCTTGAATGCGAGCAACCATCCTGACGGTCAGGCGTGGCAGCCTATCGGCTGGAAAATCGCGTGGCGGCGGTTCATCAGCTATACCAATACCGTCAACACCGAGTTCTCGCCATTGTTTTCTGGCACGCGTAGGTCCCAGGTCAGGACCGCCGTGTTTCTTTGATCCACCCACTACAGTTGGGGCAATCTGCTGAGCATGTAGTTGCCAATGCTCCGCACCCGCCCAATCCCTTGAAGCCATAAGGTCTTTAAGTGTATCGCCAACAGTCACCTTTTTGGGTTTTGGCACAGGCCATTCAAAGAAGGACATGAGTTCCTTAGGAAGCGCAACAAGGATAAATCGGGGGCGCAATTGAGGTACACCGTAATCTGCGGCCTGTAAGATCTTCCATTCAGTTTCGTATCCAAGCCGATGTAGAGATGAAAAGAGGTTTTCTCGGTATTGGGCGAACTTCGCAGAAGCAAATCCCGGTACATTTTCAAGTAAGACAGCCTTCGGTTGCATCTCCTCGATCAGACGAAGCGCGTCAGGAAACATATCCCGATCATCGTCTACCCCGAGTTGTTTGCCTGCTATGGAAAATGGCGGACAGGGAACCCCCGCCGCAAATAGATCTACTTTTTGCCATCTACGTCCATCTACAAGACGCATGTCATCTTGCCGGACATCCCACTGTGGCCGGTTCAGGCGTAACGTAGTGCAACAATGTCCGTCAATTTCCACAGCGACGACACAATCGAATCCGGCGGCCTCCAGCCCCAGCGCCTGCCCACCGCCTCCGACACAAAACTCTGCAACTGTAAACCGCCCCATTAAACACCACTGTTATAATTTGTCTTTAGGAAAATTCATTTCGCCGCCTTATTCATTTGAAATTATGTCCAACAAATTATTCTATCGTTTTTTGTATATCATCAATTGCAGGGAAATATAGGAAGATGTTAATGTAAAAGCAATTAATACCATGATTTATCGGTGAAAGAAGTTTTAGCTCAGAGTTTCACCACTTCCCTGCTAAAGACATCTTTGCCTTTGTCGTAGTTTATGAGCGTGACGCAGCCGTTTCTTGTCACCGAGCCCGCGCATATTTCCCCTCTGCCGCGCTCATTTATTTTCGCGTACGGCCTGTGGACATGCCCGCAGAGGGATAGGTCA
>JBAYFV010000335.1:0-3875 GCA_041666985.1 Victivallales bacterium
ATCGAGCATTTCGCTGGTGCGCAACACATTTTCCTCGCTCTTGTCCATGTTTTTCAGCGCCAGGCTGATGACCAGAAAGTCTATCAACAGGCATTGCGCTATCCGGGATGTCGTCGCGCCGATCCTGAACTGCTTCTCATCCGACGCGGTCAGCAGCGCGATATCGGCAATTCCGGACAATGTTGAATTCGGGAAATTGGTTATGCCCGCGACAAACATTTTTCTGGCCTTGGCGGCTTGCGCCAGCTCACAAACGGTTTTGTTCTCGCCGCTGAATGAAACAAGCAGCAACACATCTTTAGCGCCGGCCAGGCCGAACATCATTTTCACTACATCGGAATCTTGATGGCAGATGACGTTATAGCCTAACCGCATCAATTTGATCTGGGCGTCCATGGCAACAATCCCGGAGGCTCCGACCCCAAACAGGAAGATTTTACCGGCATTCGACATTTTGCCGACAGCCTTGCCAATCTCTTCTTCCCGCACCATGCTGACCGTATCGCGCAGGGTTCTGATATTGTTCTCCAGGAAATGGCTTTTGATCTGACAGAACGAATCTTTGTCTCCGGGCTCGGAGACAACAATGTTGGTCGGCATAAGTTCAACCGCAATCGAGGTCTTCATGGCGGAAAAACCATCATAACCGATTTTCTGACAAAAACGGATGATTTGGGAATCATCGCAATTGACTGCTTTTGCGATATCTCTGACTTTATTGCTGACTATTTTTTCAGGGTTGGTCAGCAGATAGTCGGCAATATTACGATAATTGTCCTTCAAGTCGGGATATATCTGCCTGATCTTCAAAAGACATAGAGGTGTTGAATTCATGAATTCTCCAAACAAAATCATTTTAATTGCATCTTTGTATTAAGTATAGCAATTAAATTGCAAAAGTCAATATGTTTTTTCAGAAATCAGCAAAGTTCTTAGTCGCAGTTCTTAGTCGCGCAACAAAAAGTCTCCGAGACGACGACGACGAAACGTCGCAGAAGGAAGGCGCTCAGGGCTGGCGTTCCTCCGGCCGCTCCTTGTTCGTCATCCCGACTCCCTTCGAGGTCGGGACTCCTCTTCCGCACCATGATAACCCATCCGGAATCTTCGCCGGCAAATGCCCAAGTTGTTTTTCAGCGGACCCTCAGCTCAATTCGAAGAGCGCTGTGTCAGGCGACTTGAACTCATATGTGAAACATCCGCCTGCAACAGGAATCACCTGTCCGGTGTATAGTTCCTTAACTTGCCTGCACTCACAGGGCAAAGTGATCGTTTTCCCGCCGCCCTGCGACATGTGAACCGCCACGAGACGCTCGTTGGCGTATACCGGAACGGCATCCTGACAGTAAATCGTCACCCCCGCCTCCCGTGCTGCCTTCTTCAGGACATCTGGGGTGACATCGTCATAGTCTGATGCGTAGACCGCCGTCCAGCCGTTCTGCCGCACGGTGCTGATGCCGGATGTCTTGAATGCGGTACCGGTCAGTTCCTTCACCCGCTCAGTGTCCAGGCTCTTCCCGTCGCAGATGCCGGGCGCATAGGCAAACAGCGCCGTACGGTTGGAATTGAATACATATTTCCTGAGCACCTCCATTTTCCCGGGCGTAACCACAAAGAGTCCCGGAAAAACAAACAGTTTATATGAAGTCAAATCAGCCCGTGGAAGATCATTGAATGAAAAGACTTCGAACGGTGCGCCCAGCCGGTTCAACTTGTTACGGGTTCCCTGATAGATCTGCGGGATGAGGGCGTGCCGGTCGTTGAGATAGCGTGCGCTCTGCGGATCAACCACCAGCGCAACCTCCGCACGGCTTTTCAGCGGCGGCGCCGCATGCTGATCCCAGAGCCTCCTGCTCTGTTCAACCAGCTTCATGGTTTCCGGTGTCTTGAACACCCCGCCCCACATGTCAAAGCACCAAAGCGAGGTCTGATTGATTATGGCCAGCGCGAACTCGCGTTTCAGACCCGCATCGGTCTCCGCCTGATCCTTCCACGGCACCATCCAGCCGATGGAGACGAACTCGTCGAGGTTGCAGTTGTACGTAGGGGTGCGGTGGTCAATTTCATGCAGGAACCCCTTGCCGTCCAGCACGCGCGTGCCATTCGGAACCATGAAGCCGCTGCCGCCGCCCATCGGACGGTCCCCATAGGTGCCGGGGCTGATGAAGAAATCAATGTCCTGCGACGCATACAGCCGCTCGTATTCCAAATGCCCCGCCCAGACCATGCGCGAACCGGACAGCTCCAGGACATACCCGAAGAACATCCCGATCTGACGCTGTCCCGGGATGAGCATCCGCACCTTTGCCGCGAATCCGAGCACCGTGTCCGCAATAACATCACCCGTGAACTGCGCATAATCCACAACATCCTGCTCGGTCACGGGATCTCGGATCAGGTTCTCGAACGTCACGTGGTCAATGCGTTCCAGCGAGGGAACCGGAACCTCCGCCCTGCCGTGCGACGTCAGCCAGTCTTTCCATGCCTGCGATTTGGCGCGGCCGGCGACGCCACGGCTGTAATCCATCCACTCATCGGTCGCCCCGCACGCCAGAAGATAGGATTTCACGCGGCCGCCGTAGCGCGCCTCCATATGTTTCACCACCGCCTCCAGATACTCGCCTGTGGCTTCGCGCCATGCCGGATTGGAGCAGGCGCAGCTCAGCATGGTGAAGCTCTCGCACTCCGCGCTGTGACCGTCCAGCGACAGCTGCCGCTGCAGCCAGACCGGCGTATTGAGATCGATCATGCAGATAAATTCCGCATTGCCGTTCACCGCCAACACGTCGTCGTACTGTTTGTCGAGCGACTCGAAATCGTACTTGCCGAACCAGCGCCAGACCGGCGGATACTTCGAATAGGGCTTGCCCAGCGAATTGTCGGTGTTCGCGGCAAATATACAGACTGTGTTCACTCCGGCGTCTTTGAACTGCCCCATCGCCTCAAACTCCGGCCAGAACGACCGGTACGCAAATAGTTTTGCATTCATCGCTGTTTATTTCTCCTTGAATTGCTTCAGTATGTGACTTCACTCCGTTTCCCTATCTGGCGAACAGTCGCCCCTCATCGAGCATGATCAGATAATTCTCCAGCGGAACATATCCCGCTATCGAATTGCCCGAACCGAGACAATAGCCGCCACCCGGATGACATACGTCCAGAATATCACGCACGTGCTTCCGGAGACTTTTCTCATCCGATCGGCAAAGCACATCAACGTCCAGTCCGCCGAGCAATGACACGCGGCTTCCATATCGTTTTTTCATTTCCGTGACGGGGACGATGGCGTTCTCAAATGAATGCTTCGCATCGATTTTCACTGTATCTATCAGATCGTTCATGATGGCCTCAAGATTTCCGCAGGCATGGAGAAAATAAAGCTTGTCATACGCATGTGCAACGGCGGCAAACGCCTGATGCATCGGAAGAATTGTCTCCCTCATGAATTCAGGCGGGAAGAACGTCTGCGTCTTCATTCCCATATCATCGGACGCCCACACCGCGCCGACACATGAATACTGGCAGGCACGCCGCGCATAATCGATGAATATGCCTTGCAGCCGATCAAGCACCGCCTTGAACAAAACAGGGTCGTCATACATCATGTAATACATCGCCTCATAGCCGAAAAGCATTTTATAATAGCCGATCGGCGAGGTGAGATAGCATTTCATGTTTACCGGGAGTTCCTTCTCCAGAAAGTCCAGAGGCGAGAAGTCTACATCTGAAACCTTCGGCCACGGATACTGCTCGAAGTCATTCCAGTTTTGAATTGGCCCTAGCGCGAGACCATCCTTCGTCTCCGTCCCTGATGCTGTCACGGTCTTTTTCTTCTCAAAAACAAAGACCGGAGACCCCTCATACTTCACCATGTCATA
>JBAYFV010000336.1:0-3856 GCA_041666985.1 Victivallales bacterium
AACAGCCATGGCGCTAGGATACAGGCTGCTGAAGGCTGAACGCGATGGTTCAGGAATCATCTCCACCGAAAACGACACGAAAGAAATAATCCCGAAGAACTTTTCAGCCGGCATGTTCGCGGGGATCGGCGCCATTCTGCTCTTTATCTACCTCCACTTTGAATTCTATTACATGAGCAGGACTTTCTACCAGCCTTGCCAGATGCCGCTGCTGACGCTGATCTGGACTGCCGCGACAATCATTTCGGCACTCGCCTATTCAAGATCATCAAAGAGCCTCTACCTGACGGTATCCGTCATTCTCGCGTTCGGCCTCCTTTTCAAGGTCTTCATTTTCGATCTAGCCTTCTGGAACTTCTCCATCGACCACCTATGGTTCCCGGTGAATTCACTTGCCGAAGAGGCTTCAATGCGGTCAATTGACTTCATCCTGATCGTCGGGACATTCGCATGGGCCTTCACATTATTCGGTGGCAGGACAAAGGACGCCGCGAAATTCTTCGGAGTCCTCTCGCTGGCGATGCTCTTCATCTATCTCACGCTTGAACTGAACACGTTCCTGAACTACAAGGCCCCGCTGTTCCGTGCCGGAGGAATTTCGATTCTGTGGGGGCTTTTCGGACTCTCGTTCATCCTCGGTGGAATAATCAAGGATATCAAGGCGCTCAGGTACGCCGGACTCGTGCTCTTCACGGTCGTAGTCCTGAAGGTCTTCTTCTCCGATCTCAGCAGGCTCTCGCAGCTTTCAAGGATCATTGCATTCATATCGCTTGGACTCGTCGTGCTTGCCGGCTCCTTCGTATACGTTAAGTTCCGCGAATCCTTCAATACCGACTCAAAACCCAGGGAAGCCAAGGATGAAAAAAAGACTTGATGTAATCGCCTTTTTAATAATTTCCTTCTCGATGACATGCTTCCTCTCCGCGTTGGACATAAAGGAGGATTTACACTATTTCAAATCTGTTCCCGCCCCAACTGGCTCCCCCGACCTGCTGAGGATAGTTCTAGACAGCGACATCTATGACTCGACCGGCAATTCATTGGAGGACATCAGGATCCTGGACGGCAAAGGCTCAGAGATCCCGTACATCCTCAAGATGGACAAGACGACCGAGACTGAACCTGAATACGTCTACAACGCCGCAAAAACTGTTTCACTGAAAAAACTCGACGACAACAGGATCGAGATTTGCATCGAGATTCCCGGAGACAGGCAGGCCGTATCAGGACTGACGATAAGGACTCCGTCAAAGAACTTCGAGAAGCAGGTCACCGTCGAGGGAAGTCCAGACATGTCCGCATGGAATCCCGTCAGCTCTGACCAGACAATTTTCGACTATTCCGAAGTCACGCCGATCTCAAACAGTTCCGTAAAATTCCCGTCCTCGGAAATGAAATACTTCAGGCTCTCGATCGCAAACTTCAGCGAGAACAGGAAATCCCCGAGGACGGAGTTAATCAACGAAAAGAGGCAGGGCGGAGATTTCAGCCGAATTGAGAAAATGAGCATCAGCTCCGAACATCTGAAAATAGACGCGATCGGATTCCTGGTAAAGTCCGAAAAGATAGTAAGGAGCAAGGTCCGCACGCATGAAATACCGGCCCTCGGCTTCTCCACTAAAGAAGTCAAAGGCAATACTGAAATTACATTCTCCACAATGCGGGAACCACTCGACCACCTTGTCCTCGAAACAACTTCAGTCAACTTTTCCAGGAACTTCAAAGTTGCAGTAAGCCCTGACGGAAAAGACTGGAAGGATATTGGCTGCGGATGCCCGGAAAAAATCACCAGCATCGACCTGGCCGGATATAAGGAGACTAATCTTTCAATACCTTTGGATTCGACCCGTTCCAGGCATTACAGGTTCACGATCAGCAATGGAGACACACAGCCACTTAAACTTACAGGTGTAAAGGCTTTTTCTGCGGTCAATTTCCTGGAGCTGATAAACAGCGGGGACACCTCCACGGACGGACTTTCAGTCTATTATGGCGGTACGGCAATCCCCTTCCCTTCATACGATACCAACGAAATCCTCGGCAAGCTGAAGAACCCTTCATTCCTTGAGCTGACGCCAGGCGCCCAGCAGGACAATCCCGGATACAGGCCAGGCCCCAGGTCCAGCTCCTTCCTCAACAGCAAAACCCTTTTCACGGCAGCGGTCATCCTCATGGTGCTGATCCTTTCATTGACCCTCTTCAAATCATTCCGGAAAATAGAGTCCATACCAAGCGAGAAGTGACAGAATGAACAAGAAAAGAAATCCTGCGCTCATGAACTTTGAATATTTTCTTTTCCTGTCCGTAAACTCGCTAGTCCGGATCATTCCGCTCAGAGCCGGATACGTTCTTGCGGACATCTTTTCCCTGATATTTTATCTTTTTGACACACGACACAGGAAACGGATCATCCAGCACCTGATCCATGCCGGCGTTGCAAGGGACGAAAAGGAAGCATCGCGCATCGCCAAAAAGAATTTCGCCCATTTTGCGAAGTTCGCAGTCGAGTTCGCAAAGACCAACCAGGTCGTTACACCCGAGAACATCAGCCAATACGTGAGATTCTCCGGTTCGGAAAAGTCGAAGGAACTCTTCTTCAGCCCAGGCAAGTCATCCCAGGTCATTATTGTAACTTCCCACATGGGCAATTGGGAACTCGCCGGGATGATATACACCATTTTCTCGGGACGCCCGCTCCTCTCGGTCATGCGTCCGTTCAATAATCCCCAAATTAGCGAATACATAAACAGCCACCGCGTGAAATTGAACCACAGCGTCTGCGCGAAAAAAGGTGCCTTGAAATCCCTATATGTCGCCCTGAAGAATGGAAAATCGATCTCAATTGTCTCCGACCAGCATGCCGGAACATCTGAAGGCGTTGAAACAACTTTCTTCGGACATCCAGCCAGGACTCATGCCTCCCCCGCCATTCTCCATTTAAGGACGGGAATACCGATCCTGGTCGGCGCCACAGTCAAGGAAGCTGACGGCTTCAAATACAATGTCATCCTTTCAGACCCAATCATATACAAGCCTACCGAGGACAGGGGGGCGGACATCCGCGCCGCAGCCCAGCTCTATACCACGGAAATCGAAAAGGCCGTCGCCCAATACCCCGAACAATGGATGTGGGCCCACCGCCGCTGGCTCGACATAAACCGGAATAGAAAATAGTCGCCGGTCGCCAGTCATCGGCAGTCGGTGGATAATTCGAAATAATTCTTCCGCCTAAAGGCGGTACTCCACAACGCCTCTACCCTGCCGACAGGCCTTTGCCTGCAAAACAAACGCGCTTGATAGGGGTAGGGAGAACGCATTGGTTTGCGCTCCCCCTCCCTCCGAACCGGACTGGCGGATTTCCCGCATCCGGCTCTCCAGTTGGCGATAACTCTAACATCGAGATTGACAGATTTTGAGATGGGCTGATGATAAGGAATATAACCCATGTTCAACAAAGAATTCATTCGGCCAGCGGTGATTGTCATCGCCTTTCGCCATGCCTCTGCGCCCTTGGCGTTTGCGAAGTATGAAACGCAATCTCATTCTTATCCAGCTGTCTATGCCTTTAAACACGCTTCTCCGGCTGTGTTTGAAATAGCCGAACCAGCCGATAAGACTTGGATTCAGCCTGGAAATTATATCATCCAGACTATATCCGTTGGTCCGTTTTGTGATCCTGCGTATCTTATCCCGAAATTTGTCAAGGCTCTTTCTGCGCGGATAGCATTTACCTTTCGCGAACCTATAGCCGAGAAATTCAAAGCTCTCTTCCGTTGCATTCACGATCCTTGTCTTTTCAGGATGGAGCGCCAAACCGGCTTCTTTCGTCCATTGCCTTACCGTTTCCAAGGCCTCT
>JBAYFV010000337.1:0-3827 GCA_041666985.1 Victivallales bacterium
CCCCCCCCCGTACTGAGGGGAAAACATGTATTAAAGACAACCTCTAAAAATTTTGTTTTTCATGATCTCATCTTTACAAAACATCAAAAAAGATTGCGGAGAATGGCTCGCCTCCCATGATGGGAATATATTGGATTTGGTCTGTTTGACAGTACTCTCGGCATTGGTCATATTCCCGGGACTGGGTCAGCTTCGGGTCTGCGTCAGCCACGAAGTCCTGCACGCTGAAACCATTCGTGAAATGGCGGAAAGCGGAAATTATGTGGAGACAAAAATCCTCGGCGAACGTATCCCCGACAAGCCGCCCGTAATGCATGCGCCGGCGGCACTGTTGACGCATTGGCTCGGGCGGCCGAGCATGACTCTCGCGCGTTTTCCTTCCGCACTGGCAGGTTTGCTGGGAATCCTCGCCACATACGGGATTGGGTTGGCGTTGCTGAATCGGCGGGCGGCCTTAGTCGGCGCAGTGGCCCTGCTGGGCATTCCCGGCTATATTCTACTCGCCCGCCAGGTTTTGCCTGACATGATCCTCTGCGCGGGGATCCTTTTTTCGTGTCTGGGTCTTGTCCTCGCTATGCGCTCGGTTAAGCCTTCCACTCAAATTCTCTGCCTGGCGGGAGCTGGGTTTGCTGCGGGCATCGGTGTCCTGACCAAGGGACCGTTGGGATTTATCTTCCCTGTTCTTTTTGCAATGCTGATTCCCTTTGGGCGTCCGGAATTCAAGCGTCCGCGTTTGGGCTGGCTTGTGTTTGGAGCCGGGTTGCTTGTGGCCGCAGGGATCTGGGCCATCCCCGCCTATCTGCTCGATCAAGGGGTTTATCTGCGCCAGGTGGTTTTCCAGCCCGATCTCAACATTGCGTCAAAAGTGACATCCAAGCCGTTTTATATAATGTTTGCCTACGCCTTTCTGCACTCGCTTCCAATTTCGATTTTTCTGCCGCTGGCTATTCGGGATTGGCGGCGGTATGCCTACTCACCGTTGCTCGCGGTGGCGGCGGCGATACTGTTAATCTTTGTTTGCGTACCCAAGAAGAGGGATCACTATCTGCTACCCATGTATCCTTTCCTGACACTGGCGGTTGCGGCCTCCATAGTCCGGCACAGCGAGAAAAGCCGCCTTGTTAGGCGAACAGCCTGGACACTGGTGCCTCTATCCGTCCTCTCCTACCCGCTTTTCTTCACCGTCATACAACCCCTGGCTGTCCCAAATGAAGATCCGGAGATTCGCTTTGCCAGGGAAACTCTTCCGATAATCGGGCCGAACGGCCGCGTGTATTGCGTTCGCGTACATCACGAATTCCTGGCCTGGATTGGTCAACGTTACGAGGGAATAGTCCGGGTGAAACCGGAGTACCCCGCTGATATCGACCTGCTGCGGAAGGCACCGAAGGGTGCGTACCTTCTGGTTGAACGGAAGTACGTGGATGAGTTACTTGAATCCACAGGGCCGTTGCCGCTGACCGAAGTGCTGAGTCGTTCCGTGAAAAGGAAAACCTGGGTTCTTTTCCGTTTAGGAGTCGTGCAGGAATAGCCTTGACATTTGGCGGAAAATACAGGTGTTTGTATTCGAGGCGCAAGCCCCGCGTTCGCTGCGGCGAATAGGGGGTGGATCCTGAAAACTCACTGGGGTTCCGGTGAGTGAATGGCATTGACCCGGCTCCAATGCGGGAGACTTATTGCGAATGGAGATATCTTAGGATGTGTGGAATTTGTGGAATCATTTTACTGGACGGGACAACCGTTTCCAACGAGGCTTACGAGCGAGTGAAGCGCATGGTCCTCTCCCTCGAGCACCGCGGACCTGACGATTCCGGCGCGGCCTGTTGCGGTTCAGCGGTGCTGGGCGCCACCCGATTGGCGATCCGCAGCGTACACGACGGCAAGCAGCCGATCAGCGACACCGAAACAGGTGTCACCGTTGTCTGCAATGGCGAGATTGACAACCATCAGGAGTTGCGAACCTGGCTTGCACAGCGCGGCCGCATCGTCAAACAAGCTGTTGACATCTCCGTTATTCCCGACCTATACCTCGAGCTTGGCGAAGCGTTTGTCGAACGCCTGGTGGGAGTCTTTGCCATCGCTGTCTGGGATCCGCGCCACTCGCGATTGTTGCTGGCGAGAGATCGCGCCGGAGAGCGTTCTCTTTTCTTCGCCGTTGAGAACAAGACGGTCACTTTTGCCACCGAAATCTCCACCCTTGTATCTGCGGGAACTTTCCAGCCTTCACTTTGCCCGTCGGCATTGTGTGAATACCTCCAAACCGGTGTCTTCCTTGCTCCCAGATCCCCCTTCGCAGAAGTGCAGAAAGTCCTGCCTGCGGAATACGTGACGATTGACTCCGGGGAAGTCCGCCGGCAACGATATTGGCGGTGGAATATCTGTGGAACGCAAAAACAAGAACCGGTGCTTGACGAGTTCGACAAAATATTCCGCGATGCGGTGCGCCGTCAAAGCGACATCGATGTGAACTTCGGGGTCTTCCTGAGCGGTGGACTGGATTCTTCGCTGGTTGCAGCCGTCACGCGCAGCGTGCGGCCGGAACATCGTTTGAAGGCCTATACGATACGCTTCCGCGAAGAGTCTTTCGACGAAGGCAATTTTGCGGAAACCGTCGCAAAACATCTCGGAATCGAGATGGCGGCAGTCGAAGTCACACCGGAGGTTTTCCCCGGCGAGATCGCGCGAATCGTGCGGCTCGTGGGAGAGCCGCTTGCCGACCAGTCCTGGATTCCGACCGTTCTCCTGGCCCGACGTGCCGCCCAGGAGGCCAAGCTCGCTCTTGTTGGCGAAGGGGCCGATGAACTCTTCGGAGGGTATCCCACCTACCTTGGCGCAAAACCCGCACAGTATTACTCCCGACTGCCGGGATGGATGCGTGCCGGACTTACCCGCCTGGTGAACGCCCTGCCCGTAAGCGACAAGAAGGTTACTGTTTCTTTCCTTTTGAAACGGTTCGTCCAAGGTTCGGAACTGGACGGTGTCTCACGGCACCAGTTATGGACTTCCGTCATTCCGCCTGCGCTACTGAAACGGCTTGGACTCGAACAGGCCGCGCCACCTCCCCAGAACCGCCGTGATTGCACACTGCTGGACGCCGTGCAGGAAATGGATCTGGAGACGTTGCTGGCAGAAGGGCTTCTGACCGAGAAAGATCGGGGCAGCATGAGCAGTGCGCTGGAATTGCGTTCGCCTTTCCTGGACAAGAACGTGATGGAATTTGCGGCTTCGCTGCCTGTGAAAGAACGCGTTCGCGGCCTGACTACGAAAGTTTTCCTGAAACGATACGCATTGCGCTACCTTCCGGAATCCATTGTGAATCGTAAGAAACGGGGATTGTCGGTTCCGTTGGCGACCTGGCTTCGCGGGCCACTGCATGCATATGCCCTGGCCCGGTTACAGTCACCCCTGCTCGCCAAAGTCGGAATAAGACCGAATGCGGCCCTGGAATTGTTCGAAGAACACCAGAAGAGGGTCGCCGATCATGCCCGTTCGCTCTGGACATTGATCGTACTCAGCGAATGGCTGGATTGGGCGGAGGAAGCCTGCGAAGGGCGAGCAGGAACCCGGAAGCCGTAACGTCCGGAACTGGATTCCGCTTGCGCAAACCTGGCATAGTAACCGCATAAATCCCGGGTATATGCCTCCAGAATTGAACGCCCGAACCCACCAATACCTCCCGCCAGATACAGTTCCCGGAGCGAGGCATTGCGGGTCTCTCATCGATCCGGGCAAAGGTGCGGCCTTTCTTCCCCGCCTTGAAACCCCAGTGCTCTGCCTCTTCCGGAGGATTCAGATAGAACGGAAGTAATTCGCCAATATGTGAATCG
>JBAYFV010000338.1:0-3761 GCA_041666985.1 Victivallales bacterium
AACAGAAATATTTTTCGGTTCCCATTCCGGATTTCCGATCATCTCCACCAGCAAATCCACCGCTGAATTCGTCAACTGCTTCAAATCCTGTCTTATGGTAGTCAATCTCGGACGATAACTCGTTCCCCAGGCGATATCGTCAATCCCGATAATGTCGAAATCACCCGGTACAGATCTGCCGACATCCTTGAGGGAGGCAATCATTTCCATGGCCGAACTGTCGTCAAACACCAGAAACGCCTTCGGATGGCCGGGTTTAATAATTTTCCTGACAATTTTACTTATTCCATGCGGGTTGTCTTCCTGCAGGTACTTTACCGCTTCAATATTGTGTCTGCCGCAGACGGATAAGAAAGATTTCTCTTTGCCGTTCCATTGGATGCCATGGAAGCAGTAACCAATCCGGACATGTCCTTTTCCCGCCAGCAGCTTTACCGCTTCATCCATGCCAACGCTGTAATCCGAACATACGGAAGAAAGCCCGTCCGACTGATAGTCCCAAAGCACCATCGGATAATGCTGCTTCGTTATGGATGTATAAAGTTCATGATGTTCACCCTGAGGGCACAATCCGCCGACGGTGCAGATTATTCCGTCGGCTTGTCGCTGCAACAATAACCGAATTGCATTGCGCTCCCTCTCAAAATCCCACCTGGTGGCGGACACCAGCATATGATAGCCCCGTTCGTCGGCAGCCTCCAATGCGGTATTCGTCAGTTCCGCAAAGAACGGGGTCTCGATTCCTCCGACGACCAGTCCCAATGTCATGGTTTTGCCGGTAAACAGGGATTTTGCGACAAGCGAAGGATGATAATTCAACTTTCTCGCAATTGCAAATACCCGCTGCCGGGTATCGCGCCTGATGCGGCTTGCCAAAGGCTTGCGGTTCAGTACCAGCGAAACCGTTGATTTATCCACGCCGGCCTCTCTTGCTATGTCTGAAATTGTTACCCTGTCATGCCGCATATTGCCATATCCCGCCAAATTTCCATTATTTGTTAAACCGATTGAACACAGCGACATTATATCTGATTTCTTAAGTATTGTCAAGCCCTGTTATGCTTTTCAGCAAAAAAGAATGAAAATAATTCAACCTAGGCGTTAGTCAGGAAGGCGACAATTTCCCGCTGGAACGGTTCTGCAATGGCATCGTCGTGACCTAAGCCGGGAACCTCGCTGTATGTAAACGGAGAGTCTTGTTTTTTGAGCGCGGCGGCAAAATCGCGGCTGTGGTGGACCGGCACGATGGAATCGGCATCACCATGAATAAGAAAAACGGGGATGTCTGCAAAGGATGATGTATGCTGCAAGGGGGAAAGCTCCTGCAGGACTGATGCCGCCTCTGACGGCTTTACGCCATGGGCATCTGCGATTCCCTGGAGGTACGAGGGTGTTTCCTGAACCCATTGCGCAAAATCAGTCATGGGAAATACGGCGCAGATTGATCGGACACGGGCGGAACTGCGTGTCACATACACAAGACCGCTTCCGCCCCCCATGCTGGTGCCAAGGATGTGTATGCGAGCCGGATCAACGCCATGATCCCGGATCATGCCTTCAATGACCGCATCTAGAGTCTTGCATGCTGTGTCATTCATCCAGTGACTGCCCCCCATATCCGGGATTACAAGCCAGTATCCCCGTTCCCACAAGAGGCGGCGTGCCATCGCATAGGGCGCACGCATCATGTTGTACTCCCGGCATGATCCGCCGTGACCGTAGAGGTGCAAGACCATTCCCCCGTTTTTGCCGTTGCCGGAGAGCCGGGGCGGATAGACGGCGCATTCAACAGCCTCCGCCCCTTTTCGCGGAAGGACAAGGAATTCAGGTTTGTCGGGAAAAGTCATGCGTTCCTCTTCCAGAGAAACGGACGAATTATGTTTTCCCCAAGCAGTGGGACTGCCGCTTTGACTTCCTGATGCAACTTGACGGGCAAAGGGCCTTTTTTCAATAACTGCAGGTTCTGGCTGAGCTGTTTGATATTGTCAACGCCTGTCAAAATACTGGTCACCGCCGGGTTGCTCAAGACAAACCGCATGCAGAGTTCGGGCATACTCATACCGGCAGCCGCAGCCAGTTTCTCCAAGCTGCGGCGTACGGGAATGACCTCATTCAAATCCGGTGAAATGCTTTCTTCCGGCATCAGCAGAAGCCCTTGCAGGTATGCGCTCCGGGTGAAAACGGAAATTCCGTCCGCCTGGGATTCGGTGAAAAACGAGTCAAAACGTTTGTCCAGTATATTGTAAGGCAGCTGGACATATTTTATTCCGAGGGAAATTACTTCCTTGCAGTATTCATTCGAATCCAGGGAAATGCCTGATCCGCCGATAAGCCCCTTCTGTTCCAGTTTCCGCAGTATCCCGATGTATTCGATGTCTAATTCCTTATGGATCATGCATATGTCAAGATGTTCTATCCGCAGGCGTTTCAGTGAATTTTCAACACTTTCATTAATATGCTTTTCCGCTTCGGAATCGGAAAGATTCAAAATGCCAATATGCTCGACCTTGCTGATGACCTGCATTTTGTTCCTGAGTCCGAGTTCAGCCAAAGCCCGGCCCAGTACTTCTTCGCTGTCACCGTAATTCGGCGAAGTGTCAAGACAGTTCACGCCGCATTCGTAAGCCGACTTTATAATGTCCCTGGCAGTTTCGTAGGAAGGCTTGCCGGAACTGTTTGCGATTCCGTAGTTCAGGCCGAACTGGACGGTCCCCAACATTAATTTAGAAAATTCCATAACCTGTTTACCTCTTTTTTAACCACTGATATAAGATATGCGCCCTCTCCGGTTCTGCCTCCGTCACTTCGCGGTATAGCCGCCGTCGACCGGGATATTGGCGCCGGTAAGATACAGGGATGCATCGGAAGCCAGGAAGACGATGATCCCCTTCAAGTCCGTATCGTTCGCCATCCTTCCCAGCTGGGTCCTGGCGCTGTAATTCTTCACGAATTGCGATGGATGTGTCGGTTCCCAGAAACCTCCCGGCGACACGCAGTTTACCCGGACGTTGTACTTGCCGAGAATGCTGGCGGCCCAGCGGGTGAAGTTGATCATGCCGCCTTTTTCATAATGATAAATCGGGGACGGATTGGGAGTCATGTCGGTTCCTTCATAGTTCGCCATTTCAACTCCGACCATGCCCATCATTGATCCGATATTGATGATCGATCCGCATTTCTGTTTCTTCATCTCGTCCGCGAAAAGCCGGGTGATTGTAAAAAGTGCGGATGCGTTGATATGCAGACTGCGGTCAAACGCCTCCATCGGATTATCCCAGCCGTTCATGGCGGAGCGGATTACCGCATTGTTGATCAGTATGTCAATTCTGCCGCTGCGTTTCATGATTTCACCGTGGAGGTTGAAAATTGATTTTTCATCTTCCAAATCAAGTTTGAGGGCGGTGACATCATATCCTCTGGCGCGTTCTTCGGACGCGACTTTCTCCAGTGCGTCCAAGTTGCGGGAGGCGATATAGGTTTCGGCCCCCGCTTCTGCGAGCGCCGCAACAATCTGCCGCCCGTACTTGCCGGCGCCGCCGGTCAACAGCGCCACCTTCCCCTTGAGGGAAAAACTGTTCATTACATTCATGTCCGTCTCCTCGTGTTTGTTTGAGCCAATTGTAAAATCGGCGAACTTTAATTAGGCGGCCAAAGGGCCGCAACTTTTAATACCAAAATAAATTCCAAACTTCAAACTCCAAGTACCAAACATAGAAAATTCCAAATTTCAAACAGATTCATAAAACAAAGAAAAGAACAGC
>JBAYFV010000339.1:0-3760 GCA_041666985.1 Victivallales bacterium
TATTGATCAGGAAAGCATTCGGCTTCATCATGGCAAGCCTCTGCCTATTTATGAAACCTTTATTGTCGTCTGTCAGAGGGCAATGAAGGCTGACAATATCGCTTTTGCGCAAAACCGTGTCCAAATCAGTCATTGTCACACCGGGGACAGGAGACGTTTTCATTGATTTGCTGGATGCCAGTATTTTCATCCCGAACCCTTTTGCGATTTTCGCAACCGCCTGGCCGATACGTCCGAATCCGACGATTCCAATGGTGAGCCCTTCCAGTTCCACAAGAGGGTGATCCCAGTAGCAGAAGTCCCGTGATCTGCACCAGCGTCCGCTTCGGACAGTTTCAGAATGATGTCCGACGCGATTGGCAAGTTCAAGGATAATGGCGAATGTCATTTGCGCGACCGAAGCGGTTCCATAGGCCGGAACGTTTGTCACCGCAATTCCGCGCCCCCTTGCCGCCGCCACGTCCACAACATTATAGCCTGTCGCAAGAACTCCGACATAGCGCAGCTTATCAAGGGAACTGATGGTTTTACCGTCCAGAACCGTCTTGTTGGTAAGGACAATCTCCGCATCTTTTGCGCGTTCAACTGTTTTTTCGGCGGGGGTGCGATCGTAAATCTCGCATTCACCCAGCGATTTAAGTCCGTCCCAGGACAGATCCCCGGGATTTAAAGTGTATCCGTCAAGAACTACTATTTTCATGTTTGTGTAGACATGTGCGGTGTGTAAGGGAAGGGGTACGGATACGCCGCCGGGCGTGGAGGGCGTACGATACCGTAAACCCCCAGGTCCCAGCGGGTGGAGACGTATTTTTATTTGCCGGCTTTTTTTGCTTTTTTCTCAAGCCGTTTCTCTTTAAGGGATTTTGTTGCCGGCTTTTTCACATCTTTTTTGACATCGTGGCTTTTGCTCATTGTCTTCTCCTTCTGTTTTTTTCAGGAACGCACTATTGCGTGTTACCTGCCATAATATGGCTCTAAAATATAAATTTCCAATATCCGGGAAACCATCTCTTCAATTCTCAATGATCCGCATCAACCGCGGAAAACCGATTTTTCAGCAATAATGCTTGGTAAATTTCAATCTTAATATATTGTAAAATATTTTTTAGAAACGACGAGATTTTCACCATGACCTTGGTGAAAAAAAATAACAGTGTCAAAAATGATTACAGGAGTTTTGATATGAGAAAGAATTGTTATGCCCAGGTCGGGCTCGGCGGTCGCCATGAAATGTTCCGTGAAGCGGTTACTGAAGTTTTCAGCAAAAACTGTGAAATGGTCGCGTTATGCGACACCAATGAAGGCAGACTGAATCTTGCAATCGGCAAAGTGGAGAAGGCCACAGGCGTAAAAATTCCGGGATATGCGGCGAAAGATTTCGACAAGATGATAAAGGAGACAAAACCCGACTGCGTGATTGTCACAACCATGGACAGATTCCACGATGAATACATTTGCCGTTCCATGGAGCTCGGATGCGATGTGATAACTGAAAAACCCATGACGACCGACGAGAAAAAATGCCAGAGGATAATCGACACCCAGAAAAAAACCGGGAAAAAATGCACCGTGACGTTCAATTACAGGTACGCCCCCCCCAGGACACAGATCAAGGATCTTCTCATGTCGGGTGTGATTGGAAAGGTTCTCTCGGTGGATTTCCACTGGATGCTGGACAGGACGCACGGCGCCGACTACTTCCGGCGCTGGCACAGGAACAAAATCAACTCGGGAGGCCTCATGGTGCACAAGGCAACCCATCATTTCGATCTTATGAACTGGTGGCTTTCAGCACTGCCGGAGACCGTCTACGCCGAGGGAAACCGCAGATTCTACACTCCTGAAACAGCGGAAAGGCTCGGCCTGGAAAAACGTGCCGAACGCTGCCACGGCTGCGGGGAATCGGGTAAATGTCCGTTCCACCTCAGCATGAAAGACAACGAGAGCATAAAAAGTCTTTACCTTGACAATGAAAAATACGACGGTTATCTGAGGGACAAGTGCGTATTCAGCAAGGACATTGACATAGAGGACAGCATGAATGTCATCGTGTCATATTCAAACGGTGTCAAGATGAGCTATTCCCTTGTCGCATACAGCCCCTGGGAGGGATATGTCATCACATTCAACGGGACGGACGGCAGGATTGAGCACAAATGCGAAGAAACAGTTTATATAAATGCCGACGGTTCGGTTCCCGGAGCCCTTAAAAAAGAAGGGACCTGGACGAAAATTTTCCCAAGCAAGGCTCCGGCATATCAGGTTGAATTATGGGCGGGTGACGGCGGGCACGGTGGAGCGGATCCGCGGATGCTGGAATATATTTTTGATGCCGGAAACCAGAAGCCAGACAAATACCTGAGGGCT
The DNA here is from genome assembly GCA_041666985.1 of Victivallales bacterium. Classification (GTDB taxonomy): domain Bacteria; phylum Verrucomicrobiota; class Lentisphaeria; order Victivallales; family GWF2-50-93; genus GWF2-50-93. The sequence goes on from JBAYFV010000339.1 coordinate 2,368, forward strand.
GCAGACCAGAGGTCAGGCTCGTATTCGATTCTCTGCGGCATTGCCGCCAATATCTCCATGCGCGAGCGGAGAGTTGTCAAAATCGGCGAGATGGTGAAGAATATCGGAACCCCCGATTATCCTCCGATGCCGTAGCTCCCGTCTCTGCATTCCATGCAGAGCGGAAATTCCAAGTTTCAAATTAAATAAAAAAAGAACATGCCTTACGGCATTGACCGCCAAACAAATTTAAAGACAATGGTGATATTCATGGTTACACAAAAGGCTCTTCAGCAGCTGGCGAAAAAGCACGGAACCCCCCTGTTGGTGGTGGATCATGACGTGCTGCGTCAAAATTACGCCACCTTCAAAAAACATCTGCCCCGCGTTCAGGCATATTACGCGGTAAAAGCCTTCGCCGATACTGCAGTCGTGAAAACTTTTTTCAAAGCCGGCGCCAGCTTTGACGTGGCTTCAATGCCGGAGTTCATGATTGTACACGACATTATAAAGGACATGCCGGCCAGGGAACGGCAGGATTGGATCTGGGATAAAATCATCTATGCCCACCCGATCAAGGCCGAGAAGACGCTGTGTGAACTTGATCCTTACAAGCCGTTGGTCACTTACGACAACTCGGAGGAAATCAGGAAGATCAGGAAATACGCACCTCACGCCGGTCTCGTGTTGCGACTCAAGGTTCCCAACACAGGCGCCATGGTGGAACTGTCGTCGAAGTTCGGCGCGGCGCCGGGCGAGGCCGTGGATTTGATCCTGGAAGCCGACCGCGCCGGTCTCGTAGTGGAGGGATTGAGCTTCCATGTGGGAAGCCAGACCATCAACTTCGAGAACTACGTGCAGGCCATAAACCTTGCCTCCAGCGTTTTCAATGAGGCGAAGGACCGCGGTTACACGAAGATGAACCTGCTGGACATCGGGGGGGGGTTCCCGGCGCCATACGACAATACTGTGAAGCCCTTCAGCGAACTCGCCAGGAAGATCAACGCCGAACTCGACCGGCTTTTCCCGGAGGACATCCAGATCCTCGCAGAGCCGGGCAGATTCATGGTGGCGACGGCTGCGACGGCCGTATCCAAAATCATCGGCAAAGCCGTACGCGACGGCAAACTCTGCTACTATATTGACGACGGTGTCTATCATACTTTCTCTGGAATTCTCTTTGACCACTGCCAGTATCATCTGGACTCGTTCAAGAAGGGGGCCGAGCAAATCTGCACCGTCTTCGGCCCGACCTGCGATGCACTGGACGTGGTGTCCATGTCCGAAGAACTGCCGCCAAATCTCGAACTCGGAGATCTCCTCTACAGCAAAAACATCGGTGCCTACAGCATCGCCTCGTCCACAGTCTTCAACGGATTTCCGCCCGCGAAAATCGCACACATCAACAGGTGAA
>JBAYFV010000340.1:0-3758 GCA_041666985.1 Victivallales bacterium
CTATCCGATCTTTTCCGATTTGTTCCAAAATAATCCAATTTATTCCAAAAGTCAATCTAAAAAAATAAAATATTTCGATTTTTTTTAGTTGGGGGCAATGCGTAAGATTTTTACGGAGTCCGGCTCAATATTGCCAAGTCAATATTGGTAGCGCGGGGCATCCCCCGTTGCCATCAGACCAAGGATTTTCCTGAATATCCAACATCGAACACGGAATGTTCCCGACAAAGCAAAGCCTAAAAGCACAGTGAATTAATTTCGTCGGATGGATGAGATTTCCATTACTTCAAAGGCTTCGGCGTATGCATCGGCGCGGTTTAGAAATTTCTCTGCGATCTTGCGGTTTTCCCTTAGAACCCGTTCATCAAAACCACAGTTGCGGGTGTTGAGATTGCGCTCATGCTGAGATGCGTGGATGCGGAGCAGTTCGCTTTTCCATGCGGCCTCCTCGGCATCGAACAATGTAAAGATTTCAGCTTTCATTTCAATCGTCTTGGGATCCATATTCAGGAATGCCGTGATTGGATGATCGAGTTCTCTTGCGACTTTTTCAAACATGGCAAAGCTTCTTCTGTGCCCCTGGTTACTGTCGTTATAATGAGGCATGAAAACAAGGTCCGGCCTGATTTCCCTAATATGCCCGCGAATTATATCCGTATTTGACAGGCTGTCTTCAGGATCCCCGTTCTTGTCCTCAACAAGACGCAGGAACTCAAGCCTTTCGTCGGGCAGTCCGAAAAACCGGCAACTCTCCCGCTGTTCCCCCTCCCTGATCTCCGACTTTGTTTGGCCGGGATGCTTCAAACAGAAGGAATCTTCAACACCGGACGAGGCACCGCTTATGACGGCCACATGAATTTCATTGCCGTTGTCTCTCAGGAGCCGCATCGTGATGGAGATAGCGTCAAAGTCGTCGGGGTGCGGCGCCAGAACCAACACCTTCAAAACAGACGGCACGTTCAAATCCTTCATGAAAAGAGGATTCTTGCAGCCAAAGCTGACAATGGGATTTTTTATTTTCATACGTGCTGAAGATAATCAGGCTGTCGAAAATAATCAAGGGAACCTCTAAAAAACTGGCATATGACGCGCAACAGGAGATTGCGGAGTCTCGGAAAAACAGCTAAGTAGTCGGATTTATGAACACGACTACTAAGCTTCAAATCGCCAGTCACCTTGCGGCTTCTTTATTCGCAGTTTCAAGATACAGCTTCGAAACCAGTTCGGCGCCGATTCTCTTCCCGCCAACTTCCGTCCTGCCATAATCCCGCTGGTAATCCAGGACAGCATAAGCTTTGCAGTCGAGATAAACGGTCCTTATGACAACCTGCGAGTCAGAAGCGGTGAATGGAATTTCAAAAGCCTTTTCATTCATCCCCCGCTTCAGCTCAAATGCCTGAATACTTCCGTTAACCTCAACCCTTAAATTCCCCGGGATTTCACATAGAATCGGGAATGCGAACTTCGCAGTTCCGCCGTCAGGGGAATCCCTCAGTGAAAACTTCTTTTTGACAACCCGCCCCTCCTTCAATTCAAGAGGAGTCCATGAACCGAATGAAAGCGGACCGTTGTCCATATAGAGGATTTTGTTTTTCTGAAGTTCAGAGCGGATACCAAGAGGACGCACCAGCCGCATTACCCGGGACTCAAACAAATATCTGTAAAGGTCATAAGCGGCAAAAACAATAAACAGCCCCAGAAGCAAGGGCATGACAGATCCCATGACAACCTTCCGCCAGGCACGCCTTCTCATATTGACAATCAGGACTCCTGAAAACCCCCCCGCCCCGACGGCAAGAAGAGGAACGGACGGCAGTCTGAATCTCGCAAGAATGTAAAATGCGGCGGTCGCAAGGAAGAATGAAATAATCAGGTAGAAGAAAATAAGCGGCTGCGGATGTTTTCCAACCCTCCTGAATCCGGATTTTGCAAGGGAAGACAGATAATGGAAAAAGAAGCCCAATGCCATCGCCATTATAAGCGATGTCGGGACAACTGCGAAATTTTTAAAAGTACTGCTTTTCTCACCCTGATATTCAAAGGCGATATTATTGGGAATCTCATGGTAATCCCAGAACAGAAGCATTTTGCGGAACTGCAGTTCCAGAAAAGCCGCAGGCTCCTCCCTGAACCATTCAAATATTCTTCCGGTGACGGGCGTTTCCTTGCTTTTCCCCATCCATGCATAATAGGTTTCCGGATATTCCATCGGCCCGGCCCCTGAGCCCGGATTGCGTCCGCCCGGAGGCGCTTCCGGAGTGTTTCCGAGAGCAAGCACGGCACCGGCAGCCGTCGAGGGTCCGCTCAATCTGCCGGAAATATGCGAATTTCGCAGGGCAAAAGGTATCTGGGGCAGTACAACCATGATCATGAAAACAAGCGCGGGCATTGCCTTCAGCATGCATTGTTTTAAGTGCGGCATGTTTCCGGAAAACTTTCCGGCGAACCCGGAAAAACAGGCGGCAGCAAGAAGACCAGGCACGAAAAACCAGATATTCCCGCGTGTCAGTATTGAAAGTGAAACAAGAAATCCCGTTATGGCCCAGTGAACAGTTTTGCCGCTGCGCCATGCGATGACCGCAGCATACAGGATCATAGTGATCCAGAACGCCTGCAGAGTTTCTATGAGATGGTAGGGCACGTAGAGAATGAGCACTGCCGAAAATGCCATGAGAAAAGCGGTCACCACCCCTGCCCTTCTGCCCCAAAGCAACGCAGACGACAAAGCCGCAAAGAAAATTGCAAGCGCTGAAAGGAAGGCCTGTGCAATCATCACCGGCCAAAGCCCCCGCCCTAGGATTTCATGGACAACAGGAAGAAAAACCGCATAATAAAAGGGCTGATAATAGAATTCACCGCTGTACTCGCCCTTCATTATCCTTTCGGAAAGCTCCTTGTAGGTTGCCATGTCAGTACCGGCAGAAGGATGCGAAACCTGGACATCGGAATCAACAAGTTCCCTGCATACCTGCATGCGAAGCAGAAATCCCGCCCCGGCAAGAATAACGAGCAGGATGTAGAAATGCTTTCTTATCATAAGACATATTTTTTCACGGAGACCGGAAAAATATCCTATATGCTCATCAATTCCCTGTCTTTCTTCATAAGGATATCATCAACTTCCTTGATGTAGTCATCGGTAAGCTTCTGAATATCCTCAAGCATCTGCTTGAGGTCGTCTTCAGTGATCTCGCTGTTTTTCTCGGACTTCTTTGCGACTTCGTTTCCGTCACGGCGCACATTGCGGATTGCAACCCTTGCCTCCTCGGCGCGAGCTTTGACCTGTTTTGCAAATGAAGCACGTCTTTCCTCGCTGAGTTCAGGAACCGGGAGTCTTATGACACGACCGTCGCTCACGGGTGATATTCCGATATTTGCGGCAATGATCGCCTTTTCCACTGCGCTCATTGACGAAGGATCCCAGGGCTGAATCACCAGAAGCTTCGCTTCGGGAGTTGTCACTCCGGCGAGTTCCCTGAGTCTTGTGGGGGTGCCGTAATAGTCAACCATGACGTTTTCAACGAGAGCCGGTGACGCCTTACCGGTTCTGACTGCGGCAAAATCGGTCTGCATGTGTTCAACCGTCTTCATCATGTGCTCTTCAACATGCTCAAGCAGCTTTCCAATTGAAGCATCCATATATGTACTCCTTTTTAGTTTTTGACATTTTCCCCACTATCGCCCCGCGGATGAGCGGATCATCCGTCATCCTGAGGGATGTCTATGAAACACAAGCCTGTAACTTATTCTGAATTCAG
>JBAYFV010000341.1:0-3757 GCA_041666985.1 Victivallales bacterium
CCTTCCTTGGCAATAGTTTAGAGTTTTTTTAAAGTTGACTTCCTGAAATATTTTTCATTATGCCCCCTTCTTATCTTCTTCCAACCTTTCCGGCGGCGTTCCTGATGCCGTTGATCATGTTTTCGACATCGGCGTCCGTAAGCCTGGGATGCATCGGCAGATTGGTTTCACGCCTGTAGAAGAATGAGTTGGCACGCGGACATTGGTCGGGATCATACCCCATCTTCTGCAAACCGGTAAAATGGTAAGTCGGCTGATAATGCAGAATTGTCTGGATGCCTTCCTCCTCGTATAGCACTTTCATGAATTCATCCCTGGTCGCACCCAGTTCCTTCTCCTCCACACAGACGGTGTAAAGATGGAACACATGTTTGCATTCCTTGGGTTCATAAACCGGGGTGATACCTCTGACGCCTTTTAATCCGGCCGTGATTTTGTGTCCGATTTCACGTCTTTTTTCGGTCAGCATGTCGATTTTGTCCAGCTGGACGCATCCGACTGCCGCCTGAATCTCGTTCATGCGGTAATTGTTGCCCCAGTGCCCGTTCCAGTCATTGACGTCAAAGTGCGACGGGACCCAGTATTGCAGGGGCGATGTCTTTTTGCAGGTGATCCTGCCGAAAGTCCATTCATTCACGCCGGCTCCCCTGTCATGAGTAAGATTCATGCAGCGGAGGGATTCAATACCCTTGGCGAACTTATCATTGTTCGTGGTGATCATGCCGCCTTCGCCGCAGGTGGTGATGTTCTTCAGGGAATGGAAGGAAAACACGCCGATGTCGCCGATGGAACCGGCTTTTCTGCCCTTGTATTCCGCATACGGGGCATGGGCGCAGTCTTCCAGCACCAGCAGATTGTGCTTCTTCGCGATTGCCATGATCGGATCCATGTCCACCATCAGGCCGGCATAATGGACCACGTAGATCGCCTTGGTCTTGCCTGTCACCTTTTTGGCGACTTCCTCAGGATCGATATTGAATGTTTTCGGATCGATGTCGGCATAAACCGGAATTGCACCCTCCTTGAGAATGACCAGGGACGTTGCAATAAAAGTATTCGGGGTGACAATCACTTCATCGCCCCTTTTAATGTCAAACACCTGGGTGGCCACATGCATGCCGGTGGTGCAGTTGGATACGGCAAAGGCATGTTTGACGCCGCACATTGCCGCGAATTTCTTCTGGAATTCGGCGGTCTTCGGCCCCATCGTCAGCGTATCCTGCCTCATCGCGGCCAGCACCGCCTCCTCTTCTTCCCTGCCGTAGATGGTTCCCATGAAAGAGTACGGCACTTTCAGCTTCACCCCGTCCCCGGTCGCGTAGGAACTTGTAATGCCCCCGTCGGTTTCGCCGCCGGTGATGTGTTTCTTGTCGATCTTTTCTGATGTTTCCATTTTCAACTCCTTGGTTTTTAAAGTGCCAATATTTTCAATTTGTCATTGTTTTTTATTTCTATCGCAGTTCCGTTTTTCCGGGCCTTGTCTGCGGCGGCAATGGCCTTTTTCAGCCCGGTTGCGGCGTTGACAAGAATTTCCCCGGTGATTTTCCCGCCTGTCGCTGCAGACGCTTTTTCCGGATATCCCATGACTCCGACTTTCACCTCGCGGCGCTGCTCCGTAAACTGGATTTCGTCATTCATTCCGGTCAGTGAACTGCGCTTCTGATAGGAATCCGGGTCGTTCCGCAGCATTTCAGACACCGCCGGCTTGTCCATCACGATTTTTCCGCGCACAAATTCCGGCGTCCAGTATTTAATCAGCGATGTCTCGGCTTCGCCGGCATGGTAGTCGCGGGTCTTGAAAAACTTCAGCCAGGTCGGGGAAAAATTCCACGGCTGGACCAGCATGATCATGGTGTCCTTCAGAGCCGGATTGAGCCATTTCAATATTCTCAGGGATTCCTTCAGATGCTGAAGGCTCTCACTGCCGCCGTGACCCGGAAGGATTATGATGTTTTGAAACCCCTGCAACGCCAGGGATTCCACGATCTCCCCCACCATGTTGGAGAAAGTATTCGGTTTTACATTGATTGTGCCTGTAAGCATGCCCCCGGAAAAACAGTAATTGAGGGTTGGCGCGACGATGCAGCCAAGCTTTTCCGCGAGTTTCGCACCGAGTATTTCAGCATTCCTGATGTCGGTGTCCAGGGGCAGATGGTGGCCGTGCTGTTCAACCACGCCATAGGGAAGGATAATTGTGCGGTTGGTTTTCAGGTATTCCTGCAGTTCGCCGACTGTCATCTCTCCCATCTTTACGGTTTGCATGTTCAACTCCGTGATTATTATTTAAGTACTACAAGGACTATTATATCTTTTATTTACCATATTATCAATACTTATTTCTTATTTATAATTGAAATATTCAATATTATTATGTATTATTAATTCGCAAACGTATTATTAATTCTTAGAACGGAAATATTCATCATGAACAGAAAAGAGTATATCAGGCGGGAGATATTGAAGGAGCTCTGCCACAGGGGAAGGCTTACCCGCGTGGAATTTTCAAGACGGACCGGACTGAGGGCGGCAACGGTGTTCGAGGTGATCGACAAGTTAAAGGCCGAAGGCGTCATCTCGGAACTGGAACGGAAGGGCAAGAGGACCGGCAGGGTTTCTCCGGTCATTTCGCTGAATGCTGACTGCCTCTGGCTGGCCGGAATAGATTTTCAATTCAAAAAAACAGTCGGTATAATCGCCAACCTGAACGGGGAGACGATTGTTTCAGCGGAAGCGCCCGGACTGTCACGAAACGGGATTGACGCCTGTTGCAGCGAAATCCGCACGCTTATCCGCATGTTGAAAAAAAAGGCCGGAGCGGACTGGGCCAAGGTGAAGGGCATAGGGTTCGCCGACCCGGGCATGGTGGACATGGGGAAAGGCGTCTCGCTCAAGGCGGTAAACATATCCGGATGGGAAAACTTCAATACCTCGGAGTGGCTGCGGCGGGAGACAGGCATTGCGGCGGGACTGATCGTGCCTGAAACCCTCGCCGGGACTTTCATGGAATATTACAGCCGTTTCCCGAATCCGCCGGCAAGCATGTTCCGGATGAACACCGGCACCGGAATCGGCGGCGGTTTCATAAAGGACGGCAGCCTGTTCATCGGAGATTCATGCCGCGGCATGGAAATAGGCCATCTGGTCATCCAGACCGACGGCCCCCTGTGCCAGTGCGGAAACCGCGGATGCCTGGAAGCCGTCGCCGGTGAATCCGGCATCCTCCGCAGGGTCGAAGAACTGATTGCCAACGGAGTCTCCACCGAACTCAGGATTGACAAGTTTTCGATAGGCGGTTTCTGCGAAGCCGCAAGACATGACAAGAACGCACGCATGCTGGCATACGACATAAGCGCCAGGATAAGCAACGCCCTCTGCACGGTCGTTACGATGCTGAATCCTTCGCTGATCGTCATCGGCGGGGAGCTTTCCAAACTGGGAGACATCCTGCTGCAGACAATAAATCGCGATTTGTCCCTGTACTGTCTGGCCGGAACAGCGGATAAACTTTCCGTGGAGATATCGAGACTGGATGAGTACGCTGCGGCAAAAGGAGCCGCACTGATGGTGCGCGAAAGAATTCTGCTTCAGTCAGATCCCTGTAAAAACGCAGGATGATTGAGCCAATTTCAAAAGAAGTCAGGATTCAGAAGTCAGGATTCAGAATAAAACCGAATTTGAGTTCAAATTCAATTCTGTCTCCTCCTTTGAAACTCCACCTCACGCAAAGGCGCAAAGTCACAAAGTATTTTCTTTATGA
>JBAYFV010000342.1:0-3746 GCA_041666985.1 Victivallales bacterium
AAACTACCCTGAGCCGATTCAAAACTAACGGAGGGCGGACTTTCCAGTCCGCCGCTTGAGTTAGATTTCCGCGGGTAAGAAAACCCGCGCTCCTTTAAATTTGAGTTTTGAAATCGGCTCAGTGATTTTTCCGGAGCTGCAGGAGAAATCCTTACAGGAGGCTGAGTTCCACGGTCTTGATGGCGTCTGCGGCCGAACTCGTTATGCCTCCCGTATAGCCTGAACCCTCCCCTATCGGGTACAGGTTTTTCATGTTTGCCGATTCATGTTTTTCGCCGCGTTTGATTCTCACCGGGGAGGACGTTCTTGTTTCCGCACCAAGCAATATCGCATGCTCTGAGACAAATAACGGATAATCAACCCTCCATTTATTAAATGCGGTCGCAAGGGATTCGCATACGAATTCCGGGAGGATTTCATTCATGCTGACGGATGCGACCCCCATCCTGTAAGAGTTTTTATTCAGGGCGCAAGAGGGTTTTCCGTTCAGGAAATCCATCAGATTCTGTGCGGGCGCCCTCCATGTTCCTCCCGCCGCATTGAAGGCCTTGCGCTCTATGTCCCTCTGGAATTCGACGCCTGCCAGCGGATTTGCGGATTTGTAATCGTCCGTCCGGCAGGTTACGGCAATCGCCGAATTCGAGAATGGCGATGACCTGGCGGAGTAGCTCATGCCATTCAAAACCATCATGCCTTTTTCTGACGAGGCGTTTACCACCTCTCCTCCGGGGCACATGCAGAATGTATACGCGCCCCTTCCTGTTTTCCGGTCGGTGTAATTGAAGGAATAAGTGGCGGCCCCTATGCCGCGAAAATCCCTGTATTTGTCGCCGTATCTTATAAGGTTGATGATTTCAAGCGGATGCTCCACCCTGACACCGACAGAAATCGGCTTCTGCTCGACAGCAACGCCTTTGCTGTGAATCATCTCGAATGTGTCACGCGCGGAATGCCCCACCGCAAGATAGACGATTGAAGAAAGATATTCCTTCTCCCCGTTGATTACTACGCCCTGGATTTTGCCGTCGGATACGAGCATGTCGGTAACCTTCGAGCTGTAATATATATCTCCGCCTCTTTCAAGGATATGATTTCTCATGTTGCGGACTATCCTGCACAGCACATCCGTACCAAGATGGGGTTTGCTGACGTATCCTATTTCCTCTGGCGCGCCAAATTTTATGAAAGTATCCAGCACTTTGTCCACATGTCCGGAATTATTCCCGATCCTTGAAAACAGCTTTCCGTCCGAGTATGAGCCGGCGCCGCCTTCGCCGAATTGGATGTTTGACTCGGGATCCAGCTCCCTTTCCCTGATGAATCTCTGGACATCAATGTCACGCTCTTCTATCTTTTTGCCTCTTTCAAATATCAAAGGTTTAATCCCGTAACCTATAAGCTCAAGGGCGGCGAAGATCCCGGCAGGTCCGAAGCCCACTATTATGGGCCTTTCCTTTATGATTGCAAAGCAATCTTTTGGAGTGCGGCGTGTAAGCGTCGCTTTGGGATTATCTAAAAGCGCTGCTGACACAGCGCGCTCCGAAAGACGCGTTGCGTCAAAACAAGTCCCGGAGAGATTGGTTGAGTCTAATTTGCCAGCCTCGAAGCTGTCGGGAACGGTGACAGCCATTGAGATTTCGTAGTAGAACTGGTCTTTGTCGCCCGTGTCGGGCGATTTGCCGAGCATTCTGGAGAATTTCATGCCTTCCACGCCGCATTTCAGTTTTTGTGAAGCGGCTTTCAGGTATTCGTCAATCCCGTCTTTTTCAACGGGTATCCTCAATTTGCTTATTATTAATTCCAAAATCCCACCGTACACCTCTTTTTTTAGCTGGAATATAGGGGGAATAAAATGAAATGCAATACGAGGCAATTGCGTAATCGCCTTGAGCCGAGAAAATTTTAAATCTTGAAAGTTTCCCTGACAACCAATTCGGAGTTGACTTTTATCGAGACTTTCCCCCTGAACTCCTCTAGCCACGATCTGTCGCAGATCAGCTTGCCGAAAAGGCCGCCGATCTTCTGCATCGGGGCTGCCATGGAAGTCAGATTGTAGGAACGGAACAGCGGATTGTCATCAAATGCAATCAGCCGGTAGTCTGCCGGAATGGATAAACCCCGCTGCTTCGCAAAGTCTATGAATTTTGCGGCAAAGTGGTTGTTGACTGCGACAATCACCATGTCGCCACGAAACTTCTTGACCAGTTTCAGCGCCCTGGGAAATCCACCGGGGCTGGCGGGAATGTTTTCCGGCGGCGATGTTTTTTTGCCGATGCCCCGACGCAACCCGACCAGCAACCCTTCGTAACGCTTGATTCCCCAGAAGAACGATCCAGTATCCTCGTTAAACATCGCCACGTTGAGGCAGCCGTGCTTTTTCAATAATGTGCCCACGGTAATTCCGTCGCCAAAAGGATCCATTGAAACGAAAGAGACCATGTCCAGCGGCATTGGCTCGCCACTGCGGTTGAGCATATACACGGGCATCTGGAAATCCAGCAGCAGATCCCCGTTGTTCCTCAAGAAGTCGGCATCTTCCACGTCCGGGAAAATCACCAGCGTCGAAGCTCCGGCGCTTGAAATCTTTTTCAGCAGCGCAATGTAATCTTCCCTTGTGCCGCTTGAAGGAATATTGTCATACATGACGGAATACCCGGCAGGCGCCATCTCTTTTTCAAGCGCCTGAAATGAAGTTTCATTCCAGTGAATCCAATGAGGGGTTGATGAACACAGGACATATATGACGCGGTTGGCTTCCTTGGACAGTCTGGAAACCAGATTCTGATCGATGTCGTTCCGGAGCACAGTGCCGATACGTTTTCTGCGTATTACCAGTCCTTTTCCCTCAAGCATCTTCACCGCATGGTGGGCGTTCATGCGGTTGGTGCCGAAAATCTCAGCCAGCCTGATTTCCGGCGGCAGCGACTCCCCCGTCTTTATTTCGCCGCTGTTTATCTTGACAAGCAGGCTTCGGTATATGTCCCTGATAAAATCATTCATTTGTTCAAACATCTTTCTGTAATTAACAATAACACAATGCAACACAGGCGTCTCGCCTGTGGGCCTGAAATATATTTTCCTATGGATTTAGAATATCATGCAGTTGATAAAAAACAACTTTTATTTTTCATGGCATTGACAAATAATCAACAATGCCATATAATTGTTTTGTGCAAGCAAACAATTAAACAGTCTGGCAAGCATGAAAGAGCAAGCGGGGTCGAAGGAGAATAGCCTGATTTTTCCGCAGGAGCGGAAGTTATAGTAAAGACGAAGCCAGCTAAAATGAAATACGGGGTTGAGAAAATGAACAGATCAGGAACAAGGCCATTCACCCTCATTGAGCTCCTCGTTGTAATTGCGATCATCGCAATTCTCGCGGGGATGTTGCTTCCGGCGCTGAAGAACGCCAAGGACATGGCGAAATCAATTCAATGCGTAAATAATCAAAGGCAAATCGGATTAGCTTTTGCAAGTTATCTTTCGGATAGTGCTGACTACTTCACTCCTGCTCGTAGATCAGTGACTATCCCTGGATATCATGACTCTTGGTTCGCCCTGCTTGCCTCTGGCAAATATGTTTCGGTAAAACTTGCAGTATGTCCAAGCGGTGACGATAAAAACCCATTTTACTCTGAATGGTCTAATGATGCTCAAAATGACGTGAATCTGACATTGTGGTGCTGGTATAGTCCGGATTATGGAACAAACGCCTATCACATTACGGGTTCATTTAGATATCCGGG
>JBAYFV010000343.1:0-3697 GCA_041666985.1 Victivallales bacterium
AACGATAATTATTCAAACACCGTATACATGAAGCAGGAAGACGCCGATGCCGCGAAACTTAAGCTGGACGGACTCAAGAAGAAGGCGGAAAGGGAGATAATAAGCCATGCAAACTCAATTCTTGAACGCAAGATATTCAAAAGGTTCTCCTATCCAAATAAAATCTCCCAGCTGACAAATGCTGTTGGACAGGCAAAGCTCAACCTCACCAAGACAAAAATTAAAACCGCTTCACAGCTTATCCAGAAGGAAAACGCCATAAGCAGGGTTGATGAAAACAGGAAAAAACTGGAAAGGGATCTCAAGAAACACCAGGGCTACCTTGAAATCATGCAACTTGTCGCCCCCGTGGACGGAATCGTAACCTACGGTGATCCGGACAACAAGCGATGGGGGGGGACGCTTGAACTGAAAATCGGGATGGACATAGGGCGAAAACAGGTTCTCCTGACCATTCCGGACATGAGCAGGCTCATTGTGGAATTCGATCTGCCTGAACAGTACAGGTCGAAAATTTCAATGAATGATCCGGTCATCATAACTCCCGATTCCCTTACAAACCTGAAATTAAAAGGGAAAATCAGCAAGATATCGCTCCTTCCCGTGAACCTTATTTTCTGGGACAGAACCTCTCCTAAAATTTACAATTCCGAAGTGGAACTTGATGTGCAGGATCCTGCGCTCGTAAGCGGAATGAGCGTCCAGATCGAGATAATAACAGAAACCCTCAAAGATGTCATGTCCATCCCGATTGAATCTGTTTTCGAGGAGGAGGGGAAATATTTTGTCTATCTCAAAAACGGTGATAAGCCCAAAACCGCATATGTCACCCTCGGTATTTCAAACGACAACTATGTCCATATAAAAAGCGGACTGAGCGAAGGCGACACCGTTTATCTTTACAGGCCGTTTCAGAACAAATCAAATTAGGCGGACGACGACCTCTGCTCTGAATATCCGGAAAGAAAATTTTTCCGTCCCGGAAAAATTAAAAGGCTGATAATGAACATCGAATCCGAACCAAATCAAAAGCCGTCCGACGTCATAGTCAGGCTTGAAAACGTCATAAAGACATACCGCATGGGAACAACCGACGTCCCCGTGCTGAAAGGTATCAACATAACTGTAAGGAAGGGAGAGTTTGCGGGAATCATGGGGACTTCAGGCTCAGGAAAATCAACGCTGCTGAATCTACTGGGCCTCCTTGATGTGCCTACGGAAGGCAAGTATTTCCTGATTGACAAGGAAGTCAGCCGTCTTTCCGACAACAGGCTCGCCGAACTCAGGAACTCATGCATCGGTTTTATTTTCCAGAGTTTCAACCTTTTCCCGCATCTTAACGTACAGCAGAACATTGAAGTCCCTCTCGTATACGCGGGAGTCCATAAGCATCAGCGCAACAGGATATCGGAGGAACTCGCCGAAAAGGTCAAATTGTCCCACAGGCTCAAGCATCGCCCGACCGAGCTTTCCGGGGGAGAGTGCCAGAGAGTTGCAATAGCGCGCGCCCTGAGCAACAATCCCTCCTTTCTCCTTGCAGACGAACCCACCGGAAACCTGGACGAAAAGAGAAGCGACGAAATAATGGAGCTGTTTGAAACTCTCCATAAGGATAAGAACACGACCATCCTCATGGTAACGCACAATCCGGAACTTAAAATCTATTGCGACAGGGTTATTTACCTCAAGGACGGCAGAGTCATCGGCGAAGAAGAGTTCGGAGAGAAGTAGGATGGCATGCGTGGAAGTTCGGAATAAGGAAATTTTTCCGTCCCGGAAAAATTAACAGGAAAAAAACATATGCTGGTCAATGATCTATTCAGGCTTTCCCTTCACAATCTTCTCCTGCACAAGATCCGTTCCTTTCTGACCTCGCTGGGGATAATCTTCGGCGTCGGAAGCGTCATTTCAATGCTCGCGATATCGGAAGGGGCGAAAAGGCAGTCCCTCGCCCAGATCGAGGCCATGGGTATTGACAAGATAATTGTCTTCAGCAAGAAACCTCCAGTCACCGGCAAGAACAGCAGCACATCCTCGCAAAGCGGAATGACTGAAAACTTCGGGTTGAACCAGACGGATCTTTCAAACCTGAAACATTTTGACAATATCGAGAGGATTACGACCATCCGCAACTCAAGGAAGAAAATCCTGAAAGGCGTCACCCGCCTTGACATGCTTCTTGTCTCGGCGAACACATCATTCCTCGATGATTCAAAATCAAAATTAGTCGAGGGACGCTGGCTTAACGGGATTGACGAGGCCAACGCCTCAAATGTCTGCGTAATCGGCAGGAACATCAAGCGCAATTTCTTCTCCATCGAAAAGACCGGGATACTCGGCAGCATGATACGGGTCGAAAATGCCATATTCAAGATTGTCGGCATCATTGAAAACAATATCGGAACCCAACTGCCCGAAGTGAACAGCCCCAACGACATGATCATCATTCCCGTCTCAACCTCGAACAGCATGTTCGGTTACAACGCCTACCAGGGGCAGAACAGGCAGCAGATGACAATCACCTATATCGAACACGATGTTTTCATTGTAAAAGTCGCGAATATCGCATTCATTGACGACACCGCGAAACGGATAAAGGGGTATATGGACAAAACCCACCAGAAGGACAAGGACTGGGGAATTATTGTTCCGTTCGAACTTCTTAAACAGCGGGAACAGACACAGAATATTTTCACGGTCATCATGGGCTCCATTGCCGGCATCTCCCTTCTTGTCGGCGGTGTCGGGATAATGAACATCATGCTGGCGAATGTCTACGAGCGCCGGAAGGAGATAGGGACAAGAAGGGCTCTAGGTGCAAAAAAAAGCGACATCATATCCCAGTTCCTGATTGAAACGGTTTCCCTTACGGTTCTTGGCGGAGCAATCGGGATGACCATGGGAGTGGCGATTTCAGAGGTTGTGACACGTTATGCCGAATGGCCCACAGTTTACTCCTTCTGGAGCTTCGCCCTTTCAATCGTGATTTCAGGGCTTGTCGGGATAATTTTCGGAACCTACCCCGCCTGGAAAGCGGCACAGCAGAACCCGATCGACGTCCTCAGGGCCGAGTAGAAGACATGAACATCCAACTTTGAACATATTTTTTCTTGAAAACAATTCAATTGTTTTCAGGAAAAATAAAGGAGAGTCCCCATGGGAATTTTACGCGCGATATTTTGTGTGCTTCTGCCACCGCTTGCAGTGATAGACAAGGGATGCGGGAGCATTATCATTGTAACAGTCCTTACCCTGCTCGGCTGGGTTCCCGGCATCATAGGCGCACTTATAATATGCCTGAAAAAGGATAAAGAAAACTTCTGAATAGTCGCTGCCGTAAACACTGAGCCGTCACCGCGCACTGCCTTTTTTTTAATGCGTCAGTCTTTATTTCTGGAGGTAGGGACACCTCTCCGAGGTGTCCGTTCTTGAGGCGGCGCGTTACGAAGAGCGCGCCCTACCTTCGACAAATTTACGATTGCTCCCGCAAAGACTGACGCATTGCCTTTTTTGATTCTTTTTTTCCCGCACCCATTGACAGAACCAGTCAAAAAGCATATAATATAAAAATGGTACAGCAATGGTATAGCAAAATGAGAATCAAATCTAAAAAATGTAAATACACGATGGTGCGGGATCAGCTTGTCGCCTCCATTCTGGAGCGAAACCTGCCCGACGGGAGCCAGCTGCCGCCGGA
>JBAYFV010000344.1:0-3676 GCA_041666985.1 Victivallales bacterium
CCCAGCTCCAAAAAAAGTTTATCTGGCGCCTGACAGAACGCCGCTTGAATTTGCCGTAAAAGACGGTTACGCGGAAGTTAATGTCGGCAAGTCAATAGGCTACTCGATGATAGTAATGGAATTTTAAGCTCTTTTCATCGTAAACGTCTGTATCACGTTGATGAGGCAATTTTGCAATCAGCTCAGGGAATTGTATTTTAAGTCCACAGACAAGATGCCTGTGCTATCATTTAAATAAGGACAAAGATGAAAAAAGAATACAGGAAATGCGGCAGGGAATGCGCACAGACTGAGGAAAAGTTCCACAAGACTACCGGATGGCTCACCGACGACGAGTATGAAATACGGCTCAGGAGGCACCGCGCCGAAACCGAGGATATGTCGATCAAAAAACTCGATGGTTTCTCGGGGATATTTGCCGATTACACCGTATCAAGAAAAGATAGCGAAAAACCAACTTCATATACCGTAGAGCTCCGTTCGCAGGATTCACGGACAAATTTCTGTACATGCCCCGATTTCAAGAAGAACTTCCTCGGCACCTGCAAGCATATCGAAAAAATACTGCTCAAGGAAAACAAAAAAATCAAATCCAAGGATAAGTCTCCTTTTGTTGAAATATTCCTCGAACACTCCGGATTCGCAATACAGGTAAGAGCACAGGTTCCGGACAGTTCCAAAGCAAAGACGATGCAATTCATTTCGAAGTTTTTTGATGTCAACGGCGATCTCAACCGCCCCGCAGATGAATCTCTTATGGCTTTTTCCAGGGAAGTCCAGTCGGTTGATGGCAATATCCGGAAAAGCATCAGGATTTCCAGGGGAGTCAGGGAATATGCCGTCGAGCTTGCGCGGAAACGCGAGTTGGAACTCAGGAAGTCATCCTTCCTTGACGAAATGAAAAGCGGCAGGAGATCAGCGGACATTGTGAAATTCCCTCTTTACGACTACCAGGTCCAGGGAATGATTTTCCTGGCATTTACCGGCAGGGCGATGCTCGCAGATGAAATGGGTCTGGGAAAGACGGTGCAGGCGGTAGCCGCCTGCAAGCTGCTCAAGGAAACCAGTGGAGTGTCCAAGACCCTCATCGTCTGTCCGACATCCCTCAAATCGGAATGGGAGGAGCAGATCAGGAAGTTCACGGATCTGCCTCTGAAGATTGTTGCCGGTGGCAGGAAAGAGCGTCTCTTGGACTACGAGTGCGGGAAAACATTTTTCTTCATACTGAACTACGAGCAGATTGTCAGGGACGAACACGAGATCAATGAGATTCTCCGTCCCGACGTGATTATCCTTGACGAGGCGCAGAGGATCAAGAACTGGAGGACAAAGACTGCGTCTGCCGTGAAGAAGCTCCGTTCCGACTATGCCTTCGTGCTTACTGGCACGCCCATAGAAAACAGGATAGACGAACTTTTCTCCCTTACCGAGTTTGTGGACCCGAAGATTTTCGGAAGCCTGTTCAGGTTCAACAGGCAGTTCTACGATTTTGACGGGGAAGGCAAAACTGTCGGGATAAAAAATATGCGGCTCCTCCATGAACAGCTCAAGCCCGTAATGATCAGGAGGAGGAAAACGGATATAAGCGAACA
Organism: Victivallales bacterium; assembly: GCA_041666985.1. Lineage (GTDB taxonomy): Bacteria > Verrucomicrobiota > Lentisphaeria > Victivallales > GWF2-50-93 > GWF2-50-93. The sequence continues at coordinate 1,593 of JBAYFV010000344.1, forward strand.
GCTCCCGGAAAGGATCGACAATAATTATTTCGTCGGAGTTACGCTGGAGCAGCGGAAAAGGTACGACGAGAACGAATACCAGGTCTCGATCCTTCTGCGGATTGCGCAGAAACGCCCTCTCCGGGAGGAGGAGATGAAGAAGCTCCAGCGTCTGCTCGCCTGCATGAGGATGCTCTGCGATTCAGTATTCATCCTTGATAAGAAAATCAAGGATGCTCCGAAGGTGGATGAACTTTTCAAGATACTTGACGACATCTGGTCGGATGAGCCGGACCGCAAGGTGATCATCTTTTCGGAATGGGTCGGAATGCTGGATCTTGTCAAGGAGCGGCTCGAAGACAAGGACACGAAGTACGCTCTTCATACCGGCTCGGTCAGGCAGGATCTGAGGCGTGAGGAGATAAACAGGTTCAAGAACGACAAGGAATGCCGTGTCTTCCTCTCCACTGATTCCGGCGGGGTTGGCCTTAATCTCCAGGCGGCTAGCGTTGTCGTCAACCTCGACCTGCCATGGAATCCCGCGAAACTTGAACAGAGGATTTCCCGCGCCTGGAGGAAGCATCAGAAGAACAGCGTGAACGTGATCAACATCATCGCGGAAAACACCATCGAACACAGGATGCTTGCAACGCTTGACTTCAAGAAGGAGATTGCCTCCGGAGTCCTGGATCCCGACAGTTCCATTGACAATCTCCACCTCCAGACCTCAAGGAAACAGTTCATGGAGCGGCTTGAGAAAATCCTCGGCACGGATTTTGCGAAATCCGCAGACAAGAGGAACTTGGATGCGGACGGAACGCCTGTCCAGACACAGGAAGAAAGCTTGTCGGGAACAGCCATTTTGGCTCCTCCTTATGAGTGTGCGCGCCAGGATCTGCTGGTACGTTTCAATGATGGTATTTTCTCGTTCAAGGCGGATGTAAGTTCATCTGGACACATATTGAAAGCTCTTGTGATCATCCAGGACAGGCAGGAAGCGCAGGCTGGAAACATCATTTCAATACTGCGTGAATATTCCGGGGAAACCCCAGTTTCAAGGCTGAATGTCGTGACCAGGTCGAATTATGAGGCGATGCTGAAACTCGCCGAATCAGGACTTATCACATTGAACGATTCCGGAATGAAAGATTTGATCGTGGATGATTCTATCGGCAGGTCTGAGAAGAGCGATGCTGTACACCGGAAGGAAATTGCGGAATCAATCATGAAAAAGGCCGACAGGAAAATCAAGATGGCTGAATATCTGAACAATGGTGGTTTTTCCTGCGAAGCAATTCCTGCGTCAAAGGAATTCCTTGATTTTGCCGGACGCGCCCTCATGGTCATCACCTCCAAGAATCCTTTTGAAAATGAACCGGCTTCTTTTGATCCGGTCTTCATCCAGATTTTCAGGGAAAGGGGCCTGCTCGATGAAGACCTGTGCTGGCTCTTTAAAATTGATCTGTCTCTCATCACTGATGACAAGGAAGCCAACGCAATCGTCAGGAAATGCGCCAAATTAAATGATCTGGTGCATGAATCTCTGATCAAAAGTTCGTTTTAGATAAATTTTTGTTTCAAAAATTTATAAGCTTGAGAAATTCTATGGCACTATTCAATTTCGGATAATTCTCTTCAGGGTCTGACCAGAATGGCGCTTAGTTAAGGGGGTTTTAACCTCGTTTTCTTTTCTTCACTCCCTCTGTTTTCAGATTTAATATTTCCAGTGACAGATCTCTCATTTCAGAGATTATATTTTCAACGTTCCTGTTTTCATCAATTGCCTTGCGAAAGGTCTTCTCCTGCCTTCCGCTCAGATTCACAGTAACTGTTTTCCCCTTTCTCTTGAACGTCCATTGATAATAAGGTCCGTATTCCGCGTTCGATTTTGTCCTGCCGCCACGCCTCCTCCTCCTTTCTATCCTCCGCTCGGTTATCGTTCCCTGGGCAATGAGCCCTGTCCGCATGAGCTTGGACTTGAGCTTCCTCATTGCTTCCGTCATTTTCTTCAGATTTACGCCATTCCCCATCTTGATTCCTCCTTTTCCGCGTGTTATACAAGTATATATACTTGTAGTATCAGCAAGTCAAGGAGGGAAATGAAA
>JBAYFV010000345.1:0-3667 GCA_041666985.1 Victivallales bacterium
ACATCCCTTGGTCAAGATTTGACTCTTAAGCCGATATCTACCAATAATTTCAAGCGCCTGTCGCGTCAATCGTTTTTCACGTTCCAACGGCTGATAAGGATCGCTTAAAAAACTGAATAAAATCCGGCGGGTATCTCCCATGAGCTTTTCGGCATCTTTTTCAAAGAGGGGAATGGCATTTTTCCTCAACGCAACCTGCGAATGCCACTTTTCAGGCGTGGAACGCATACACGCAGGGGCAAAACAGTAACGACAACCATGAGTACATCCCAGATATAGGTTACAAGCCAATTCGGAATATTCCCTGGCCCTGCCCTTTGGTTCATATACTACATTCATTGATTACCTCTTCATCTATTATGGATGATTGGTTCTGCATTGCTTTTTCTCCAAGCGTCATACGAAAGATGAAAATTCTGTTTCGGTAGCTTACCAGCCTTACACATATTTTTCAATGCTGCACGTGCATGACTCGCTAAAACTCCTCTCTGCAATGAGAATATATAAGCTTGATTATTGTCACGAATCTCTTTGTTTAACACTTTAGCTTCTAGTTCGTGCTCAAATTCAGTGATTTTCGTCGGTTTATCGAAGACTTCAAACAATGCGGGCTGGTTTTCATCAATATTATCGCCGTCAATATCAAAGTTGGCATCTCCTCCCATCTCCCAAGCAACTCGTAAAAACTTCTCAATTCCAGCTGGATGCCCGGAGCCAAAAATCAAGCCATAAACATTTGCGCCTTTTTTTATGGAAAAATTGCTCAAGTAGTAACTCTTATCTGTAGGTATACACGTCTGATATGCATCGCTCAAAATACGATTAACATTGTTTCCTGTCATGCGCTGCCAGTCTTCTTCTGAAATTGTCGGAATGTATTTTACAATGTCCGGATGTTTCTTTACCCGGTTAATTATAGAAGCAGAAACAAAAAATATAAAATCAGTTCTATCGAGATTAATCATACTCTCGAAAACACGAGGCGTTATCTCGCTGACTCCAAACTGATCCAAGAAAAGAAAGTTTGCAACTCCCTTTCGATCCATTAAAGAAAAGCTCTTAAAAAAAAGATCCGAGAATTCCTTGTTTTCAGTTATGACATCAATTTCAGGATTTTCTTTTTTTATGACAGCAGCATTACTTTGCAATGTTTTATATTTATTTTGATCGAGTTCGTTGAGAAACAGTTTTATTTTCATGCCATCACGCGATTTGCTGCCATCTAAGGCGATGCGAATTTCTTGTGATGCAATTACAGGACTTCCTGGCTTGTTCTCTCCATCGTAGCCAGGACCTGCAAAGAAATCAAATATCTGAATAGTATCTACATACTGATGGTTGATAAACGTGGGGAGCCAACTACGCAAGTATTTACGATACATTTCCAACTTGCATAGAGTTCCTTCATCAAACGGCTCTTCGTGAAAATCCAAATTATTCATTATCACTTCCTTCCAAATGATTAAACAGAAGATACTCCGTGATGGCTGACATTCCATATCGAAAATTTATTCTATAGTAAATTGGCAGCGTTCAAATATGCCTTACATTGAATTCCAAAGTATCCACGATAAAGAAACACAGGCGACTCCCATGCTGCTCCCAAAAACATTGGCAAATGCATTTGCAATGGCTTTCTGCAAATGTCTGATACAATCCGATATCCGTTGAATTTAAAACAGACAGTTGTATATTCTGGGTCACATAAATAAACTATTGGAGGCCACATGAAAAATATTCTGAGAATCACAATGATGCTTTTCGTATTCGCACTTTCCTCGTCAGACATCTCAGCCCAGAACAAGGAAGCGGCAGCGACAGCGGTGAAACCGGAGAAGCCCACACTTGCAGTTCTTCCATTTGTGCTGGAACCCGGCAACATACAGATCAACATCAATGACAAGGAAATCAAGATACAGGTCGTAGAAAGCGAATTTGCCGACCAGCTCCTGCAGAACCTCGTCAAGTCCCGGAAGTTCAGCGTTCTCGAACGTGCGAATGTTGACAAGATAATGAGGGAGAACAAGCTCACTGAATCCGATTACATCAAATCAGGCGAAGAACAGAGAATCGGAAAACTCCTCGTATCCGATTACCTGGTTGTCGGACACATTGACCGCGTTGAATTTTTCCTTGAAAGAAAATTCATTGAAATCACAAAGGAGACTTCAATACGCCTCAAGGCTTCAATGAAAGTTCATTTCAGGGTCGTTGAGACGAAGTCCGGAAAAATTGTCTGCGCCCACAGCATTACGAAAAAACTCGACAGCAGAGACATTCCCGCGCAGGAACGCAAAAACATGACCGGCGGCGATTACAGGGACATGCTCTTCTCCGACACCGCCACTGCCGCATCAACATACATCCTGGAAGGTGTCTATCCTGTAAAAATAGCTTCAGTGCAGGGGGACGAACTTGTGATCAACCGCGGCGAAGGCACGGGAATAAATGTCGGCGGACTGTATGAGGTTTACGCCCAGGGCGAAGCTGTTAAAGATCCTGACACGGGAGACATCATCGGTTCCGACGAGACAAAAATCGGGGTCATTGAAGTGACTTCCGTACAGCAGAAATTTTCCAAGGCTAAAATCATCAAATCGGAAGGCGCTCTGACGGTAGGCGCAATCTGCCGTCAGGTTGAAAAGAAACAGAAAGACGAAGAGCCCGCCACTCCACGAGCAACACCGGGATGGTGACACCTCCAAGGGCAGCTTTGCCCGCAACCAAAAATGTCAGGGTATCAACGTGTCAGAGTATCAAAGCAAAATCCCCCGACACTCTGACACATGTCCTTGAAACATGACAATTTCAAGGACTGCGCCTCCTCTAAGAAAAACCGACTTCAAGGATTTCAAAAACGATCATGACCGGAAGAACAATTAAATATTTTATTGTCCTCTCTCTCGTCCTTGCCACGGGCTGTTCCTCTGTTTTCACCACAAGATCCCAAAAAGAGGAACTGATGAAAGTCTATGTTTCCGGCGATTACGAGAAGGCCGTAACGCTGGTAAATGAAAAAGCTGAAGCCAGGGCGGACACCGGAGATGAACTGATGTGGAGGCTTGAACAGGGGAAAATAAAATTCGACGCCGGAGACTACAGGGGCAGCCTCGAGGCCTTTGAGAGATGCGAAGCGCTCATAAAGGATTTCGATGATCGCGCCGCAATCAACGCGAGAGCCGCAGGCGCGGAGACAGGTTCCGCGTTCACAAACCAGAACGCCCTGCCCTACAGGGGATTCAACTATGACCGAATCCTCATCAACACCTACAAGGCCCTCGACTATTTCGCCCTTGAAAAGACATCCGACGCAATCGTGGAACTCCGCAGGGCGTATGAACGGCAGAAGGAGGCTGAAAAAGCATTCGAGGATGAAATAAAAAAACGGGACGAGGCGATAAAGAAAGAAAACGAGGAATCTAAAAAAACGGCAAATGGAAAAAGCGGGGTCACTTTTGAAGGTCTTGAACAACAACATCCGGAATTAAAAACCTCCTTCGATGAAATGGAAACCATGTCCAATAAGGCATACGGCAATTTTGTAAATCCCTTTGTCACGTACATGTCCGGGATGGGATATCTTGTCAACCACAACTATCCCGAAGCCGCCGTCGACTTCAGAAACCTCTACAAAATGGAGACATCCAACACCCTGGTCCGCCAGGAT
>JBAYFV010000346.1:0-3624 GCA_041666985.1 Victivallales bacterium
GGACATCGTCATGAAAGTTGTGACGCCCGCCACTATTTCCACCGATATCCGGCTCTTGCGTTCCCGCAACTCGAAAAATGAAATGATTGCCTTCAGCATTCCGGATTATCCCGCTTTTTGTTTCCAAAGGATAGATTGCAATCCGCCTTTGTCAAGTTCTGTTCATGTCTTGCCGGTTGACTTGGAACTTTGTCTTGCTGATGTCTTTAAATTCCGTTTCCCGGGAGCGCTTTTCCAGAATCTCGCCGACAGTCATTTTCTCGCCGGGGAAAATCTTGTCTCCTGCGATCTCCGCAAGCGGTATTAGCACGAAAAGCCTGTGTCTGGCCTCGCTGTGCGGGACTGTGATCCGGCTGTCCGAATAAACCGTGTCACCGAAGAAGACAATGTCCAGGTCGAGGGTGCGTGAGGCGTATTTCACATGATTCGCCGGACGTCCTTCCTCAATTTCAATTTTCATGCAGAGTCTGTGGAGCGAATCGAGCGAACTTTTCCATTTCCCCGTGACAGCCGCATTTATGAAATCCGGCATCCCTTTTGCGCATCCGACAGGCGCGGTCCGGTATAGTGAGGAAATGCGAACTTCGCAGAGGCCTCCGTCCCGGAGTTTCTTCAGAGCCCTGCGGAAGTACAGGGGAACATCCCCGGTGTTGCCTCCTAGAGAAAGAGCCACTTCGGTTTGCATGAATTCATCCCAGCATTTTCATTTTAATTGTTTAAATTTTTCTCATTCGGACAAATTCCAAGCAGGAATTTGTCCGAATGAGAAAAATAAGATCATATTATAATTCCCAAGTTTTAATAATTCCCGCATATTCTTTTTCTTTTTCGGGATTAAGTTATGGGATTGATGAATCGTGACAAACTTAAAATTTATTTTCTTGGTTCCGGCAGAATAGCTGTTCCGCTGCTTTCCCGTCTTGCAGTTTCGCAGAATATTTCACTTGTCGGAATCGGCACCCAGAAGGACAGGCCCGCCGGAAGGAAAAGGCATATCAGGCCGACTCCAGTAGGCGAGTGGTGTGAAGCGCAAGGCCTCGTGGCGGATAAGCCGGATTCGGTCAACTCCCCCGGATTTGCAGGGCTTCTCAGGGGAATTTCACCTGACATGATATTTGTCTCATCCTTCGGACAGATACTGAAACAGGAAATACTGTCCCTTCCCCGTCTGGGCTGCATCAACCTCCATGCTTCCGTACTGCCGGCATACAGGGGGGCTTCCCCTCTTCAGGCGGCAATACTTGGCGGCGACCGGATTACCGGTGTGAGCTTCATGCGGATGGAGAAGGGGTTGGACACGGGGCCGGTTTATCATGTCTGCGAATACGAGATCCTCCCTGGCCAGAGAGCCGACGAGCTGGAGCATTCGCTCGGGGAGCTTGCTTCGCGGCATTTGGAGGGTGTTCTCCTGAAGATTGCATCAGGCGAACTCAGCCCCCGGCCACAGGATGATTCAAGGGCGACCCATGCAGGGAAAATAAGGAAGGAGCATGGCGAAGTGTGCTGGGCGGATCCGGCGCGGAAAATTGAGAGGATGTTGAGGGCGTACCATCCCTGGCCCGGAATTTTCTTCATGATTCCGCATGTCGGCAGGAAAACGAGAATATCGGTAACCGATCTGGTCTGCCTTGACATTTGCGGCAATCCGGGGCAGATTTTGAGGGCCGACAATAGGGATCTCGTAATCGCATGCGGCGAAGGTGCGCTTTCCCTGAAGAAAGTGGTTCCCGAAGGGAAACGGGAAATGTCGGGAATTGAATTTGTCCAGGGCTATCATGGTTTGGAAGGGATGACTCTTGGGAACGGGTGAATGGAAGAAGCTTGCAAGTCCTTCCTCATATCAGCAGTTCCGGGTCGAAAATTGAAAATTGAAAATACTAAATTGGAAATCACATGAATATCTTAACGAAATTGTTCCGGCCTGCAAAAAAGGCGAAGATCCTTGTAATCAACTGTGAAAAACTGGAGACCAGAGTTGCGCTCGTGAATAAGGGGAAGCTCGAGGAATACCAGATTGAACGAAAAGGGGAGGAGCATCTTACCGGATCTGTTTTCCTCGGGAAAATCACACATCTGGAAAATTCGCTCCAGGCGGCCTTTGTTGACATCGGGAGCGACAAGAACGCGTTCCTGCATTACAAGGACATGCTTCCCGCGACATATGACATGATTGAGAAAATCAAAAGCGACCATCACAACCGCCAGGGAAAAAGAAACCAGTCCGGCGGCGCATTCACCAGGCGTTTCGCCGAACTTGAAAAGAAACGCAGGAACAGCAGGATCAGGGTCGAGGACATCCCGAAGCTTTTCGCCCCCGGTTCCGAAATCCTTGTCCAGGTGACAAAAGGCCCCATCGGGACCAAAGGCCCCCGCGTGAGCACGAATATTTCAATTCCCGGCCGTTACCTGGTGCTTCTTCCTTTCTCGGACCATATCGGGCTTTCGAAAAAAATAGAGGATCAGCGTGAACGCGACAGGCTGCGCAAGATCATGAACGATCTGGAAATACCGGACGGCATGGGTTGCATATGCAGGACAATCGGCGAGGACAGGAAGGATATTTTCTTCAAACGCGATCTTGACATGCTGGTTGAACTCTGGAAACGCGTTGAGGATATCCAGAAAAATCCGAAGGCGCCGTGTGTCGTTTACGAGGAGCCGAACCTGATACTGAGAACGCTCCGGGATTTCCTTACCGAGGAGATAGATGAAATAGTTGTTGACGACGAGAACGCGTACAACTACATAAAAGACTTCCTGGCAAAAATTGCGGGAAGCCAGATGGTCGGAAAAGCGAGTTTGTATAAAAAACCTACGCCTTTGTTCGATAACTATGGGATAGAAAAACAGATTTACGAGATATTCCAGCGCCAGATAAGTCTTCCTTCAGGCGGTTACATCTGCATTGATGAGACGGAGGCGCTGATATCAGTTGACGTCAATACGGGGAGCAGCCGCGGGAAAGCCCAGCCGGAGACAATCCTCAGGACAAACCTGGAGGCTGCGGACGAGATAGCAAGACAGATCAGGCTGCGCAACATAGGCGGTCTTGTCGTAATTGATTTCATAGACATGGATTATGCGAGGGACAGGGATGCCGTATTCAAGCAGATGAAAGGCAATGTCGCGGATGACAGCGCCAAGACAAGTATTCTTCCTATAAGCAAATTTGGACTGATGGAGATGACCCGCCAGCGCGAACATGAAAGCCTCAGCGATGCGGTTTACGACTCCTGTCCATACTGCCAGGGCAGGGGGAAGGTCAAATCCCCGTTCAGCATGAGCGTTGAAATCCAGAGACGTCTTCAGGAAATCCTGAAGAAGCACAAAAGGGAAAAAGGCATCGCCATCAGGGTTGTCATGCATCCGAGCATTCTCGCACGCCTGAAAAACGAGGATGCCGTTCTTCTCAACGACCTTGAGAACATGTACGGGAAACAGCTTAATTTCCGCGCCGATCCGGCTCTCCACCTGGAGGAGTTCAAACTCCTCGACCCGGAAACCGGTGTGGAGTACAAGTGAGGATTGGATAGCCGGATGAGGTGATTGCAAAACGTGAGTTTTGCAATCACCTTCCAAGGCAAGAGTGTCGGTTCCCCGTCATCAACCCGCGCAGAACCGGGA
>JBAYFV010000347.1:0-3619 GCA_041666985.1 Victivallales bacterium
AGCCTATGCTTCGCTGATCTTTTTGCATACCATGCACTATACCGATGAGATGGTCAAAGGGCTTCCCGGCCAGATGTATCGTCAATGGCAGTGCGGATTTCCGGCGGGGATGTATGTCGTGAAGTATGCCGATGGCAGCTCCATAACGGTGCCGCTGCGCATTGACCGGAACATCGGTTTGAACGATGATGTGCCAAATGCAATGAACCCCTCAGATTGCCGCTATCTTTTGAAATTAAAAAATATCAACGGCGCGCCGTTCAATCTCCATCAATATGAATGGGTAAATCCGAAGCCTGATGTCGCGATCACATCGGTTACCATGTTGCATGACAATATTTTTGATTTCAACGTATTCCTCTTTGCGCTATCAGGGAGATCGGTCAACGTTGCGGCATCCTCCTTGGGCGATCATTGAGCGACTCGCGATGGTAAATGGTAACAGGAATAAGGGATCTGGAAATTATTATTAGACGTTGCTCAAAAGGCTTCCGGGAACAGCGCTTGCGAGCTTGACTACCAACAAATTCGACTCGAATTCAGTATTCATTGTTTGTAGTTAACCCCGCAAGGGGTGTTTTTCTTATACCTTTTCGAGCAGGCTCTAATTGGGTTGAAGGGGTATGCGCCAAAGACATGGGATTTTAAAACAAAGACGCTAAAATTCGGAGGAGAAAATGGATGTTTTTCTTAGAGGTTCACTGTATCATCACTCACGGTTTTCCAGTCTGGTATCCAATCGCATGAAACGTGTCGTCGCCTTCGGTGTTACCGCATTTCTTCTTTTCAGTCTCAATGCGCAAAACGCGCTTGCCGAGCTTGTGCTTTTTGATGCGGACGTTCATCCAGCGACAAAACTGAGACACTTTTCGCAGCCTTGGACAAAGGGCAGTGATATTGTGCCGGTATCCATCACTGTAGAGAAGGATGGCGGCAGGATGCTTGAGATAACGTATACAGGCAGACAGGGAGCAGGCACTACAATGGTTAATCTCAATAAGGATGAAATCAATTCCCTTCAAAACATGCGTCCTGGCGGGATAAAATTGCTTGTTGATTATGATCAGGAGGATTTCAGCAAACTAAACGTAATAAGCTTTTTTACCGACGGCTCCACTTTGACGACGAAAATAACGCTAGAGAAAGGGCTGAATGAATATCCCGTAACTTCTGGATGGCGCAAGGCGGCAACGCCGCTGCGCTGGGAACTTTTGTCGAAAATATATATTGAATCCGCATCGCCCAATTTAAAATGGCGCTTGAAAAAAGTTGCGATTATGGAGGCGGAAACGAAAAGTGTCACGCTTGCGATCGATAAGGCGCGGAAGGTACACGAAGTACTGCCCGTGAGCGCAAAAGTCAACATAGACGGGATGCTTGATGAATGGTCTGCCGTGAAACAACTTACCAGTTATTGTTATCTGGCATCGGGAACAGAAGTGCTTTTACCAGACTCCCCGTTTAAAGTGAAGCTGTGTTATGATGATGAAAATCTTTATGTGGCCTCCTCTTCAGCGTTCCCGACACCGCCGCTTGCGCTCAAGACAAAGCCGGACGACAACATTTGGGAGGACGAGGCGCTTGAATTGTTCTTCAGCTCCGAACTGGATAATAATCGCTTTATTCAGTTTGATGTAAATCACAGAGGCGCCGTTTTTGACTACATTCGCGAGTTTGATGTAGTCACGCAGATGATTGGAACCAAAAAAGAATGGAAAATGAAACATGTAAAAGCGTTTACATATAAGGGGAAAACATTGAATGCGGAGATGGCATTCCCGTTTTCAGAGCTGAAGTTTGATCGAAAAACAAATAATATCCTTGAATTCCAGATAGCGCAGGACTATGCGGATCGTGCAGATGAAGCACTGAAAACTCTGGCATGGGTGCCTGCGAAACAATTACCTGCACCTAAAACTTTCGGTGTGCTTGTATTTAACAGTAAACCGTTTGGCAGCGGCAATGTTTCTGTCGAATCAATTGCGAAGGATGCCGCTGACGGCACAGATATGACGCTCGCCTGCACACTTAGCGACTTTGTTCCCGGCGAATATACCGTAGTAACAACCACCATGTCGCCGGACGTAACCGCCACCGCATCAGAACATGTAGCACTTACCGGAGAAAAGCTGAGCAGAAATTTCATTGTACGTGATGGACTAAAAAACAAAAACAGTTCCTACACCTGTTTTTTTAAAGTAGTCAATCAGAATGGCGACGCTCGTGTGACGGCAGTTAATTTTGATAATTCTGTCAAGCCGGTTGACCTTTTCGGGAAGAAATTGTTTTTCCCAGAACCAAAACGCGTACAATGGAATGATGGGGAGTTTTTTGCAGGGGACGCATCGACACTCTATCTTGAGGACGACGCAACGCCGCGAACTGTGCGCACGGCGGAGATTTTTGCGAACAAGTATTTCGGATATACCGGCAGAAAGCTTGCGATCAAAAAGGGGGCGCCTTCCGACATCGGCGGCATCCTGTTCAAAATCGCAAAGACCGCGCAATACAACGGCAATGATGAGCCATTGAAAAAAGAAGGCTACCTCCTCTCGGTGTCGAAAGACCGTGTAACCCTCGTTGGAGGGGACGAACCCGGGCTTTATTATGCCGGGGTTACGTTTTTTCAACTCCTCCGAAATACAATGAAAATACGAGATAGGCATCCCGTCGCCTGCGTTGACATCATTGATTGGCCGGATATTCAAAACCGCAGCATCCTTTTTAACGGGCAATGGTCGTTTGGCGGTGTTGAGATCAAGGAATATGCGACGGGGGATGATCTCATCGAATGGACCGACCGTTATGTCTCTGGCACAAAGCTGAACCTTCTTTTTCTCAATGTCTGGGCGATGACGAAGTTCAACCGGCGTCCGGAATTCAACACAAATCCCAGGGCATCGTTTACTCTTGATGATATCGCGCGCCTTGCGGCTTTCTGCCGTGACAACTTCATCGAGCCTGTTCCATGTTTTCAGATCGGCTCGCATTGTGACGGGTGGCTTCTGAAAAATCACCCGGAATTACGCGAGAAAGGATTCTCGGTTCAAGCGGATGTCACTCATCCAAATCATGATTCCATCGTTTACGATTGTTTTCAGGATGTCATCGAAGCGATGAATCCGAAGTATTTTTCGCCAATAGGCGATGAATGGTGGCAGAAAGGGAAGCCCGGGGAGAAAGCGGAAGAGCTGCTTGGCGGGAAGCCAAGGAACCGGGTGTTTTTGGAGTGGCATGTGAAATTAAACAATTGGCTGAAGGAAAAGGGTGTTCAGATGCTTTTGTTCCACGATATGCTCACTCCATTTCATAACGGGAAAGTCTTTGATACGTACAAAATTGCCGACGAGTTTCCAAGGGACGTGATCATTGCGTCCTGGGCCGACCAGTCTTACACGCACCCGCAGTTTTTCTATGACCGAGGGTTTACGCTCTGGATCAATGCGACCGGCAACGCATTATGGGACACGGAACGTGAGAAAATCAACAGCTACGGCTTGGGTTTGTACGATGGCTGGTTTGGCACACGATGTTTAATGGCGCGTAGCTACGCCCGTGCGGGACGCACAGTTACATATCCGCGCCTATTTCGTCTTTCAGACTGGGCGTGGAATTTTCG
>JBAYFV010000348.1:0-3600 GCA_041666985.1 Victivallales bacterium
AAAACTACCCTGAGCCGATTCAAAACTAACGGAGGGCGGACTTTCCAGTCCGCCGCTTGAGTTAGATTTCCGCGGGTAAGAAAACCCGCGCTCCTTTAAATTTGAGTTTTGAAATCGGCTCGGCTTATTTAATGTCCGCATGGTATTCCTGCAGGGATTTAACCCCCTTTTTATTCTTCTGGCTTGCCGCAATTCCTTTTGCAGAAGCCAGGGCTGCAGGCAGGGTTGTCATATAAGGTATCTTGTGTTTTATCGCGGCTTTCCTTATGTATGAATCGTCTTCCTTGCTCAGTTTGCCTATCGGGGTATTGACAATGAGGCTGATCTGCCTGTTTGCAATCGCGTCGGCAATGTTCGGGCGGCCCTGATGGACTTTTTGTATGAGATCGGATTCAATCCCGTTCTCCTTGAGAAAATTGCGGGTGCCGTCGGTCGCCAGAATCTTAAAGCCGAGTTTTACGAATTCCCCGGCGATCTGGACAACAATGTCCCCCTTGGAACAGACGCTCATGAGGACGGTTCCGGAAGTCGGCAGGGCGGATTGCGCCGCTTCCTGGGCCTTATAGAAGGCAAGGCCGAAGGAGTCCGCAAGCCCGAGCACTTCACCGGTGGATCTCATTTCCGGTCCGAGCAGGGGATCGACTTCCGGGAACATGTTGAACGGGAACACCGATTCCTTTACTCCGAAATGGGGGATTTTGCTGCGCTTCAGCTTGAGATCCGAAAGTTTTCTGCCGAGCATGAGTTCTGTCGCAATCCTGGCCATCTGGATGTTGCAGACCTTGGAAACGAGAGGAACAGTCCGCGACGCCCTCGGATTCGCCTCAAGCACATAAACCCTGTCATCGCATATGGCATACTGCATGTTCATAAGCCCTACAACTTTCAGCTCGCATGCTATTTTCCTTGTGTATTCGGTGATTGTCTTGAGATGTTTTTCCGGTATGCTGACAGGAGGGATGACGCAGGCCGAATCGCCGGAATGTATTCCCGCAAGTTCAATGTGCTCCATGACCGCCGGTACAAACGCCTCCCTTCCGTCCGACAGGGCGTCCGCTTCGCATTCAAGGGCGTTTACAAGAAACCTGTCTATGAGAATCGGGCGTTCCGGTGTGACATTGACAGCCGCTTCAACGTATCTTTTCAGCATCTCCTCGTCATAGACAACTTCCATCCCGCGTCCGCCGAGGACAAATGACGGTCTCACCATCACCGGATACCCGATTTTTTTCGCCACGGCAAGCGCGTCTTCCAGGTTTGAGACCATCCCCGATTCGGGCATCGGGATGTTAATGTTGTCCATCATCTTGCGGAACAGATCCCTGTCTTCGGCGACCGCAATGGTGTCAACGGTGGTTCCGAGAATCGGGACTCCGGCTTCGGCCAGTTCTGCGGCAATGTTGAGCGGAGTCTGCCCGCCGAACTGGACAATCACCCCCATCGGTTTCTCCTTATTGTATATGCTGAGGACGTCCTCGACGGTGAGCGGCTCGAAGTAAAGTTTGTCGGAAGTGTCGTAGTCCGTTGAAACCGTTTCCGGATTGCAGTTGACCATGATTGTCTCAAATCCCTGGTCGCGCAAGGCGAAGGCGGCGTGGACACAGCAGTAGTCGAACTCAATGCCCTGCCCTATCCTGTTAGGGCCTCCGCCCAGGATCATGACCTTTTTGCGGTTGCTGACGGTTGTGGAGTCGGGGGCGTTGTAGGTGGAATAATAGTAGGCGGCGTTTTCCACTCCGCTCACCGGGACGGGATTCCAGGCTTCGGCGAGGCCGAGTCTCAGGCGGTGTTCGCGGATTTCCTTTTCCGGAACCTCAAGTATCTTGGCGAGATATTTGTCGGCAAAACCGTCTTTCTTGGCCTGGACAAGGAGAGCGTCCGGAATCTCTTTTCCCTTATGTCTGAGGATTTTCTCCTCGAGCTGCACAAGTTCGCGCATCTGGTCAATGAAGTACGCCTTGATGTGCGTCAGCTTGTGCAGTTCCTCCGTGGAAGCGCCTTTTCTGACGGCCTCGTACATTATCCACTGGCGCTCGCTCGTCGGTTCAGTGAGCATCGCAAGAAGCTCCTTGAGGGACTTCCTGTTGAAGTCTTTTGCGAAGCCGAGGCCGTGTCTCCCGTTCTCCAGGGAGCGTATCGCCTTCTGGAAAGCCTCCTTGTAGTTTTTCCCTATGCTCATGACTTCGCCGACTGCGCGCATCTGTGTCCCGAGCTTGTCCTGGACGCCCTTGAATTTCTCGAAGGCCCAGCGTGCGAATTTCACAACCACATAGTCGCCGGACGGCGTATATTTTTCCAGCGAGCCGTCGCGCCAGTAGGGAATGTCGGCAAGGTTCAGTCCGCCTGCGAGTTTCGCGGAAACCAGGGCTATCGGGAAGCCTGTGGCTTTTGAAGCGAGGGCCGAGGAACGCGAAGTCCGCGGATTGATTTCTATGACTACGACGCGTCCGTCCCTCGGATTGTGTGCGAACTGGACGTTTGTTCCGCCTATGACTTCAATCGCGTCAACGATGGCGTATGAGTATTTCTGGAGTTTTTCCTGAAGCTCTTTTTTGATGGTGAGCATCGGGGCGGTGCAGTACGAATCGCCGGTGTGAACCCCCATCGCATCGACATTTTCTATGAAACACACGGTTATCTTACGGTTTTCCGCGTCACGGACGACTTCCAGTTCAAGCTCTTCCCAGCCGAGAACCGACTCCTCTATGAGAATCTGGCCGACAAGGCTGGCCGCTATTCCACGGGTCGCAATCGTGCGGAGCTCCTCGACATTGTAAACAAGCCCTCCTCCCGTCCCCCCCATCGTGTATGCCGGACGCACCACAACGGGATAGCCAAGCCTTTCGGCGATTTTTTCAGCATCCTCGACATTATACGCGGGATCGCTTTTCGGCATGTCAATGCCAAGCTTCTTCATTGTCTCCTTAAATGCGATCCTGTCTTCACCGCGTTCGATTGCGTCAATGTTGACGCCGATGACTTTGACTCCGTATTTTTCAAGAACGCCGGCCTTGGCGAGTTCGGATGAGAGATTGAGCGCCGACTGTCCGCCGAGGTTCGGGAGAAGGGCGTCGGGACGCTCCTTTTCGATGATTTCGGTGAGCCTCTGGATGTTCAGGGGTTCGATATAGGTCGCGTCGGCCATCCCGGGATCAGTCATTATTGTCGCGGGATTTGAATTGACGAGGACGATTTTGTAACCGAGGGCTCTCAGTGCCTTGCATGCCTGTGTGCCTGAATAGTCGAATTCGCATGCCTGTCCGATGATAATCGGGCCTGAACCTATAATCATCACCTTCGAGATGTCTTTCCTTGCCGGCATATTCCCCCCGTTTATTTAATGTAAAATATTTAACCCGTCTAATATGGAAATTTTAAGCCGGTTTTCAATCTTTTTTCCCCATATAATCAAAAAAAGTTTGCGGAGTTCGCGGGAGGATGTCCAATCATGGTGACCTATGAGCCTAATTAGAGCCTGCTCGAAAAGGGGGTAGCACAGACATTCCTGTCTGTGACAGAAAATGAAATTTGAACCCACAGACAGGAATGTCTGTGTTACTTTTCAAGACAAATTTCATTTTGAGATTAGCTTTTCGAGCA
>JBAYFV010000349.1:0-3569 GCA_041666985.1 Victivallales bacterium
TGGACACACGACCAGTATGTCGGAAGCTGGGGATGCAGGGACGGGATGCTGACAATCTACAAGGTCCTATACAATGCCCCCCCCTTTAAAGATGAAATTATTATAAGGGATAATTATGAAATCTGGAGAAACCAAAGCAAGCACAAATGGAATGACAATTCAATTCTCGAATGGATGCAGTTCCTGACCGGGGACAAGATCAAGGATATTCCCGAACAGCTTCAGAAGGACTTTCCGGTGAAATGCCCCGTGAGACGCTATCATTTTAAAAACGCCACCGATGATTTGAATTCATATTTGTATTATCTTGTCACAAGCGAACGCCCCGGCGAAAGATATGTCATTTTATATGAACTCCCCAAAAATGCGGATTCCTGTAAAAGCGAAAAGGCAATACTGCAGTCCCTCCAGTCAATCACTTTTTTCCCGCCAAAGAAAGCTGACGAAAAAAGCAAGCTGAAGGTGGTGGGAACAACACTTAAAAAGAAGGATTTTTCACCTGAGTACGCTGTAAACAGGGGGAAAGTCATCAAGAACATCCAGAATCTTAGGAACTGGTGGTATCTGGAAACTGAAAACTTCATCATCGCCTCCAACATTAAGAACAAGAAAACCATAAGTGAACTCCAGTTGAACCTCGAAAGGTGCCGTTCCGTCTACAAAAAATATTATACCGGGAAAAATTCCCTGAGAGCGGTCAGCGTTTGCAAGGTATTTGAAAACAGGGGCGAATATCTCTCATATGTCGGAGATAAATACAAATGGTCCGGCGGCATATGGATGCCGGACAAGCAGGAACTCGTAATCTCCCCTTCAGTATGGGGCAAAGTCTCGGAAAACAGGGAAAGCATGATGGACATAGTTTATCACGAAGCCTTCCACCAGTATCTTTTCTATGTAGCCGACGAGACCGTCTCATCCGTCTGGTTTAATGAAGGCAACGCCTGTTATTTCCAGGGCATGAACTTTAAAGCCGGAGAAAAGGCAAAAATTGATTTACCATCATGCTACTATGAACCCATGAAAAAACTTGCCGCTTCGGGAACCCTGAAAGTGGAATCCCTCATAAACATGGATCATGCGGCTTTTTACGAAGGCAAAGATGTCAATTATGCTTTTGGCTGGGGACTGATGTTCTTCCTCCATAAAGGCGCACCATTAATGAAAGACAAAAACAAATATTCGGAAATACCCGCCAAATATTATGATGCCCTGATTGAGCTGAAAGATGCTGAAAAAGCCACAAGAAAAGCCTGGGAGGGTGTTGACATGAACAGGTTCAACAGGGATTTTCTGGAATTCTGGAAGAATTATACCATGATTAAAAGAGCCGAAGAATACGATCCTGTTGAAGTCAGGGAAAAGGCGGCATCAAAAATCCAGCCGACACCGCAGGGCAGGAATGTCAACCGTTAATAAAAAAAAATCTGAAACAGAAAAATTTAATAAGATGAAATATTTTAAAAATCATCTAATAAACCCCAAAACCGGTCGTCATATATAATGGAAACCGAAATAGACAACGGAAATGCCGGAAACATAGCGGTTTTGGAACAGGTGCCGATGACTGACATAACTGAAATCATCAAGCAAAGAGAGGCTCCCCTGCTCCGATACGCGGGACGCCTTATCCGCGACAGCGAAGCCGCACGCGACGTTGTCCAGGAGGTTTTTATAAAATATGTGCGGATTTCGCAGGATCAGAGCCGGGTCAAAATAGATAATACTCCGGCATGGCTGTACAGAGTGACAAGGAATATGTGCCTGGATCACCTGAAATCAAAAAGAGTCCAGCTTGAAATACCGATAGACGAGAGTATTGCGAATTTCGCAGGGGACGAAAGCCCAGACAGGACATTGGAAAAGGAAGACGCAATGACGCTGGTCCGGAAAAAACTGATGGAACTAGACCCCCGCGACCGGGAAATCATCATCCTGAAAATCGAACACGGCAGAAGCTATAGGGAAATATCGGAAATCATGGGCCTAACCGTTACAAACGTAGGTTTTATCTTGCATACGGCAATCAAGAAACTGGCAAAGGATCTTAACGCGGAAGCGAAAGGGAGGTAACCACACAAAAAGGCACAGAGATGCAAAGGCGCAAAGTTTTTGAATTACCTGTCGCTTCCATAAGTCTTAAGTGGTTAAAATTATGATTAGTGAAAATCAAAATACTTTCAATTCAACAGCCCTTGCAGGCTTAACTACAAACCAGTTGAATTCGAATTTGTTCGTAGTTAATGCCGCAAGGCATGTTCTTAAAATTAACATCGCCTCAGTCACTTTGCGCCTCTGTGCCTCTGCGGCTCTGTGCCAGGATTTACCATGAACTGTAACGATTATTCAAAACTTATGACCGACCTCCTCGCCGGAGAAATCTCCGAAAAGGACAAGGCTGACCTCGACAGCCATATTTCCGCCTGCGAATCCTGCAAAAAGGAATTCGAGGAACTCAAGGATGTCTGGGCGCTTACTGAAAATGCCTTGAAAGCCGATTTTTTTGATGGTTCACTTGGAGCAGAACAGCACCAGAAAATAGTCAATAGCGTTAAACTGGACATTCAACCTGTACCATCAAAAAAATCAACTCCGATTAAATTCATGTGGCTCGAGATTGCGGCAAGCATAATTGTCTGCGTTATTCTTGCGGCACTTTTACTGCCTAGTCTTTCATTGCCAAGAGGCAATGCAAGACAATTTTCAAAAATTAATGAAATGAAACAGGAAAAGCCTGGATCAGTTTCAGGTAATTGGCATCCGATTGTCACACCCAAAGATGTTTTTATTCCGCAGGAAGAAAAACTTGCAGAAGACGAATCCACGCTAAGCAGAAGCCGCGGCATTGCCAAGGCAGTGTCAAAAAGTGAAGTTGCCGTGGGAGGAGAATTGCAGAAGGGGCAACGGAAAGAATCAGAAGAACTTAAAGAAAGAGCCGCTGGAAAAGATGCCAGATATGCCGACAAAAATCTTGCTGACGATTATAAGTATACAGAAGTGGCGTCCACTGCGAAACCTGCGGCGCCTCCACTCCCGGCAGTCGAGTCTGTAGCAGTATCACCAGTTACAGCGCCTGCAAAAGCAGCGAAACCAGAAACTCCTCCAGTTCTTATGCCAATATTCGCAAGAAAATCGGTGAAAGAAGAAGATTCAAAACGAGACGCGTCAACAATGGATTATATAAAATCAGAAAAGATCCCCGTTTCGGAAATAGTACCCAGAATAGCAGTGGCAAAAGAACAATTAGCCTATGCCCGAGTTGACAAAGTTAAAGCCGCTAATAAGGAATTAAGTTCAAACGTGGTCATTGGCAGAGAAGAAGACAAGAAAGTCACCCTTCCCGCCAAAAGTTATTCCCTGAACCTGAAACTATGGGATTTGACCGATGAGAAGACCGCCCGCGAATTCCTGAAGAGAAAAGGTGCGAACTTCGCAGATACGGCGGAGATTTCAATCAATAAGGATTCAAATACAATAACAATCAAGACCACGAAAGAGAATCTGGAAAAAGCCGACGAATTGTTCAGCGAACTTCGCAAGGCCGAGGATTCACTGAAGGAAATGAAAAA
>JBAYFV010000350.1:0-3565 GCA_041666985.1 Victivallales bacterium
GCCCCATCCCTTCGGGACCGGGTGCTTTCGGCACCGGACGCTGTCGGCGGAAAGGAACATACCGCTTAGGGTATGCCCGTCTTTCCGCCGACAGCCCCCGGCATCCGAAACCACCTCGGCCAATGTCATCGGATTTATGAATACGACTACTAAGTCCGGGGAACATCGGTAGGGAAATAATGTGTCTGTAAGCTTCTTATTATTTGTAAAATTCAGGATTAATTCAATTTAAATCTGCTTTTCGGGGCATGTCGCAGGCTTTCTTCCAATGTTCTCTTGGGCGGCGGCGAGACCGAGAAGCAGGTTCTTATGAACTTCTCATAGTCGGAGCTAGAGAGTGCTGTCCTTGGGAACCTGGACAGATAATCGGCCGTTTTTTCTTTCATGCAGTGATTTTTCATTTTTCCGACCCTTATTTCTGAAGAATCGGATTTCAGCTTTTCATAGGTAGTTTTGTCGGCAAACAGAATGTCCAGTTCAAATATCTTCTCGCGGCTATGCCCATATTTCGCAAATAAATCGGGGTTGCGGAAAAGCAGATGAAATCCTGCCCTTTCAAGGCACATATGCAACTTTTCAGCGTCAGTTTCACGTATCATTAAATCTAAATCCATCGTGTTGCGGGTGTGTCCAAGATGGTTTACCGCCCATCCCCCGACAAGAATTGGTTTAATTCCAGCCTCGCTGAAAGCCGTATGGATTGCCCCGAAAAAAGCGGACATGTTTACGAAAACCCTTTAATTTTGGTAATAACGGTTTTCAATTCCTCGTCCCTCAGCCCTGGGAAGACCGGGAGGGAAATTATTTTTCCGAATGCTTTTTCGGCGATCGGGCAGAGGCCTTCGCCTGTGCCGAAAGTTTTTCTGTAATAAGGATGAAGGTGGACAGGTATGTAATGGACATTCACGCCTATTCCGGCATTTCTGAGCTCAGTGAAAATACTGTTCCTGTCGGCCTTTTCAATCCTTACAACATAGAGATGATATGCATGGGAAATATCTGGTGATTTTTCGATTGGAATGATTGATGGATTGTTTTTGAAGGCATTGTCATATTCTGTGGCGATTGACTGGCGGCGAATTATCCATCCTGGAAGTTTTTTCAGCTGGCTGATTCCTAGCGCGCATTGAAAATCCGTAATCCTGTAATTATATCCGAGTTCGACCATTTCATAGAACCAGGAGCCTTTTTCCTCGCGCTGACGGTAGTCCGTAGTTATGCCATGGCCTCGGAACATCCTCATTTTTCCGGCGAAATCAGCGTTGTCGGTCAGAATCATCCCTCCTTCGCCGGTCGTAATGTGCTTGACAGGATGGAAACTCAGGACTGTCATGTCTGCCAATGTGCCGACATTGCTGTTCCTGTATCCGCCTCCAAGCGAATGGCAGGCGTCGGATATGAGGAGAAGACCGTGTTTCGAGCATATGTCCCTGAGCGCATCATAATCACATGGCTGTCCGGCGTAGTCCACAGCGACAACCGCCTTGGTCTTTTTCGTGATTTTTTTAACCACTTCCGCCGGATCTAAAAGGAGATTTCCAGGAAGGACATCGGCGAAAACCGGAGTTCCCCCGCAATATATTATGGCGTTTGAGGATGCGACAAAGGTCATGGGGGTAACGATTACCTCATCTCCGGCCCTTATTCCGGCAGCGAACATCGCGCAGTGGAGCGCCGCAGTACCGCTGGAGACCGCAACTGCGAATTTCGCACCCGTGAAATCACAGACGGCCTTTTCAAATCCCGAAACTTTCGGGCCGGTTGTGATGAAATCAGACTGGAGCACCGCAATTACGGCGTCAATGTCTGATTTGTCAATGGATTGTTTTCCGTATGGGATCATAATTTAAGTTCGGAAGTTCGGAGGTTCGAAAATGCGAAAGTTAAAACTCAGAGTTCGAAAGATTGGGAATTGCAACTTCCGCAATTACGCACTTTCGAATTTCCGCACTTCTTCTCTCCTTTTGCTGTTTTTTGATATTGATGTAAATAAGGCCAAAAGCTCTTTTGATTCTTTCAATATTGGCACCAATTGCTCCGAACCATTCTTGTCAAGAATGTGGCTCCCATCTATTACTTCCAGCCAGAATTCCGTTTCAGATGATTCTTTTTCAACTATGCCTATCTTATGAATAAAATCCCTTTTTGACTCAGCCCTGTTCGCCTCCCGATAATTGGAGCCGATTGCTGTTCCAGCCTTCAAAAGCTGTGTTATTATGGCATCCGGCAGATTCAACTTGCGCAGGTGTATGCAGAAGCGTACAATGGCAATTGCAAAAGCCTTAGTGCGTTTTTCCAGGTTTAATTTGAATTCTCTATTATCCACTATTGTTTTCTGTCATTTAAAACTTTCGAACTTCCGCATTCCCGAACTTTCGAACTTCTACTTATATTCCGGATGCTCCTTGAGGAAATCCTCGACAAACCCCTTGATGTCGTCTACGGAGAGCCATTCGCTGTTTGTATCGCTTTTGTAAGAGAAGCCGTCGGGACAGACTTTCCCCCCATCCTTCAGGAGATGGCTTTTCTTGTCCCACCAAACGAAGTCGGGTTGTATTACGAAATAGGTCTTGAATTCAATAGTGTGCCTTGCGTCATCCTCCGGGATCATGAGTTCATGGAGCTTTTCCCCGGGGCGGATTCCTGTTTCCTTGATTTTGGCGTCGGGGGCGATCGCTTTTGCGACATCAAGGATCCTGTAACTTGGTATCTTCGGCACGAAAACTTCACCGCCATGCATCTTCTTGAAGTTGTCAAGGACAAAGTTGACACCTTCCTGCAGGGTGATTGAAAACCTTGTCATCCGAGTGTCGGTGACAGGAAGGAGTCCGTCTTTCTTTTTCTTCAGGAAGAAGGGTATCACAGACCCTCTGCTGCCTACTACATTGCCGTATCTTACAACGGAGAATTTTGTGCTCAGATCCCCGCTCATCGAGTTCCCTGCGACGAAAAGCTTGTCCGAGCATAGTTTTGTGGCACCGTAGAGGTTTACCGGATTTGCCGCCTTATCGGTGCTGAGGGCGATGACTTTCTTGACTTTCTGCTTTATCGCAGCCCTTATGATGTTCTGGGCTCCCAGGACATTGGTCTTGACAGCCTCGAACGGATTGTATTCACAGGCTGGAACCTGCTTCAGCGCCGCAGCGTGAATGACATAATCGACATTCCTGAAAGCGTCTTCAAGCCTTGACTCCTCGCGGACATCGCCTATGAAATATCTTATGCAGTCGTATTTCGTATCGGGAAACACCTGAGACATCTCGAACTGCTTGAGCTCATCCCTTGAAAAGACTATCAGCTTGTTGGGCTTGCAGTGTTCAAGAATGGTTTTTACTATTTTTTTCCCGAACGATCCGGTTCCGCCAGTGATGAGGATGTTTTTCCCGTTGAACATGATGGATTCCTTCTTAAGTTTTTAAGTTGCAAGTGTTAAGTTTTAAGCAAGACTCAAAAAAATGTACTTTTGAAAAAGGGAAGATTCCTGAGCCAATTTCAAAATTGACGAATTCAAGGTAGGGATGGCTCTCCGAGCCGTCCGTTCTGAGGCGGCGGTTTCGGAGAAACC
>JBAYFV010000351.1:0-3543 GCA_041666985.1 Victivallales bacterium
AAATATTGAGATTAAATGGAGCGGAAAATGTCAAAAGTCAAATATGCCATAATCGGGTTCGGCGGAATAGCTGAAAGCCGCATTGCCAAAGAAGGGTTTGCGTGCGATAAATCCAGATTCGAACCGCTGAAGGATGCAGTGTTAATCGGAGCAACTGATGTCAATCCTGCCAGAAAAAGCACAGCCGAGGCGCTTGGCTTGAAATGGTATGATTCAGCGGATGCAATTTTTGCTGACGCTGAAATCCGGGCGGTATTCATTGCGACCAATAACCTTACTCACGCGGCAATCGCCAAAAAGGCGCTGAATGCCGGCAAGCACTGCATTGTTGAGAAGCCGATTGCGACAACGGTTGAATCCGCTGTTGAACTGTCGGCGCTTGCCAAGTCGAAAAAACTGAGCTTGACGGTTGACCATATGATGACGGAAAACGCGTTCAATATCAAGGCAAGAGAGCTTGTCGCCAATGGTGCGCTGGGTTCGGTCAATGATTCCTGTTTCCACATGGAATTCTCCTATGGTTCGGATCCGGCTGAAGCCGCCACGTGGCGCTGTTCCAGCTGGGAGGAGTTGGGTGGCCCGATTGGCGATGTGGCAAGCCATGCCATGTATACGGCGGAATTTATTTTCGGCAGCAAAATCAAATCGTTGGCTTGCGTATATTATCCCAAGGCCATGATAATCAAAGTCGAGGACGGCGCCTATATTAAGCATACAATGGAAAACGGGATGACCGGATCGGTGAAAGTCGGCTTCAATGAGCCCCGAGGCGGCCTCGGCGGCACTCTTTCCAACCTGGGTTATGAAATCTACGGTTCCAACGCAGTGTTGCGTGGCTATGGCACGTTGTTTCAGCTTTCCGGACACTCGGACGAGCCGATCAAGATCAGGCTGGAACTCGACAGATTCAAATCACAGGAGGATGTCTGTCCGGAAAAGATTCGGAACATTTACCAGTCGGTCATCACAAAACATGCCGCTTCCATCCTTAACTGCGTCCCGCTTGACGGATGTGACGCCGTCCATAGCTTGAAGCTGATTGCGGCGGCGCACGAATCCGCTCGCGGCGGCGGCAAAATTATCGGGGTGAAATAAATGTTGCAAGCCGGATTTGGCAGGGAAATCATTACCCCGGTCAGGGGGATTCCGTTGTGCGGGTATTTCAATCCGCGTCCCAATATTGGCGTTCTGGACGATTTATTTGTCCGGGCCATGCTCTTCGAAAATGACGGTGTGACTGCAGGTGTTGTCGTTTTTGATTTATGTTTTCCGAGCGTTGCCCTGGTCAAAAAAATCAAAGCCGGAATCATGGCTGCCGGGATTAAATTTGGAAACAACCTGATATTCAGCGCCACCCATACTCATACCGGGCCATATGTTGACGACTTTTTTGGAGTGAAAGCTGATCCTGCGTATCTGGAATTGCTGAAGAACAAAACGGTTGCCGCGATACGGCAGGCGTATGCCAATCTGGCTCCGGCCGAACTGCTTGCCGGCAGTGTGAAAAACAACCCGCTGGCGTTCAACCGGCGGTTCTGGATGAAAAACGGCAGGGTTTTGACCAATCCCGGTAAACTTAATCCGGATATTGTCAAACCGGAAGGCCCGGTTGATACGGAGATAGGCGTGATTGCGGTCAGGCAGGATGGCCGGATTAGCGCAATTATCAGCAATATTGTCAACCACACTGATACTGTCAGCGGCGATTTTGTTTCCGCCGACTGGCCGGGACGTATGGAGAAGTGCATCCAGGATTCTCTCGGCTATGATGTGCCGGTACTGACCTTGATCGGCTGTTCCGGCAACATTAATCACATTGATGTTACCAATAACGATGAATTCTACGGTTACGCCGAAGCCTGCCGCATTGGCAATGCGTACGCTTCGATTATTGCCGGAATGCTGAAAACGCTGAAGAAAATGCCGGTGAAAAAGTTGAAAATAACGTCCAGTGAAATTGCCGTTCCTTTCCGGATTATTGCCGATGCCGAAGTAAGGAGGGCGAAGGAAATTCTTGCCCGGGTCAGCGCAACGGCCTCTGACGGAAATATGACCAGCGAAGGGCTTGCCACCGGAGATGGGCCGGTCGCCAGATTTTTCGCTGGACAACTCGTCGAATTCAAGAAAAAGTGTTCCGGTAAATCCCGCAAATTTACGCTGGTCAGCATTAAATTCGACGATAAGCTGGCGTTTGTTTCGCTACCTGGAGAACCATTCACGGAAATCGGGCTGAAGATTAAAAGACATTCACCTTTCAAGAAAACCTGGCCGGTAACCCTGGCAATGGGGGAATGCGGCTACGTTCCGCTTGCCGGGTGTTTTACCCGTGGCGGATATGAAATTCTGCCGATAGTCGGCGGGGGACCCGCAGAAAATACCGCAGACCGCCTGATTCAAGCTACACTGAAAAATTTAAAATAACCCAAAATTAAAATTGGAGGAACAGGAGAATGATTACGAAAAGCAGGGTCGCTCCGGAATGGTGGGACTACACGACATTGGACAGGGACATTCTTGACAAGGCCGCGAGGCTGACGGAAAGGGATGTCGCGCGTCTGGGACGCAAGGGGTTTGAGGTGCGATTCTATGATACGGTTCAGGAGTTCTACTGCGCAGAGGCTCTTGAATACATAAGCGCGTGGCGCCAGGCCACTGCAAGCTCCCCCGCCGGAATCTGCGGCCCGATAGGCCCCACGGAACAACTTCCGATTGTCGCGCAGATGGTGAACGCGATGGACATCAGTTTGAAGAACTGCCATTTCTGGGGGATGGACGAGTGGGTTCTGGACAACGGTCGCGAGGCTGGGGTTGATTATCCCCTGGGCTTCGCGAAGGCTGACATGGATCTGTGCTTCAACAGGATCCGCAGGGAACTCCGCATGCCTGCCGAGAACCTGCATTTTCCGTCCGCCAATCCCGCCGCATACTCTAAATCATGGGACAAGGCGAGATGTGTTGTAATGCAGGGTGGCCAGGGCGAGACCAAGCACTGGGCTTTCAACGATCCTGTCAAGCGCGCCGGCAAGTACAAGAACCGTCCGCCGACGCCGGAGGAATACAGGAGGCTGGGAACGAGGGTGGTTGACCTTCATCCGATAACCCTGATACAGAACGCGAGGACATCCGGAGGCGGCGTAGTCCAGAATGTCCCGACAAAAGCCGTGACCGTAGGTCCGGTCGAAACATGGAAGGCCGAATGTATTTCCATCTGGCATCCCGGACATCACGACAATCCGTTTGGCATGCGTCTGACATCATTCATGATATCAAACAAGATATCAGACAGCCGTGTTCCCATGTCGCTCATGTCGGGACATCCCAATGTGCGCTTCAATTTCCTGAGGAGCGCGCTTGGAACCTGCACGGTTGAAATGCACTGAGAACTGAATATCCGGCTCATCCATCTCTGGAGGTAGTGCGTAAAATCCAAGTTCCAAATAATTTCCGAAACAGAAAAATTCAAACAGGTTTGACTACAGGCGATTTTTCAATTGAACTGCTTGAGGTAATTTCAAAACTAGGAATTCAGTAGTCAGAATTCAG
>JBAYFV010000352.1:0-3522 GCA_041666985.1 Victivallales bacterium
AGCGTTCAGCAGAAGCCATTCCCGTTGCCCGCCCCCCCCGCATCCGAGTAAAGGAGACTGTCCCTTGCCGTGTTATGTGCTTCAGCGCTCGTTACGAGTGCTGATTCATATGGCCCTTCATTTGCCTCCATGGAAAATAATTCTCAAAATCCAACCTGTCTTTACCCGATACTTTACGATTGACACTACACTGGGTATTTTTCAAAATATCCCAAAAGAAACTTGACAGACCTTTCCTGTTAAATTATGGTAAAGGCAGGATGCCTTAAGACATGGAGGATTTAGATTAATCAGGAAGGGACGGTAGGATTTTACCCCATTGAAATTGCACGGGTTATATCCTATTGTGAATTTCGCAGCAAATCCAAAACCAAAAAGAAAGGAGTTTTCCGGTCAGTAATTAATCGGAGGTTGTGTTTTGAAGACAGGAAGAAAATATCATGTAAAGGTAACTCACTAAACTAAAA
Organism: Victivallales bacterium; assembly: GCA_041666985.1. Taxonomy (GTDB): domain Bacteria; phylum Verrucomicrobiota; class Lentisphaeria; order Victivallales; family GWF2-50-93; genus GWF2-50-93. Next base: position 468 of record JBAYFV010000352.1, read on the forward strand.
GGGGAATGACCATGGCTATATCCATTGATAAAATCAACGAGGCTCTCAAGGTTCTTGAAGAGGCGGCAAAAGAAAACAAGGAACAGCTGACCCATGCGGCATCCGGGAAATATGATTCCCTTAAATGCGCTATCATTGACGAGAAGGGTATCAAGGAAAGAATCGCGCTTGCCGCGCAGAAGGCGGCTGATCTCGCAATGAGCGTGAGAGACGCATCCACCGAAAAAGCCAAGGAAATAGCCGGCGCAGTTGATCAGAGTGTCCGCCAAAATCCATGGCCCTATATCGGCGGAGCCGCAGTAGGAGCCCTTCTTCTCGGTTTCATTCTTGGTCGCAAAACATCGAAATAACCATGCTAAACTATATTAAAGGCATTGTTGTTTCAATGGCTTCAGGCCTGCTGAAAATTTTGCAGGGAACGTTAATCCGTTCCCTCAAAATTGAGGCATTGAAGCTGTATATCGGAGTTGTCGGAATAGCCAGGAATGTCAGCATTACTTTGTTGATGTCGGTTGCCATGCTGTTACTGGGCATGATTGCGTTCGTCATGATCCATGTGGGTGTTCTAATTGTTTTTGACTGCGACCTCAAAACTGCGGGATGGATAATTTTAATGCTCGGGATCATTTACGGCCTCATTTCCTATACAGCCATCAGCAACATGTGTTCGGAAAAGTACTGGCTTGACATGACCAATGCTTCAAAGATGGTCAATGACGTAGTAAGAAATGGGGACGAGAACAAAGACTGATCTGATAAAATCCGAAATCTGAAAATTCATGATTTCGTATTTTGAATTTGTTTCGGTTTTCGAGTTTTCCCAAGGTCAGTCCGGCAACGGTTCGGCGGTCAGTTTTTCCAGCTGGGTGGAGACTCTTTCCCATTCGTGCAGGGCTTTTGGAAGTTCTATATGGATTTCGTAAAGGCGCCTGTTGATGCTTGCATAGTCGGAGGCGCCTCCGGATTCAAGCCTGGCAATCAGTTCCTTTTCTTCGGATTCAAGGATGTCAATCAGTTTTTCCGCCACTGAAAGCTGTGTTGCAAGTTCTTTCTTGCGGCGGCCGCGTTCCTGCACAAGTTCAGCGCGCTCTCGGCGCTGGATTTTTCTTTCGGAGTCTTTGGGCTTTGAGTTTTCGGAGGCGACAACAACCGGATTTTCCGCAGCCATTCTTTCGCAGTAGTAATCATAGCCGCCGCAGTAATTCCTTATTGAGGGCGGGCGCATCGCGGCGATACTGGTTGCAACCTGTTTTACAAACTGAATATCATGGCTTACAAAACATATGGTTCCCTTGAACTCCCTCAGCGCCACTTCAAGAGCCTCGCGCGCGGCAATGTCCAAATGGGTTGTCGGTTCATCCAGAATGAGAAAGTTGGGGGGATTGATAAGAAGACGTGCAAACGCCAGACGGACTTTTTCACCGCCGCTCAGCACGGACACTTTTTTTTCCACGGTGTCGCCCGAGAATCCGAAACCTCCCAGCAATGTACGTATCTCCTGCATCGTGGCATCGCCGACATTCTTCACAGTTTCATACACCGTCAGCTCCGGATCCATTGTCTCGGCAAATTCCTGCGACTGGTAGCCCGGAACAACATTGTAACCGAGAGTCCGAGTTCCCTCCGACGGAGGCAGACTGCCTGCAATTATCCTGAGAAACGTTGACTTCCCGGTTCCGTTCAACCCTACAAACGCGATTTTGTCGCCACGCTGTACGCTGAGATCAACGCCCTTCAGAACCCAGGTCAGACCGTCGTAGGTAAGTCCGATCTTCTCAAGCCTGGCAACTTCCTGTCCGGATCGTTCAGGTTTTTTCAGCCGTATGCTTCCCGGACTTATCACCTGATGCGGAACAATTATTTTCTCCATTCGTTCCAGCATTTTCATTTTGCTGTGGACAAGGGTGGCCTTTGTGTTCTTGGCGCGGAACCTGTCAATGAAAAGCTGCGCCTGTTCACGAATGCGGTCCTGGTTTTTCACCGCCGCCAGACGCTGTTCGTACCTGAGTTTCCGTTCCTTGACATAATAGTCGTAGTTGCCTCGGTATTTTTCCGTCTGGTAGTTTGCAACTTCAAGAGTGCTTGTGGTCAGGGAGTTGAGAAGATAGCGGTCGTGCGAGATCAGGAGCATTGTCCCTGAAAAACCTTTCAAATATTCGCGAAGCCACTCGATGGCGGGGATGTCCAGATAATTTGTCGGCTCGTCGAGGAGCAGAAGGTCGGGTTCTGAAACGATTACCCGCGCAAGTTCCGCGCGCATCTGCCATCCGCCGCTGAACGAGCTGAACGGACGTGAAAACTTATCTTCGGTCAGTCCGAGGCCGCAGAGGGCGGTCTGGGCCCGGGCCCGGGTGTGGTAGCCGCCTCCGGCCTCATACATTGTCTGCAGTCTGCCTATGTGTGCGAGAACCGCATTACGGTCTTTGACGCGGTCATGGTGGATGTCGTGTTCAAGTTTTTCCATTTCATCATGGATGTCGTTCAGATCCTGCCGTCCGCTCTCGGCATATTCCAGAAGGGTCGCCTTGACCTCGTGCGGATTGAATTCCTGCCTGAGATGGCCTATCCTGACATTCTTCGGCAGTTCGACGCTTCCGGAATCAGGGCTGATTTCATTGCGGACCAGCGCAAAGACCGTACTTTTTCCGGCTCCGTTCGGGCCGACTACGCCCACGCGTTCGCCGTCGTTGATGCGGAAGCTGGAGTCCATAAGCACTTCATGCGTCCCGAAACTTTTGCTGACCTTTATGAAATCTATCATTATATAATCCTGTTTTTCGAGCCCTTAAAATAAGGCGTTTATGTGATTATACCATAAGAGGGAGAGAATTAGGGCAGCCTTTAAAAATCCGCATGTGGCGCGTTGCGGAAGATTTTTGAAGGCTCAAAAAGAATTTCTGAACGGAGGCGTATCGAGCAGACACGCAGACGGAAGAATATTCTTAATGCCAATTTTCAGAGGTTGCCTCAGGATTTTGATTGATTCGTTTCAACAGGCAGCTTGCCTGACGTAAACAACTTTTAAACCGGTGCCGGATGAAACATGTATGCGCAT
>JBAYFV010000353.1:0-3489 GCA_041666985.1 Victivallales bacterium
AAAGACACATATTATCATACGGACAATCCCCTGTCGCAAACCGGTTATGAGATATTGCGTGTTTTGGACAGAATGGCAGAAGACAACGTTTATAATATTAACGTGTGCAAAAAGATATTTGAATCATTGCTTTTAGTATCTATTGATGATATAAGGGCCAGCAAAGGGAAAAAGATCGCCCCCTCGTCAGTTTTATGGCATGAAATAAATTTATATATGCGTTCCCACACGGATGAAATTATATCGAGAGGCAGTATCGCAAAACTCTTCAGAGTGTCCCCAAGCTATATATCGCATCTGTTTAAAAGATACGGCGGAAAAGATTTCACAACTGTTTTAACATGTTACCGTCTAGAGCGCGCAGCTGAACTTCTGAAAAGTTCGCGTCTTTCATTGGATGAGATATCTGAAAAATGCTGTTTCAAATACACTTCATATTTTCTGCGGAGGTTCCGCGAATTTTATGGCATCACTCCCGGCTCTTACAGGAATTCTCTGATAGCGAGCTTCCGCAGAAGACGCGGCCAGTGAAAAATATCTTGGTGAAAAACTTGTCGGTCACAAACAGGGATTTTATGGGGGGGATCCGAAAATTTGAAATTTTTCAACAAAAACAAGATATAGCCGATTTCAAAACTCTGAATTTTTCAGAGTTTTGAAATCGGCTCGGATGATTATTATAACAGGTAAAGTTTTTATTGTAATTGAAAGGGGTGAGATATGAGGATATTTATGTTGTCGGTACTGTTTGCCGCAGTTCCGTTTTTTCTGGGAGCTCAAGACCAGAGGCCGAACGCCAATCCGGAACCAGCTCAGAAGAAGTACAGCAGTGCGCAGCTCCAGCAGCTGGTGGCTCCGATTGCGCTTTATCCAGATTCGCTGCTCGCCCAGGTGCTGGCGGCTTCAACATATCCGGTTGACATTGTCGAAGCTGCAAGATGGGTGAAGCACAATCCCGAACTGACACAGGATGATTTTAAAAGTGAAGTCCGGAATAAAACCTGGGATCCAAGCGTCAAAGGGCTCGTGTTCTTCCCGCAGCTTCTTGCGAAACTGAATGACAGTCTGGACTGGACCAAGGATCTCGGCGACGCGTTCCTGTACCAGCAGAAGGATGTCATGGACACTGTTCAGGCGATGAGGGTGAAGGCGAGGGATGTGGGCACTCTGAAAACCGACTCCAACCAGACTGTTGATTTGACTCAGGATGGAGGCATCCAGGTACGGAGCGTGAATCCCGACACCGTTTATGTGCAGGATTATGTGCCGTCAACCGCATACGGTTCATCGTGGACAGGCGATAATGTCAACGGGCTTTATCCTGAAGTGATCGCTGCTCCGGCCTGGCCGTGGGGATGCTACGGCGGAGGATGGGCGCTCGGCTACAACTGCTTCTGGACCAATCACGGTTGGATCGGTTACAACAACAATTACTACAACAACCATTTCATAAACCCCAACAGGTATTATGCGAATGATTTGGCCAACAGGCAGTGGAGCCATGACGATTTGCGCTCAAGGGCGGTAACCCCTTCCACGCAGCAGATCGCCAGGCAGCTTGAAACTGAAAAAAGGATACCGCAGGATTACAGTCAGTTCAAAGGATATGATGAACGTGCTTCATCTGAACTCCGGTCGGCGGCAGATAATTATGCGAAGGCGGAGCCGGCAAGGTACGCCGATGCCCAACGTGTCTTGGGCAATGCAGCCCGGGACGAGGGATCGCATGCATTCAGCGGTTCGAGGGATGGCGCCCTGGAGCGCGAATACAGTGAGCGGGGATATGAGAGTTGCAGCAACTCGTCCCATTATCCGGTCGGCGTTTATCACGGTGGAGGTTATCATGGCGGCGGCAGGAGATGATTTTTCATCCAGGGGGAATATCGGACAGGGAATATCCAAATGAGAAACTCAAACAGCAAAGGGCTATGATATGGGAAAGATGAAATATTTTATGATTGCGATGGTCTTATCGCTTTTTATTTCCGGATGCGCCACTGTCAAACCTGAACCAGGACAGACGGTATTCGCCACTCCGGAAGAAGCGTCCGCTTCACTTGTCGAGGCGGTTAAACGAAATGACACCGCCCGTCTCATGGGAATTTTCGGATCTCAGGGTAAGAGCTTGGTTTTTTCAGGAGATGAGAAATGTGACAGTGATTCCCGCCTCTGGTTTATTGGAAAAGCTGAAGAGAAAACGGCGCTTGTAAAAGGAGATGCCGTGGGATTGGAGATTGGCAATGATAAATGGCCTTTTCCGGTTCCGATTGTCAAATATGACGGTAAATGGTTTTTTCATACTGCCGCCGGCCTTGAAGAAATGCTTAGCCGCAGAATCGGCAGGAATGAGCTGAATACGATAAAAGTATGCAGGGCAATTGTCACCGCGCAGGAGGAATTTGCACGCCTCAAGGCTGCTGAAGGTGCAAGGGAATATGCAATAAGGTTTATCAGCGAAAAAGGCAAGTTCAACGGCCTTTACTGGGATGCTCCTGACACTAAGGGCAAAAGCCCTTTGGGAGCCAGGATAGCTCTGGCCTCACATGAAAATCCTCTTGGTCAGGGCCGTCCTTATCACGGATATTATTACATGATTCTTATTTCGCAGGGGGCTGATGCGCCGGGAGGTGCGAAATCCTATGTCTCAAACGGGAAAATGTGCAACGGATTCGCAATTGCCGCATATCCCGCAGAATACGGTGTTTCAGGGATCAAGACTTTCACGGTTTCGAGAAATGGTGTTGTTTTTGAAAAAGACCTTGGCGAAGACACCGCGAAAATTCTTCCGTCCATGACCCAGTTCAATCCCGATGATACTTGGACTCCTGTGAGGGACTGAGAGAATATCCATACAAAATTGCTTTCACTGGAAAAGGAATGCATCAATATAACAATAATTTTCTACAACTACTGTATGAGTATGAGTATGAGTATGAGTATGAGGCTGTTGTGACTATTGATACATGGCATTTCCGCTTTAATAATAAAACTAATTGACTCTTATTCATACCACTCAACAACAATTATTCTTATATTTCTTCGCTTTATCGCCTTGATTATGACATCATTGCATAATATCTTGCACAAATAAATGTGAAGTATCTTGTTTTTTTTATAAGACCACAAAGGGGGCGGAAAATGAGAAAAGGATTTTTGTCTCTGAGGAACACGGTGATTGCATTTGGTGTCATCGCCATGCTTGCAGCACTCACTTTCACAGTCAAGCTTATTGCGGCTGAGTGGGGCGGGCAAATCAGTGCTGCGCAAACCGAACAACTTGACCCTGCTTTGTGTACTGGCAGCGGTAGCGGAGATTGCCTCGGAACACCTCCATGCGACCCGGCAGTTAATCCATGCGGATGCGACTGATATTAATCATGGCAAAGCGGGTTTGCAGGAGCTGTTCTTTGTTCGTAGTAGTGCAACTTATTGCACGTTCTTCCAGCCCGATTAGGCGGTCTACCCCAAGCATCCCAGTCATTCGACGGG
>JBAYFV010000354.1:0-3463 GCA_041666985.1 Victivallales bacterium
CAGGTCTGCGCGCTCCCGGACTACTTGGACAAGACCGCTTCGGGTATTGGCCAATCAGACCGGAAGCACGCCCCCTCTGCCGTTGCTCCCACCAGCGTCACCGTATTTATGAACACGACTACTAAGGGTTCGTTACAAAATAACCCTAAGAGTCCAGCTTATCTTTCAGCAGTTTATTGACAACCTGCGGATTGGCCTTGCCCTTGCTGAGTTTCATGACTTGTCCGACAAAATACTGGACGACAGCCGTCCTGCCTTCCTTATACTGTTGCACCTGCAGCGGGTTCTGTTCAACCGCCATTACCACAAATTTTTCAATTGCAGAATTGTCGCTGATTTGAACAAGCCCCTTCTCCCTGATGATTTCCCCGGGAGATTTCCGTGTCTCAAAAAGGTCGGTAAAAACAGTCTTGGCGATTTTTCCTGAAATGGTTCCGTCAGCTATGAGATCGGTCAGTTCAACAAGGTGTTTTACGGGAACCGGATTGTTTTCAAAGGAAATATTCCTGTCGTTCAGCTCTCTCAGAAGCTCGGTTGTAATCCAGTTTGCAAGGGATTTTGGCGTCTTCGTGTTTTTTGCGCCCTCATCAAAATAATCGGAGAGGAATTTGTCGAGAGTGAGAACCTGGGCGTCATAGGGCGTAAGTCCGTAATCCCTGACAAATCTTTCCCTTTTCTGTTCCGGCAATTCTGGAAGTTCACTTTTTATTTTCGCAATGTCCTCGTCTGTAACGGTGACTGGAAGAAGGTCAGGCTCGGGAAAATATCTGTAATCATGCGCGTTTTCCTTGCTCCTGAGGATGAAAGTTTCGCCTTTCTCATCGTTCCATGCACGGGTTTCCTGGACGATTCTGCCGCCTTCATCAATCATATTCGCCTGCCGTTCAATTTCATAGACAATGGATCTGTGAATGGATCGGAAACTATTCAGGTTCTTTATTTCTATTTTAGTCCCCAGCTTCTCGGCTCCCGCCAGTTTGAGGGAAATATTGACATCACAGCGCATCTGCCCTTTTTCCATGTCACAGTCGCTGATCTCGGCATACTGCATGATCTGTTTAAGCGCTGAAAGATATGCATAGGCTTCATCGGCGGAATTCATGTCCGGCTCGCTCACAATTTCCATCAACGGCACCCCGGCACGGTTGAAATCAACTCCGCTATAACTGCCGAAATGAGTGGACTTGCCGACATCCTCCTCGAGATGGATTCTAGTTATCCCGATTATTTTGTCCGCGAGTTCCTCACCTGAAAACCCCTTGCCGAAAACATGTATCCTGCCACGGATGCAGAAGGGAAGGTCATACTGGGAAATCTGATAGTTCTTCGGCATGTCGGGATAAAAATAGCTTTTCCTGTCAAACTTGCTGAATTTCGCGATTTCGCATGAACACATCAGGCCCGCAACAAACGTCTTCCTTATCGCCTCATAATTGGGCACAGGCATGACACCAGGATATCCCATGCAGACGGGACAGACAAGGCTGTTCGGCTCCTGTCCGAACGTATTGGGACAGGCGCAGAACATTTTGCTTTTCGTTCTGACCTGCACATGCACTTCAAGACCTATTACTACGTCGTATTTATTCATTCATCACCTGAATTTCAGGCAAAAATTCCCTGATTTTCCTGTTCTGTTCAAAAACATGCGAAATCCGCAGAAGATCCTTTTCGCCTAGATCCGGACCCAGAAGTTGAATCCCCACCGGCAATCCTGTTTTCTCGTGAATATCGGCGGGTATGCTTATTCCGCAAATTCCCGCCAGATTTACCGATATTGTGAATATGTCCGCAAGATACATCTGAAGTGGATCCGATTTCTCCCCGAATCCGAAGGCCGTGGTCGGTGAAACCGGAGTAAGAATCACATCGCATTTCCGGAATGCTTCCTGAAAATCCCTCCTTATGAGGGTGCGGACTTTCTGTCCCCGGAGATAATATGCGTCGTAATAACCGCTGCTCAAGACAAAGGTCCCCAGTATTATCCGGCGTTTCACCTCGTCCCCGAATCCCCTGCCCCTTGTTTCATGATACATCTGCAAAAGACTGTCGGACTTCACCCTTTTCCCGTATCTGACACCGTCAAATCTTGCGAGATTCGCACTCGCCTCGGCGGTTGCAATGACATAATAAGTTGCAACGGCATACTTCGAATGGGGCAGTGAAACCTCAACCGTCTTCGCTCCCAAATCCTGAAAAACCTTTATGGCTTTTTCAACCGATTTCTTCACTCCGCTTTCAAGGCCGTCGGTTTCAAAATATTCTTTTGGCAATCCGATCCTGAGTCCGGAAATGTCTTTTTTATCTTTAAGTGATTCTGCGAATTTCTCTCCGGTATCCGGAAGCGAAGTTGCATCTTTGGGATCATGCCCTCCTATTATGTCCATGATGATTGCGGCATCCCTGACATCCCGTGTTATGGGGCCAATCTGGTCAAGTGACGATGCAAACGCGACAAGTCCGTAACGCGACACTCTGCCGTAAGTCGGCTTGAGTCCTACAACGCCGCAGAAAGAGGCTGGCTGGCGGATGGAGCCGCCGGTATCCGATCCCAGGGCCGCCGTTACTTCAGATGCCGCCACAGACGCTGCGGAACCGCCGCTGGAGCCGCCGGGAACACAATTGACATTCCATGGATTTGCAGTTTTGAAGTATGCGCTGTTTTCGCAGGATGAACCCATTGCAAATTCATCCATGTTGGTGCGGCCGAACAGAATCAGTCCGTTTTTTTTAAGTTTCTCGACAACCGTCGCATTATAGGGGGAAACCATTCCCTCGATAATCTTGGAAGCGCAGGTGCAGGTCTGCCCCCTGACATTGATATTGTCTTTTATTCCGACAGGGATTCCGTCGTAGGGGCCGAATTGTTTTTTTTCTCTGCGACGCCTGTCCGAAGATTCGGCAGATGCCATGATTTCATTTTCAGGAAGCGAAAGGAAAGCATGAATTCTCTGATCTATTTTCCTTACACGCTCAATATATGCCGCGCAAAGTTCCTGCGAAGTGAATTCCCCCTTCTCAAGAGCTTCGGCAGCCGCATGAATAGTTGTGTTTTCCAGTTTTGGCGCCATCAGGATTCTTCCTCTCCCGGCATTACCGCAGGAACCTTGACAAGTTCCCCGTTGACAGTTTCAGGCGCATTCGCGAGCATTTCCTCGCGTGGAAACGGAGAGGCTGAAACGTCCTGCCTGTAGATGTTTGTCATCTGAACGGCATGGGCGGTAGGCTCAATATTGGAGACATCCAGTTCGCCAAGGGAGGCGACATACTGCAAAATCGTCTCCATTTCCTTCTGGAGACGTTCCTCTTTCACCTTGTCCAGTTCCAGCCTGGCAAGCGCGGCAACGTATTTCACATCAATATTCATTTTATCCATGAATCTATTCCCGTTTCATCTTTTTTCAATTCCAGTTCCTGTTTCCAAGTTTTGCCAATCGGAACTCCGCCGACTGCACGAGTTTAA
>JBAYFV010000355.1:0-3452 GCA_041666985.1 Victivallales bacterium
ATCAGCAAGGGAAAGGCTGTTGTTGCTTGTAAATCCTTTGCGTACAAAGGATTTACACTCATTGAGTTGCTGGTCGTGATCACCATCATCTCGATTCTGGCGGCGATGCTCCTCCCGGCGCTGAAGAATGCAAAGGACATGGCGAATTCGATAAGCTGCGTGGGCAATCTCAAGCAGATTGGACTCGGGCTCTATAATTATACCGGCGACTACTCGGAAAGGCTGATCCCCGGTGCCACCGTAGATCAAACAGTGCCAACATTGCCGATCTATTGGTTTCACTTGTTGAATCCATATATGGGAGCAAACCCTGTAGATATCTATTCTACAAATAGGCCAGCCTGGCAAAATTGTCCGTCAAAAACAATGATACCCTTCTATAATAGGCTTGGATACGGCTGGAATTATGCCGCTGAAATGAATATATCGACTGCAGGAGGATTTGGGATTGACCCTTCACTTCCGAACGATTATGGCTGGAATTCCCGCTTGTCAGAGGTGACACGCCCCGAACACACAATCATCATAGGTGATTCGCGTGATGCCGAAACGGCAGTAAATGGGTATGAAAATTTTCTTGTTTATTCTTCGGCTTTTTATGTCTCACCCCTTTACCGCGCCAGACGTCATCCGGGCAAAGTCGGCAATTACCTGATGGTGGACGGTCACGTTGAAGACCTGCCGCCGACAATGGACGCCAAATATTTCTTCAAGGTTCAATAAAAATAAATAATCTCCGCCGCAGGCAGCGGGGTGTTTCGGACGGACCGGCGGGTCGGAGATTCTTTATAACGAAGACCAAAGCCAGCCCAAGGAAGAGCTGATTGCAAAAACATATGAAACTGAGCTGATTGCAAAATTGGCGAATCCAAGGTAGGGACGGCTCGCCGAGCCGTCCATCTTGAGGCGGCGGTTTCGGCGAAACCGCCCTACCTTCGGCAATTTTGAAATTACCTCAAACTAATAATAAGGAGAGCGGGAGCAATGAAAAACGTATTTATGGCAGGTTTGTCACTTGTGGCGGTTCTTTCGTCCTGTGTCCAGGCACACTCAGGTTCGTCGGAAGGTTTAAAGGATGACAAGGAAGTCCAGACCTCCGGACTTGTGATGCGGAAAGATTATGACGTGGGCAAGGATTGGCAGCCTCGCCAAATCATGGGCAGGAACTTCTGGCACATGCTGCAAAGCGACCGTTGGGCATCCGGATTTTTCATTGACAGCGGCAATTCCGGTATGCAGGAGCTGGAGGATAAACCCCTGTTCAAGGAGAGCGGGGTATTATGTTGGAACGAAAGCATTACGGTTCCCGGTTCCAACAAGGTGTCCATATCGGACATGACGCCTGCTATCATGCTGGAACTAATTGAAAAGAGGTCCAACGCGCCTTTTTTCATCATGCCGGAATCCAACCGAGGTCTCGGCGTTCTGAAAAGGTATGAACACGACAATGAAACCTACAATGCATGGAAGAAGGCTCATCCAAATTTTATGGGGAGCGTCAATGCCGAAACGTGTAATGACTTTCTGACCAGGATTCCTGGAGTGGGGTATCATTGGCCGGCAGTCAAGGCCGACCTGGAGAAGAAAGGCGACAAGGAATTTTTAGCAACCATTGTGAGGGAGTTACCAAAACCCCAAAACAGGGAGGAGTTGACAGCGCTGTACCTGAAAGTATGCGATGCCAGCCGGAGATATTTCTTCAATGACGCCGACAAGGCAAGTTATATGGCTGAGGCACATTGTCTGGATCACCTTAACGCCGAGTCCAGTTCAGGGGTACTGACGCGGGAAACCACAAATACTGCAGGAGGTGAAGGAAGTATACACTACCGCCATCAGACGGGGCTTGCCTTCACCCGTGGCGCGGCTCGTCAGTACAGCAGAAATTGGCTGTGGTACATTGCAGGTGGGTTTTACAACGGGTACGATGACAAGGGGAGTTTCAGCGGCGACAACTATCCCGATTACCGGTTGAAAACTAATCAAAAAAGGCCGGATAAATTTGGTGGAGGTATTTTTGGCCCGGGCTGTGGTATGTCCCCGTCACTGTTCACAAGGGACATGCTCCTGGCATACTTGAGCGGCTCAAATTTTGTCTGTCCTGAGGGATGGTGGCAGTACTTGCACGAGACCGCGAAAGACGGGGCGCCGATGTGGGATCTGTCCTCTCCCCATGGGAAGGCCTGGGAGGACTGGTTTGAGTTTACGAGGAAAAACCCGGACAGGGGTGTCAGCTATACTCCTGTCGCGTTGCTCATTCCGTTTGAGCAAGGCTATCCGGTTTATGGAGGGAAATCATGGGGAATATTTAACTATGAGCGACCCGACTGGATGATCGACGCCTTCATGTTCACAATCATCCCGCATTCGCCCGTGACCAAAAAAGGCGACGAGGGAGCCCTAGCCAACAGCCCTTATGGCGACATTTACGATGTGATCGTCCCGAACACCCCAAAAAAACCGGTGTCTCTTGATGTGCTGGAGAATTACAAGGTTGCCGTGATGCTGGGCAGATATCAGAAGAGCAAAGCCCTCGCCGAACGGCTGATGGAGTATGTCAAAAACGGCGGTACGCTCATAATCAACATGACACAGGTCAACGAATTTTTTCCTGCGGAGTTCCTGGGGGTTGAAAGGGCTGAAGTTCCGGACAACGTCAGGGACATGTACGCCGTGAAGGTGAAGCTACCCGTCCGCTCCACGTGCGACGGCAGAATGTTAGACCTGCCCGAAAACGAAAGCTACGAAATGGAGGCGGTCAAACTCAAGGGCGCGGTTCCGCTTTTGGAGGATGCAGGAGGCAATGTTTTGGCCTGCAAAAACAGTTTCGGCAAGGGGAATGTGATTATTTCCACCATTGACTGCCTGGTGCCCAAAACCAGCTTCAACGGCGCGGACGATAAAGTCCTAAACCAACTGGTATATGGCAAGAAATTCCCGTTCGTCGAATATTTCCTCAAAAATATTGTGGGCGAAGTTCTGCCTCTGGAGGTCAGGGGCGATGTCGAGTATGGCCTCAACAAGCTCCCCGACGGCTGGCTGCTCTACCTCATCAATAACAAGGGCGTAACCAAATTCACCAACAAGGAGCAAACCCTCGACATGACGAAAACCGCCAAGGTCGAAGTGTCCCTCAGAAACATCAAGGCCGCAGCCATCACCGAGCTGAGGGAGCAGAAAACTGTTCTCAAGGATGACAAAAACAACTCATTCAGCATTGAAGTCCCCCCCGGCAATGTAAGGGTTTTAAAAATCAAAAATTAGTCGGAATAAAATCCGACATAATCAAAAAATTTATAAAATTTTTGCTCTTTCATCTGATTGCAGCTGCAATCAGATGAAAGAGCAAACAGGTTTGGAAAGGGTTGGGGTGCGGGGAAGGGAAGAACCTTTCCTTAAAAGGTTTTCCCTTCCCCGCAATGAATTTAACAAAAAAAGGAAAGACTATGCAC
>JBAYFV010000356.1:0-3439 GCA_041666985.1 Victivallales bacterium
AACGAATCTTAATTTGTTCGTAGTCAATGCCGCAAGGCATGTTCTTATATTGTTTTTTTATTAGTTTGAGCCAATTTCAAAATTGGCGAAGGTAGGGCGCGTTCTCCGTAACGCGCCGCCTCAGAACGGACGGCTCGGAGAGCCATCCCTACCTTGAATTAGTCAATTTTGAAATTGCCTCACATTAACTTTCTCCCTATCCCGGAGGGATAAGGCAACATAGCCTGTGGTTTCAACCACAGGCAGGTCATACACACCCCCATCCGTCATCCGCCGGGATGACTCAAAAAAACATCCTGTTTTTTCATTATCGCCTGATGTATTTTTTGAAAGTGAAGTTATAGTTGCCTTCGTCGTGGCCGGTTTCGCCGGGCCCTGTGCGCTGGAATCGCGTTAATGAGTCAGATGGGGAACCAAGCAGCTACGTACGATGAAGCCAGGCGCCGCAGGCAACCTGTAGGAATCGGCCGCGACATAATTTACAGATTCCAACCTCAAAACTCCAGACAAACTTATGGCTGAATATCAGGTAATTGCAAGAAAGTGGCGGCCACAGAAATTCTCCGAAGTAATCGGACAGGAACATGTGATACGGACGCTTCAGAACGAACTTGTCCAGGGAAGAACCGCACATGCCTATCTTTTCGTCGGTCCCCGCGGCATAGGCAAGACCACCGTTGCCAGGATTTTCGCAAAAGCGCTCAACTGCAAGAACCCCGCTTCTGGCGAACCCTGCTGCAAATGCACCTCATGCGTTTCAATAGGCGACGGAAGCAGCCTGGATGTGATTGAAATTGATGCGGCAAGCAACAACTCGGTTGAAAACGCCAGGAATCTCTGCGAGGAAGTCTTATACGCTCCCGTAAACAGCAGGTACAAGGTTTACATAATAGACGAAGTCCACATGCTTTCAACCCAGGCCTGGAACGCACTCCTGAAAACTGTTGAAGAACCTCCGGCCCACGTGAAATTCCTTTTCGCGACAACCGAGGCGCACAAAGTCCTTCCGACAATCGTCTCGCGTTGCCAGAGATTCGATTTAATGAGGATATCAACCAAGCTTATTTCGGACAATCTTGCGAAAATCGCAGAATCTGAAAGGGTGAAGATATCCAAACTGGCGATTGACGCCATAGCCAGGGCCGCAGACGGCGGAATGCGCGACGCGCAGTCCCTCCTCGACCAGATGATTTCATTCTTCTCATCCGATTCATCTGAAATATCCGAGGAGAACGTACTGTCGGTTTTCGGACTCACCGGCGAATCTGAAATGGCAAGTCTCGTCTCGGCGATCCTCACCAATGACAAGGCGGCGCTTGTCTCGTTAATCCACGCCCTGTCAGGCAAGGGGAAAAATCTTGAAAAGCTGTTCGATGATCTGCTGTCCTATCTCCGCGGCGTCGAACTGTGCAAAATCCTTCCGGATCCGTCGTCGGTACTGGAAACCGGCGAGGAGTCTGTTGCGAGCTTCAGGGAACTCGGAAAAGACATTGACCTGAAAAAAATTGAAAAACTCCTGGAAATGCTTTCACCTGCGGGCAGAATTCTCCATGACGCCATAAACAAGCAGGTCTTCATTGAAACAATAATTCTGAAAGCCATGCGATATTCGCATTCCGTTCAGATCGAGGAGCTGATTGCAAAACTCGGAAGTCTAGACTCAGGGGAAATGGAGGCTTTACAGTCAACGCAATGCTTCTCGCAACCTGCTGAAAAAAAAAACACTTTCCTGAGTGAAAAGACCGCCCCCCCTGATTCCTCGTCAGTAAAGGAGGCTCCGGCTCCGGTCCCCGCCGCCGCGCCGTACATTCCGCGAACTTCGCAGCCGCAGCCCCCCATACGGAAAACTGAGTCCGAACCTGTTGAGAAACCGGCAGCCCCCCTCGCCCAGCCGCCTCCTCCGGTAGTCAGACAACAAACAATCCCTCCTCCCGTAAAACCGCCCGTTCACCATGACGACAGTATAAAAAAAACAATTTCGCCGACACTTGCACTGGGGCCTGACACCATTTGGCATCAGGTGATTACGGAAGTAGAGCACATAAACAAACCGATACTTAAAAACTACATGCAGGAGGGAATTCCCGACAAATGGGAAAACGGGACACTTACGGTTCTCTTTGACCAGGAGTTCGAGTCGGAACATGTTGAATTCATCAAGCGGGATATCCATACTGTCAACAACTGCCTTCACATGACAACCGGAATAAAGCACGCAACAGTGAAAATTGAAAAAAAGGCGGGGGTAATGTCTCCACACGAACTGCCCCGCCAGAATATCAGGGACATTGCCGAAGTCAAAAACAAGGTGAAGGCGAATCAATATGTTAAAACCGTCACGGATCTGTTTGACGGAAAAATAGTTGATGTGAGAGGGTAAAAGAAGTTCTAGAGTTCGGAAGTCCTGTGAAAGGAAAATTTCCCGGAACGGAAAATTTAAAATAGACATGTGATAAAAATCAAAAACAGATGGTGAACAATATGTTTGGCAAACTCGGAGACATGGCGAATCTTATGCAGAAGGCGCAGGAAATGCATAAGAAAATGGCGGAAGTCCAAGAGGAGATATCTAAACTTGAGGCAAAGGGGTACAGCTCCGGAAATCTGGTGGAGGCCGTCGCATGCGGAGATTTCACAATCAAAAGAATCACGATAAAAAATGAATGCGCCAAAAGCGGCGACGCCGAAATAATCCAGGAACATGTGGTGACGGCCGTAAACAACGCCATAAATGAAATCAAATCCCGGTCGAAGGAGAAAATGGGGGCAATCACAGGCGGACTGAACATTCCGGGACTTACGGTCTAGACAGTATTTATGAAACATGACTATCCATTGGCGTTTCAAGAGCTTGCAAACCTTCTGAAAACTCTTCCCGGAATCGGCAGGAGAAGTGCGGAGAGAATGGTTTTCACAATGTTGAAATGGCCTCCTGAAAAGCTTGCACTGCTGGGTTCCGCCGTTTCAGAACTCCAGAAGAAAATCACACAGTGCCCTGAATGCTGGAATCTCTCCTCGGACGGGGCGTTATGCGGAATCTGCATGAATCATTCGCGCGAAAAAACGCTGATCTGCGTGGTCGAGGACGCTTCCCAGATTTACAACATAGAAAACAGCGGCTTGTTCAAAGGCGTATACCATGTCGTAGGCGGAAAACTCTCCCCCCTCGAAGGCAAAGGTATAAACGACAGCAATATCCAGTCCCTTATCAGACGGATTGACGCGAATGCCGTCAAGGAAGTCATACTCGCCTTCAGCAGCGACGTTGAAGGACAGGCAACTTCAATATATATCGGGGAAGAGCTTAAAAAGAAAAATGTCGCCGTGACACGCCTGGCGCACGGACTGCCCGCCGGTTCGGATATTTCCTATGCGGATTCCGCAACTATAGCGGCCGCACTGCACGGGCGGAGACCGCTCTGAATTTTTCCAGCCCGAA
>JBAYFV010000357.1:0-3402 GCA_041666985.1 Victivallales bacterium
ACACCCCTTGCGGGGTTAACTACAAACAAGGAACAATGAATTTGAGTCGAATTCGTATGTAGTCAAGCTCGCAAGAGCTGTTCCGGAAAACCTTTTCGAGCAACGTCTAGCTTGAGCCTGCTCGAAAAGCTAATTTCAAAATGAAATTTGTCTTGAAAAGTAACACAGACATTCCTGTCTGTGGGTTCAAATTTCATTTTCTGTCACAGACAGGAATGTCTGTGCTACCCCCTTTTCGAGCAACGTCTAGCTTGGGTGTTTTCCAAAATCTCAAGCGAGCCGGGACAAACTAAAGTTTGAACTCCAACAATTCTGTCAACTGTTGTCTGGTATCTGTCCTCTAAAATCTTTCACTCCGATTCTCCGATTCACCGGCTCTCCGATTCATTCTTCAAACCGCCTCAATCCTGTCAAATCCGGTAAACGGTCTGAGTACTTCGGGTACAATCACGGAACCGTCTTCCTGCTGGAAGTTCTCGAGGATGGCGATTGCAACCCTGTCGGTCACCGCTGTCGCGCTGATCGTATGGACGAATCCCCTTGTCCCATCATCTTTCTTGTATTTGATATTAAGGCGGCGTGACTGGAAATCGGTGAGGTTGGTGTTGGAAGTGACTTCCCTGTATCCCCCGAATCCAGGAAACCATGCTTCGGTGTCATATTTCCTGTAACCTGGCGCACCCATGTCGCCAAGGCATACATCAACTACGCGGTACGGTATTCCAAGTTTCTGGAGAAGGTATTCCTCGTTGGCTAGGCATTCCTGATGATACTTTTCAGAATCTTCCGGCAGGCAGAAAATAATCTGTTCGACCTTGTGGAACTGATGAACGCGGAATATCCCCTTTGTCGCCTTTCCATAGCTTCCAGCCTCTGTCCTGAAACACGGGGAATATGCACAGTATCTCAAAGGAAGAGTGGATCCATTGAGTGTCTCGTCCGTGTGGAATGCGACAAGTGTCTGCTCGGATGTCCCGATAAGCGACAAATCCTCCTTCTCTATTTTGAAAGTCTGGTCTGCAAAGAACGGCAGATAACCTGTTCCGAAAAGAGTCCTGTCCTTTGCGGCGCACGGTGTCACGAAGGAGGTGAACCCTTTCTTGATGAGTTCCATCTGGGTCCAGAAGAACATGGCGTTGCAGAGCTGTGCGCCTTTGCCCCTCCAGTAATAAAAGCCGGATTTTGCGACTTTCGCACCGCGCTGGGCGTCAATCACGCCGAGCAGGTCGCCGAGTTCCTGATGATCCTTCGGCTTGAACTTGAATTCCCCGACAGTCCCGACTTTGCGGATTTCGCGGTTTTCAGTGTCGTCTTTTCCTGCCGGGGTTTCCGGTGAGATGATGTTCGGGAGCCACGCCATCTTGGAATCCAACTCGGCCTGCAGTTCAACAAGTCTAGGTTCGAGAAGGGCGAGCTCCTCTTTGATCTTCTTGACAGTTTCCCTGGCTTCAGGCTTGTCCTTGCATTCCTTGCTGAGTCTGTTCCTGTCGGATCTGAGGCTTTCGGTCTTGACGGTCAGCTCGCGCATTTCCTTGTCGAGTGAGACTATCTCATCAACATCGACCTTGGCGCCGCGGACCTCGCAGTTCTTCTTTACAAACTCCGGATTCTCCCTGAGCAGTTTAATGTCTATCATAAATACTCCTTAATTTTAAACCACAGAACACACAGAAAATATAAACCACGAAACACACGAATCACACGAATCACACGAAAAAATTACAATTGCTAACTTTTTGCTAAGCAAAAACTTAACAATTGATTTTGTGATAAACATGCGAAAAAAATACATGAAAGTATTTTAAATAACAATTCTTTCATATTCCAATTTGGGATAATGTCCAAAATTCACAAGCAAGCCAAGCCTTAATTTAGTAGCACGCAAGTAATTAAAAAGCTGGGCTTGATGTTCCTTGGTCAAATCCGACACGGCTTTTAACTCTACGACTATGCTGTCAAAACAAGCTCCCATTATCTTATATAAGATTCATCTTTTAAAACAATTGCCATTTTTCGTGTCTTTAGTGTGTTTCGTGGTGAATATTTCTTTTCTTTTTTGTGTGTCAGAACTGCGGCAGCGGGAAGCTCCTTGTGAACTCCTTCACTTCCGCGGCTATCTGTTTCAGTGCGGCTTCGTCGTTCTTCACATCTACAGTCCTTTCAATCCATGCCGCGATCTTCGTCATTTCCGCCTCCTTCATTCCGCGTGTGGTGACGGCCGGTGTTCCGATTCGGACACCGCTTGTCACGAAAGGTTTCTCGGGATCGAACGGAATCATGTTTTTGTTGACGGTGATTGCCGCCTTGTCCAGAGCCAGTGCAAATTCCTTGCCTGTGGTTTTTTTCGGACGCAGGTCAACGAGCATGAGATGGTTGTCCGTACCGCCGGAGACAATTCTGAAACCGCGTCTGCCGAGTTCAGCCGCGAGATGTGCGGCATTTTTCACAATCTGCTTCTGGTATTCCTTGAACGAAGGCTGCATCGCCTCATGGAGGCAGACGGCCTTTGCCGCGATTGTGTGCATCATGGGGCCGCCCTGGAGACCAGGGAAAAGTTTTGAGTTGATGTCCTTCAAATACTTTTCCTTGCAGAGGATCAGCCCGGATCTCGGACCTCGGAGCGTCTTGTGTGTTGTGGTTGTGACCACATCCGCGTATGGAACCGGATTCGGGTGGATTCCGGCGGCAACAAGGCCTGCGACATGAGCCATGTCGACCATCATTTTTGCGCCTGCGGAATCCGCGATTTCACGGAGTTTCTTGAAGTCGAAGAACCTCGGATACGCGCTTGCACCGACGATAAGGAGTTTCGGTTTGCTGGCATCTGCGAGTTTCGCAATTTCGTCGTAGTTGAGCATTTCCGTCTGCCTGTCAACGCCGTAGGGAATGATTCTGTAGAGCATGCCGCTGAAGTTCATCGGATGCCCGTGCGTGAGATGTCCGCCATGCGCGAGATCCATTGCGAGAACCGTGTCACCGGGATTGACAAGGGCGAAATAGGCTGCCATGTTCGCCTGGCTGCCCGAATGCGGCTGTACGTTTGCGGCTTCGGCTCCGAAGACTTCGCACGCCCTTTTAATTGCGATGCTTTCAACTTCGTCCACGACTTCGCATCCGTTGTAATAGCGTTTGCCCGGATATCCTTCCGCATATTTGTTTGTGAGGACAGTTCCCTGTGCGGCGCGGACTGCGGCGCTCGCGAAGTTCTCGGAGGCGATAAGTTCCAGGCCGCTGTCCTGGCGTTCCAGCTCCTTGTCTAGAAGGACTGCAATCTCGGAGTCGACTTCGCGGACTGCGGCTGTTTCGTCATAGGTTTTAGTTTCGACTTTTTCGAGTCTGCGGACATGGCGTTCATCCTTGCTGAACGGAGTTGACATCCATGTCTTGACAATTTTTTCGGCG
>JBAYFV010000358.1:0-3401 GCA_041666985.1 Victivallales bacterium
ATTCTTACTTTTCCAGATAACATAGCATTCTGAATCTTGTTGTCAATTCGTAGGTGTGACCCCGCAGCACGAAATTGGCGAAGGCAGGGCGCGTTCTCCGTAACGCGCCGCCTCAAAACGGACGGCTCGGAGAGCCATCCCTACCTTGGATTCGGCAATTTTGAAATTACCTCATATAAGTGTCCGTGAGGATTTAGAGCCAATGTCAGTCCCATAAGAATTCTGTCCAATGAAAAATTTCCCATCCTGGAAAATTTTATTTCTTAATAGTGCTGCAAAATCAGTTTCCCTTTGTATTCCGGACCTTGAACGCCACGGTGGATCATATCTTGGTATTTTTTCCCTGCCGCAGGATAAAAATCTGCTCCAGCGCCTCTTCCCTGGTGCCAATCTTCCCTTCCAGCTGAAGATCCGCCATGCTTTCAAGAATCTCGCCGAACTCCGGACCCGGCTTCATTCCAAGGGCAATCAGGTCTTTTCCGGTGACAAGAGGGGGGGGAAGTTTTATTTCGTTCGCCAGTTCGTTCATCCGGTCGAGGAGAAAAGTGAAGGAGCTCATGATCCTGTGGCTGGAAATGCAGTCTGTCCGGTGCAGTTCAAGTTCGAGGGGAAATGTTTCTTCGGCGATAAGCCGCTTCCATTTCGCGGGACGCATTTCCTGGACATGTGCGTAACGCATGTGCTGACGGACAGCATGCACGATACTGGCGATGCTTCTCGTCGGGAAACGGAATCTTTTCAAGACATTCTCCGCGAGTTCCGCACTTTTCCTCTCATGTGTGTAGAAGTGCTCAACCCCGTCATCGCCCATTGACTTTGTCAGGGGTTTACCCACATCGTGGAGGAGTATCGCCCATGCAAGTTCAGCATCCGGAAAGGCCATGTGTGAAAGCATCAGGACGGTGTGCTCAAAAACATCGCCCTCCGGATGATATTCAGGATGCTGGGTGACTCCTTTCATCGCCACTATTTCAGGGAAGATTTCCTTAAGTATCCCCATCTCAAGCATCATTTTCAATGCACGATCCGGTTCGGGACCCGTAAACATTTTGTTGAGTTCGTCCCTGATGCGTTCCGCAGAAAGAACATTCAGGTTGCCGACAAGCTTCGAAACCGCCGGCCCGATGTCTTCCGAAAGTTCGTATCCGAATCTCACACAGAAGCGGACGGCCCGGAGAATGCGGAGATAATCTTCGGAGAAACGGTCTTCCGCTTTCCCGATAGTCCTTATAATTCCTTTTGAAAGATCGTCGCGACCGCCGACAAAATCATAAATTTTCCCGTCGGCCGGATCGTAGAACATGCCGTTGATCGTGAAATCCCTGCGCAATGCATCCGTCTCCGGATTATCCGTAAATTCAACTTCAGTGGGGCGGCGACCGTCAAGATATCCCCGCTCCTCACGGAAAGTCGCAACCTCGAAAGGAATGCCGTCAAAGACAACATTGATGATTCCAAATGCGGCGCCTATTTCGTAGCTGCGGGGAAAGATATTGACAACCTCGTCGGGTTTTGCGGAAGTGACAATGTCAATGTCCTCGGATGTCCTCCCGAGAAGCATGTCCCGGACTGCTCCGCCTGCGAAATACGCGACAAAACCGCGGGATTTCAATTCCCGTGCGATTTCAACTGCGGAGCGAAATTGCGAACTGCGCTTATTGATTTGACCTCCTGAAAGGCGGCATTTACAAATCCAACGGACTTTTCAAAGGTTTGGTGTCGCTTACAATCGTATGCGTGTAAATCATCGTCGTGCGGATGTCGCTGTGCCCGAGCATCTGCTGGATCTGCCGGATGTCGAAGTTCGCCTGCAACAGGTGCGTCGCGAACGTGTGACGCAAGGTGTGCGGAGATACACGTTTTGGAATACTTGCCCTCCTCGAGGCTTCCTTCACCGCCAACTGTATCTTCGTTTCATGCAAATGATAACGCCGCATGCCCTTTTCCGCATCGACATAGGTCAGGTTATGTGCAGGAAAAAACCACTGCCAGACAAGCTCTTTCGCCGCGAATTTCGCTTTCTTATCGAACAGCCCTGGCATAAAAACTCCGTGATAACCATTTCCCAGGTCTTCCTGGTGAAGTTTCTTCACAAACTCGAACTGCTTCATGATTTCCGGAAAAATCTTCTTAGGCAACGGAATCATCCGCGACTTGCCTCCCTTTCCGAACTGGACTGAAAGAATTCCAGTATCAAAATTAAAATTCTGTATCCGCAAATTCGAGGCCTCGGAGAGTCTGAGCCCGCACCCATACATAACCATCGCCACCAGCTTATACGGTTCCCTCATATTCTCAAAAAGCGACTCGACCTCCTTCTTCGACAGCACTGTCGGAACATATTTGCTCCGTTTTGCCCTTGGTGTGTCAGCGAGATCTCCGAATTCCTTCTTGACAACGTGCCTGAATAAAAACAGAAGCGCATTGAAAGCCTGGTTCTGCGCCGATGCCGAAAAACCCTTTTCCACCGCCATGTCGGTAAGAAAAGCCTTGACATCCGAACTCGCCAGGGCAGATGGATTCTTATTGTATAGGAACCACCTGAATTTCCTAATCCACATCCGATACGCTTCAAGTGTCTTGGGCGAGTAATGCCTCAACATGATTTCATTCTTCAAGTTCGTCTCGACATCCCGCCAGCCCGCATTCGCCTTCTCATTCGAATCGTCAGGATAAATTTGATGCGCAGCATCTTTGCGCGGTGTGTCAGCACCGCTTTTTAGTCCAAAAGCTCGGTTTACGCCGAGCACTTTGAAAGAAGGATTTGCCGTCTGCGGCCTGTCCGCCGCAGCATTCGTGCAGGAGAGAGCTGACGACGTACCAGAGGAATTTTCAGGGGGCAATTCAGTCTTCCCAAATACCCCCGGAGACTCCCTCAATATGGAAGGCGGCATTATCCCCTTCTGTCCGACAGTGGAGGGCGAGGCCTGACCGAGCCGTTTCTGGGATTCAATCTTTTGCTCATGCAGTTTTCCGGCGTCTGACAACAATTCCTTGTAAATCCCTACCGCCCGTCTGGCACATGCCTGCTGCTCCGTCGTTTGATTCTTCAATGAAAGTTTTTCAATGAAAAGCGGAATGCTCCCGGTATCAGCCGGATTATGCCGATACTTCCCGCAGAAATGAAGATAAAACCTCACCCATTTCTTGTAATCAGCACGGTTTTTCAAGGGTACATTACTCGATTCGAGCACCCCGTCATACCTTGGATTAATTTGTGGAAACGAACCCATTGTCCAGATCCTTTTGGAGTTAACCAGGCGTCTGTCTATCATTACTTTTGTAATGTTATACAACTGCAGAACTGCCTTTTCAAGCTTTTTCCCACACATATCTCTTGTTTTTCGCAGAAACCGCTGGCATCCTACGGAGATATACAGAAATGACATAATAACTTGTTA
>JBAYFV010000359.1:0-3387 GCA_041666985.1 Victivallales bacterium
AATATAAGAACATGCCTTGCGGCATTGACTACGAACAAATTAAGATTCGTTTTTGTTGGTAGTTAAGCCCGCAAGGGCTGTTCTTTTCTTTGTTTTATGAATCTGTTTGAAATTTGGAATTTTTTTGTTTGGTACTTGGAGTTTGAAGTTTGGAATTTATTTTGGTATTAAAAGTTGTGGCTCCTTGGCCGCCTAATTCAGCAGCATCCAGCCGAGGTCGGCGGGGTTGTCTGTCCCGAAAGTCAGCCGCGGTTCAAACGGGTGTTTTTCCACCCATGAGATTTCTCGTCCGTCCGTCTTTTTAATTGTCAGATTGAACCTAAACGGTCTGGGGTTCTCCGGGTTTTCCCGGAAGCAGGCCAAGGGAACGGTGAAGTCAACTGTTTTCCCGTCAGCGTCGGCTGATATTTTCGCTGTCCAGCGTTTGTCAATATCAACCCCGCCCTTTGGAAAATACCGAGTCTCGCCCTTTGAGTCAGTCTGGTAATTATGGGTTGGCCAGAGTCTGCGCGGCTCAATGTCAAGCTCCGCCTGTGTGAAATCCGCCTCACCACCGTCCAGTCTCAGGGAGAAGAACACATTTTCATCATCGCGCCAGGCCTTGAAGAAGGATCCATCCGAAATTTTACTGGCTTCCGCTTCTTCTTTGTCCTTGCGGCAGATGCAGATTTTGCCCTCCGGGTTCACTCCGGTGTAATCGGGGAACAGCGCTTCCCCGGCCTCAATCATTTTTTGGACTTCTGGAAAATCGGTCTTTACAAGGTCTCCGAGAAGGTCGGCGCGCCACTCCAGTTTTTCGGCGAAGTATTTATAGCCCTCGGCCTCGGAGTGGAATCCGAGACGCGGGTCGTTTTCGCAGAGATCTTTAAGTTTAAGGCTGTTTTCAATTTCGCGCTCCGCAATATCCCGCATTTTCCCAAGTGATTTAATCTGGGCGGTCTTTTTCATGAAGGGGAGTCTTTCCCTGAGATCATAAAATGTGAAGACATTGAGGGCGCTGTTTATCTGGAGGCCCAGGGCCTTGTCCAGGCTGATGTCCCGGCGTCTTTGGGGAATGTCTTGATAATCGTCCTCGACTGACTCCATGATTTTCACACCGGCGGTCCAGGATTTGTCCATCCGGCGCAGGAGTGTCAGAACCTCGCCAAGAGTGTGACCGAAACAAATGCACTCACCTATCCTGTCCCCGCTGACCATGGGGAAAGTGAATTTCCAGCTGGGCGATATTGGCTGGTCAACAGGCATGAGATGAAGAGGCCACACAACCGAGTTGTGCAGCGGGCCATACCAGGTGAACGGCAGGTTCACCGGAAATTCCGAATAGCTTTTCTGGAAAAGTTTCCAGGCCCGGCTGACTTTCGCGGCGTTTTTGCCCCAGTCAATTTTGGCAAGTGAAAGCAGGAAGTCGTCCCCGTCGTCAGGGAAGGGGAAGAACGAGAGTTCACCGGCGGCCTTGTTCATAAGTCCCGGATAGTTCCCGAAATACCAGCACTGCATCACGGAGCTGACCCCGAGATCCCGCATGGCGCTGTATTTTTTGTGGAGGTTGCCGGGGACGGGGATAAAAGGGACGGTGGCGACTTCATGTGAGCATCCGACTTGGATTTTAGCGGACATCCGGGCGCCGGATTTCACTGCGGCGCGGGCGCAGTCCTTGAAAATCCCGCTGGGGCCGGGCCACGCCAGCCAGTAGTCGAGGGCTGTCCTTTCTCGTCCGAGCTGCATGACTTTGCCGTTGGACTCGAAATTGACCTGCAAAGTCACGTTTTCCGGAACATGTGCGGCGATTTCCCTCATCACCTGAAAATGATCCTCGACGTTTTTCCCGTTGTGTTCAAACATGTAGGGTGTGTAAAGCCACGAGATCATTTCGGCCTGCGGATTCGCCATGCGCATGCCTCTTGAGAGAGATGACGTGACGTCCGCGAAAACCTCCCATGGCTGCCGTTTTGAGCAGCGGGGACAGTTGCAGTCGAAAAAGTTGCCGGTGGCGGAGTAGCAGTGCGTGGGCCTCTCACCGAGGTTGATGTCTATCAGTCCTCCGAGTTCCGGGACATTGGAGAATATGTGATAAGCCGAGTCTTCAAGATATTTTTTCGCCTTGTCGGTGGACGGACAGAAAAACACGATCTCCCACTCTTTTAAGTCATGCCCCCTGAACTCCGGATTTGCCTCTAAATACGACATTGCGTTGAGATACTCCGGGTTTTGTCCGAACCCCTGAGGCTCAATGCAGAAGACATATATTTTTATTCCGTATCGGGCGCATTTGAGGGCGGTTCTCCTGAGTTTTTCCAGCCGTTTTGCACTGTCTTTGCCGTACCCCGGAAACAGCTCCGAGGGGCAGAGGTCGCGGAAACCCACCGTGAGCCACAGTCCGTTGACCCCCTCGCTTGCCAGCCGGTTTAAATATTCCTCCGGATAATAGTCAACATCATCCGCCAGCTCGTCTCGGTTAACCGGGGGTCTCTTTATGGGGCCGAAAAAACAGCGTGAAACCCTTGTTTTTATCATCGGCCCGCGCGCCGTTTCGCCAATCGGGAGGAACGGCCCGTCACAACGTTTTATCTCGTCCTGGAGGAAATACAGCGCCCTGCGAATGCCCTCCGTGTCGGACGCGGAGACTGTGCATGCGCCTGCTTCCGTCTCCATGCGGTAGCTCTCAAACGGCTTCCCCAGATCCTTCTTTTCAACGGTGATCCTGAACGACCCGTTCCCGGGGATTCCGGCGGCTTTCAGGAAGGAATGGAAATCGGCCCTCGCCGTGTCAAGGACTTTCCCTTCGTCGGGGAAACGGAAATCCAACGTCACGCCTTTCCCGAGGTCAACCTCATTCTTTTTCTTTCTGATCCGCCCCCATCTTAACTTTTCATGTCTCGTGGCTTTAAGCTCATCCACAAACAGCCAGTTTTTAGGCTGTTCCGGCTCTTTGGTGACAATCATGTTTATTTGTCCTATTTATATGTTTCTTCTTTTAATCCCTTATAGTTTAGAATCTGCTTCAACCGCATATCGTTTTCATTTTTGATACATCCAAATCCTGTTTTGACATGGATTGTCTTTTCTTAGGAATGAGCCAGCCTAGATCCTCCGGGTTGTCAAACCCCAGACAGAGTCTATATGGCAAAGGATTTAGAGGCATCCATAGCTGGACAACTTCGGCGTTGCCCTTTACCGCAGGTGCTTTGCGTCTTCCCAGATTCATCCTGAACGGTTCGCCTGGACGCATGAGGTTTTCAAAATATTTACTGATTCTACATCCAGTCCCATTTTTTCATTGAGGTAATTTCAAAATTACCTTGAGCCGATTCAAAACTAACGGAGGGCGGACTTTCCAGTCCGCCATTTGAGTTAGATTTCCGCGGGTAAGAAAACCCGCGCTCGTGC
>JBAYFV010000360.1:0-3364 GCA_041666985.1 Victivallales bacterium
AAAGGTGCAGAAATAAAACCACAGCATGACCGTAAGGGAAAAATGGAGCAGGAAATAATTCCGGTTTTTCCAAATGGGGGTCAGTGAAAATTTTATGGAATGGTCTCCGGACAGGGAGATTAGGCGGGAGGAATAGACGAAGGCGAGTCCGGTTAAAAACGCGAAGGGGAGGGCATATATGAAAACACTTCTCGGGAAGACTGAGCCGCAGGTCAGGAGTATTGTAGAGATAAGGCACTGTATCCCGTAGTCTTTCATGTTCAGTGTCAGGCCGAAACTTAATCCGGAGATGCACAGGAACTCGATCAGAAATATCTCGACAGTTATGTGGGACGCGGCCCTGTAGACGGCCCATGTCAACGCAATGCAGAGGATCATGACCTGAATTATTTTCCTTGCGGGAATGCTGACTATTCCCGTGCCTATGAATATGGACAAAGCCGATACTGAGGCGGAAACAATCAGCAAGTGGGAGAGCATCGGATTCCCGTATTGCCAGATTGACGAAACAGATGCAAGTGCAAAGAAAAGGGAGCTCAGGAGGTGAACAGCAACCGTTCCTGGTGGAAAAGGTTTTCCGGTCTGTGGATTTTCAACCATAGGTCAGAACCTGCGCAATGTTGGAATTATAGTTTAAAACCATTGGGTTCACCGCCGCATATCCGGAAAAAATGTCAGATTTTTCCGATTTGCACGGGGACAGTTCGATGAAATTGGCCGAAGGCGCGCAAAGCCACCTTATATCAATGCCCCTTGAGAGCATGAAATCGAAGTGGCTGGAAAGTTTTGAATTTTCCGAAAGGGTCAGGCAGTAAAGAATCGAGTTCGGGGGAACCGTGTTTTCCGCAGTATCCATAAGATTGTCAAGACTCGTTCCGGAAGGTTCGATGGTTGACAGCAGTGACATGATTTCTTTTTTCAGCCCGGCTCCGGTTCCGTCCAGGATTGCAGTTTCCCCGGTTTTCCCGTCGGGGGAGATGAAAATGATACGGCAGTACATTCCGCATGCATAGTTGCAGATGGATGTCGCAGTCCTTACGAGATATTCATAATTGTTTTTCAGAGGGTTGAAGAATCCCGCCTTCTTTTTCTCGCCGTCAAGAAGAATGACCAGGGTCAGCGATGAATGAGCCTCAAATTCGCGAACCATGAGCTTTCCCTGTCTGGCGGTGCTCTTCCAGTTTATGAATCTCATGCTGTCGGAGCGGCGGTATTCCCTTACGCCGAAAAATTCCTCTCCAAGCCCGGAAATGCCTATGGGCCTCCCGGTTGTCGAAGCCTGGATTTTATTTTTTATGAACAAAGGCATCCATGAGACATTCTCCATTTCGGGATATACGGTTATCTCCTCCGGAATCCTGAATGTCCTGACCCGCCTGAACAATCCTGCCGGATCCCCCCCGACTACGTATATTTTTTCGAGCCTGTAGGAACCCCTCCTGACGGCATTGAATTCACGGTTGATCAACCTTGTTTCGCCGGATTTCAACGCCTCTACAGAAATATTCCCGTAGGTGTTTCCGGTGAAAAGAAGTTTCTCACGTACGACAAACGACTGCCTTGTCAATCTGCTTCTGTTCCTTAAAAATACGGGGAGTGTTATTTTTTCACCGGAACAGCAGTCGGAACCCGGGCCGCGCCAGACATCTATTTTCCTTATTGAAAGAAGGGACATGATGAAACTCGCCGCAAGCACCGCTGAAAACCCTGCGGCGGTTATGCCGGCCGCCAGATTGATATTTGCAAGCGAAACCCCGAGTGAAGCTATGCAGAGGAAGATCATTATCTTCCCCCTCGTAGTGGGGGCAAATGGAAGCATGGCAAATCCCCGTATCCTTATTTCTCAGTCATATGTTAAATTGAACACCCAACGTCCAACGGTAATTCATAATCAAATTAAAACTTGCGAATCTCCGCATTTTCGAACTTCTGAACCTCTTTTGCCGACTGACTACAGTTTCTTTTCCTCTTCCGGAACAGGTATTTTTTCGAGAATATCCTTCAGGACGTCAAACGTGTTTTTAAATTCCCCCTGCGAACGCAGCTTCATTGAGATCCTGTGACCTAGAACCACCGGTACAAGCTCCCTTATGTCACGGGGAATCACATACCGTCTTCCGTAATATGCGGCAATGCTCTGACCCGCCCTCATAAGTGCGAGAGACGCCCGTGGACTGCACCCAGTCGCCAGAGAAGGATGCTTTCTGGTGGAATCGGCGATATCGAGAATGTATTCCTTTATGGGTTCGGAGACATGAACCTGCCTGACAAGGGAATGGCACTGCAGTATTTCAGTCGCTTTGACTACATATGAAATTTCATTCAGGGGGTGCTGTTTCATCTGGGAGGTCAGGATTTCCTTTTCAGCCCCTTTTTCAGGATAACCTATGGATATTCTCATCAGAAAACGGTCCAGTTGCGGCTCGGGAAGGGGATAAGTGCCATGGTAATCGGACGGATTCTGGGTTGCAATGACGAAAAACGGTTTTGGGAGAACATGGGGCTTGCCGTCAATGGTTATTGTCGAGTCAGACATGCATTCCAGCATGCTTGACTGGGTTCTAGGCGTCGTCCTGTTGATTTCGTCTGCAAGAATTATGTTTCCGAAAACTGGGCCCGGAAGGAAACTGAACTCCCCTTTGTTGGCATCGTAGATATTTATTCCCGTGATGTCCGAAGGAAGCATGTCCGGAGTGAACTGTATCCGCTTGTATGTTCCCTGGATTGACTTTGCCAGAGCCTGCGCAATTATGCTTTTGCCGACTCCGGGAATGTCTTCAATAAGAAGATGCCCGTCGGCGAAAAGGCATATGATCACATTCCTTATGACTTCATCTTTGCCTTTGAAAACCCTTTTGATGTTGGTCTCAAGCCTTTTTGTCATCAGAGACATGAAATCGGGAGTGTAATATTCCGAAGTCCTCATCCCGCTTTTCCGTGGAAACTCAATCATGTTGGATCCGGTGGAGGAGTCGGTGTTGTTGAAAACGATGACATTCCCCCCGATTTGGACGACATCCATATGTTTCAGTTCATGTATGCCTTCAATGGGCGACGAATTTACGAAAGTCCCGTTTGAGCTGCCCAGGTCTTCAATTGAAACACGGTTGTCTCCGACAATTATCCGCGAGTGTCTTCTGGACACGTCCCCGGAATCCAAAGAGAGATCGCAGGAGGGATCGCGGCCTATGATGAATTCGCCCCTCTTGATTTTTATTACCGAACTTGTATCATAGCCTTTCTGAACGTTTAACGTTGGCATTGGAAGTCAAATCCCTGTTTTAGTGTCTTTATTTCACAGTTCTATGTCTTAAGCGTATATAAAATCCGAAATTCGAAGCGCGAAATCCGAAACAAGCCCGGG
>JBAYFV010000361.1:0-3351 GCA_041666985.1 Victivallales bacterium
CCATGTATTTGTCTTCTTCGTTGCTTCACCCCTTACGTATGTACCATACGCGCGGGGCTCGCGCCTCGAATCCAAACACCTGTATTTTCCGCCAAATGTCAAATTTATTTCTTTACGACTCCTAATTGAGGCAAATGGCAGTGCCTGTCATTGCGCTGTTACGGAATATTCGGATGAAATGCTTTCCCCGTATTTGAGCAATATCTCCTTGGAGAGAAACTCAACCGTGTATCCGGAGTATTTTGACCACCAGACATAAAGTCCGGCTGTGTTCTCCCTGTCCGGAGTGAAAATCATCCGCTCGTTGAATTTTCCGATTCCGGCGAGAACTTCAACCGGGGATACAACCCATTTGAACGGCTTGGGTTTCATCTTGAAAAAATTTGCCGGGGCACAGCCTTCGGCCAATATGTAATTATCACTGTCTACGGCGCCGTCTTTAAGTGTTTTCCGGCCTTCGCCGGAGTCAAATGATATCTGGGTTATCCCCGACAAATCTTCATTGACCAGCGTTCCGCCCGCCTTAGGGTAGTTCTTAATGCGGAAGCCCAGCACGATATCTCTTTTGAGCGAGTTGTTATTGGTGAATGTGAATTTTGTCCTTACAGTCTCCCCTTTGTTTTCCAGGGAAATCTGTTTTTCAATTTTCAAACCTTCCATAAGTCCGGTATCGGCATTGGCGCTGGCGTTGAGTTCCGCGGGAACGGCATAGAGGAATTTAACAGACGGACTGCCGTCTTCGGAGATGGACAGTTTGTCAACAGTAAAGAGATAACAGCCTTTGCCGGACTTGTCGTTGCTCAGAATCAAATTCCCCAAGTATCCCCGCTGTTTGTAGAAGAGCAGGTCGCTGTTGTTTTTATTCTTTTCGCCCCAGGAAATTATGACGGCTCCGTTTTCGATGTCCACATACATTTTGCGTTTGTCGGAAATCAGTTTGAGCAGCAGGGTTTTCGCGTCCTTGACACCCCAGGTGATTTCCGCATTATCCTGTTTAATCTCTTTGAAACCATAGTTTTCCTGGAATTTTTTCTTCAGGCCCGCCAGAGTTTTACGAACTTCTTTTTGAAGAATATTCCCGCCTTGACACTTCATGCCGCCTCTGGCTATTTCAATTATCTTCACACTGTCCCTCGGGATTTCCACCAGGAAGCCCTGTTTGATTTCTTCATTGCCGATCGGCTTGTTGCCGTCTTTGCACAACAGGCGGTCGGTGTCCAGTTCCCTGGCCGTGTAATCTGCATCGGCGAGGCCGGGGATGCCAATCGTAACGATTGCATCATAGTCATTGTTGTAATTGAACAGCGTAACAAGAAAATCATCCCCGTCCTGATGTGCCAGCCATTGCAGGGTTTCATTGAAAACAGGCAGGGCAACGGTGATATTCCTTTCCTCGTCCTTTATGTTTTTTTCAAAGAACTTCTCATCTTTGATGTTTGCAATGCCGTCATTCCTCCGGGCGAAGTAATAGTTTTCCGCTCGGGCGACAATTGAGAATGCCGACTTGATTTGCGCAAGGTATCTGCCGTCCAGGACATCGCCTGGCCAGAAGCCGAAACCGACGCAGCCCAGTGCGGCGCTGGCGACTATGTTCTGTTTCACTTTTTCCGGAGTGTAGCGGAGAAAAAACATTTCATCCTCTTCGGAGGGATCAATCAGCGGAAAATTCCGTGTCTTCAACGTTTTCACATTTAATGCGACATCTTTGAAGAAATCCAATCCGCAATAATACGGCATATTCATAAATAAATCTGCGTCCTTGTCCGACAGGCTGACATCAACGCCGCACCATTGCTGTATGCCGGCGACGTGCAACGGGTCGGAACATATTACCGCGGGAACCGTAAAGTTCTTCTTGACGCATTTGCAGAACTGGCTGACGATGTCGGCGCTTTGCCGGATACGGAAATTCAACCACTCCGTGGAATATTGCTTTTCTATTTCCGCCGCGGACGGAACCCTGTCCAGTTTTGCGAATGTTTTGAAATCGTCCCTGCAATTGTCGCAGTAACAGAAATCAATTACGCC
Source organism: Victivallales bacterium (assembly GCA_041666985.1). Taxonomy (GTDB): domain Bacteria; phylum Verrucomicrobiota; class Lentisphaeria; order Victivallales; family GWF2-50-93; genus GWF2-50-93. The sequence goes on from JBAYFV010000361.1 coordinate 2,029, forward strand.
CGGCTCTATGTCGTAGATTATCCCGGATTTATAGGTGTCCGCCGGATTTGGCGTCTTGAACATTGCGGCGGTCCGTTTTATCTCCGGGGCGACAAAATCATTCCAGTACGGGGTGTCTTTAGCCAGAAAACCCGGACATAACTGCATCGTAAAAGCACCGTCATTGGCCTGTTTTCCGGATTTCAGTATCATCAGGGGAGGGGGCAGCCCCTTTTTTTCATACCAATCCTTGTTGTTAAGCAACGGCGTTCCTCCGAGATTTGATCCCAGCATCCTCATCACCTGGAAATTGTCCATGACGATTTTCACCTGATCCGCATTCAAATACGGCCAGTTGCCCAATATCGTATAGGGCTTGTCTGTAATTGACTTCCAGTAACCCAGATATGCGTCCCGGATCCCGTTGTCGGGAACGGTTAAGCTTTTCAAGGAGGAGAGCATGACCCCGAACTTGTTCACTTTCGGGGTTGCCAGAATCAATTCAGGCAGAAGTACCAGTTCAAATTTTTTCTCCGGCCCCTCCCAACTGTCCGTTGCCAGCTTCCAGAACGCCTCTTTCTTCCCTTCTCCGGCGGCTTTTGAAGATGTTCGAATATAGACTCTTTCATAGTTGCTGCCCGATACCGCGTTCGGATTCAACTGCTGTATCAGGTAGTCATTCAGGCGGATGACGTATCTTGTGTAGGGGGTTTCAGTTCTTTTTAACGGTTCCGCCGTCATTTTTTCCGCCTTCCATGTTGGAGAAAAATTCGGAAAGTTGGGATAGGCGCCAAGGCAGGAGTAGCCGTCGGGCATGTCCAGGATAATCCTCGGGTTTTTCAGTTGCGCCGGATTGCCTTTGAATTTAAAAATCAAAGCGGCGGGAAAATTCTCGTTTATATGATACATCCCTTTCTGATAATCAACGGGAAACACCTCTCCGGCAATGGGTGTTTCATTGCCTTTCGCATCACCATTGCCTGCACACATGCCAAATGCGTAGAAAACGGCGCCGATTATTGCAAGATTTTTTAACAAATTCCCTCTCCTCCGGTTAATGATATTCTTTAATGTCTTATGCCCTTTGCGTTCAGCGGCGCCGATTTCATGGCGCTATTTTATACCAGTAGGACACTTTGACATCCTGTCCGGCCCTGAGCATGATCGGTTTGGAATAATCAGCGGGACATTCATAGGATATCTTTGCAGCTTTGCCTGAGTCATGTCCGGCGCCTTCGACTATTTCCGCCCTGTACTCGGGTTTCACTTTCAGCCGCCAGTTTGAATTGTCTTCTTCGAAATTGCCGTTTTCCAGGGGCGTGCCTGCAATCGTTATGTCATCAA
>JBAYFV010000362.1:0-3335 GCA_041666985.1 Victivallales bacterium
GAACTCTAGAACTTCCCCTTGGCATTATTCCACGGTCACGCTTTTCGCCAGATTCCTTGGCTGGTCAATCGCGCATCCGCGTTCTTTTGCGATGTAATATGAAAGAAGCTGGAGTGCGACAACGGATGGAATCGGGACGGTGTACTGGGAGCATTCAGGCACCCATATTATATCGTCTGCGTGTTTGCGGATTTCTTCGTCGCCTTCTGTCGCAACTGCTATTACAGGGGATTTCCTGGCCTTGCATTCCTGCATGTTGCCGATAATCTTGTCCTTTCCGGGAACATTGTTCGCCATCGCGAGCACCGGGACGTTTTCATCGAGAAGGGCTATCGGGCCGTGTTTAAGCTCTGCGGCATGGTAACCTTCGGCATGGACATAGCTTATCTCCTTGAGTTTCAAGGCGCCTTCTATGGCCACGGGATAGAGGTATCCTCTCCCTATGAAGAAAAAATCTTTGGCCTGTGCATACTTTTTTGCGACCTTCTCAATATTTTCTGCAGTGGCTATGACTTTCCTCACAAGATCGGGGATGCGCCTTATATCCGCGACAAGTTCAATGCCCGTCTGCCTTGAAAGACGGCGCGAGCGTCCGAATTTGAGCGCCATCATGAGAAGTATGGCGACCTGGCATGTGAAGGCCTTCGTTGACGCAACGCCGATTTCCGGACCTGCATGGAGATAAACACCCCGTCCGGTTTCCCTTGGAATAGTGGATCCTACGACATTGCAGATGCCGGCGACTGTCGCGCCTTTATATTTTGCCTCCCGCACTGCGGCAAGCGTGTCCGCCGTTTCTCCGGACTGGCTAATCGCAAGAATGAAAGTTCCGGGGTTGATTATCGGGTTCCTGTAGCGGAATTCCGCCGCCTGTTCTACTTCGGTCGGAATATCGGCCAGATCTTCAAAAAAATATTCGCCGACCATTCCGGCGTGAAGGCTTGTCCCGCATGCTGCAATTATTATGCGGTTGACTGAAACAAGATCGTGGGGCGAAAGATTGAGACCGCTGAGAATTCCAGTCCCCAGAGATTCATCCAGCCTTCCCCTGATGGAATTGGCGAGGGCGTCAGGCTGTTCAAATATCTCCTTCAGCATGAAATGTTCAAACCCGCCTTTTTCGGCCGACCCGGGATCCCAGTCTATATGCGCTATTTCCCTGGACACCGGAACATTGTCAACGTTCCGCAGGTCTATTTTATCCTTTTCAACAAGAGCTATGTCGTTGTCGTTGAGGAAAATGACTTTGTCGGTGTACGAGATGACAGCGGAAATGTCGCTTGCGATGACTGTTTCGTTTTCGCCGATTCCTATTACAATGGGGCTTCCTTTTCTGGCGGTGACTATCTGGTTCGGATGTTCCGATGATATGACGGCGATTCCGAATGTTCCCTCTATTTTCTTGAGAGCTGCTGCGACAGCCCGGAGAAGATCCCCCTCGTAACAGTCGTCTATCAGATGGGGAATCACTTCAGTATCTGTTTCGGAGATGAATTTATGGCCTTTACTGACAAGGTGCTCTTTTATTGAGGCGTAGTTTTCAATTATTCCATTGTGCACCACCGCGAAACGGCTTTTCTCGTCAAGGTGCGGATGCGCATTCCGTTCCGAGGGGACACCGTGCGTCGCCCAGCGTGTATGGGCGATGCCGGTCTTCCCTTTTGAAAGCTCTTTTTTCATGGCCGGTGTGATTTTATCAACGAGATTCTGGACTTTTCCCACAGACTTCACCGTGGTGATGATATTCTTGTCGAGCACGGCGATCCCGGCCGAATCATAACCCCTGTATTCAAGGCGCTTAAGCCCGTCAATGAGAGTGTCAATGACATTCCTTTCCCCAGTATAAGCCACTATTCCGCACATGTGAAACCTCCGGTTGAATGTAGCACAGGCATCTTGCCTGTGTTTCCAGTGTAATTTTGGAATTATCCCCAATAAGAATAGTATTAAAGTGTCAGAGTTTCAAAGAAATGGAGAGACAAAGTATCAAAGTGTCAGAGTGCGGGATGGAAAAGAAGGAGGAAGTAACGGATAGCGAGGCTAAGACAGGCGACAGAGTACAGATCGTCGGTGGCAGAATTTAAGGAACGCCGGCATCTTGCCGGCACGTCTCGTTTCAATGTTCCGCAATATCCCACCATGATGGTGGCGTTCCGAAAAATCCCGGCGCGGACAAGTGCCGTTTTATCTTGTAATTGAATTCTGCTATGCTACTTTTTGACTCTCGGTTTGAGCTTATAAAATTTTGACGAAGTAAAATTTTATTTTTGACGTGATTTTCGACAGACGTTTCAACGCAAGGGATAATGCAATAAAATGAAAAAACTTCGAATATATGTTGACACATCCGTTGTCGGTGGCTGCTTCGACAGAGAATTCTCCGAGGACAGCATTGCATTGTTCGACTTGGTGAGAAAAGGAAAGATAATCCTTCTTGTTTCAGACCTTCTCGTTGCCGAACTCGATAATGCTCCGGAAAGAGTTCTCGACTTGTTCAAATCCCTTCCCGAAGATGATGTTGAAAGGATTGATATAAGTGAAGACGCTTTAAATCTCAGGAATAAATATATAAAGGATAAGGTTCTTGGACACGCATCGGAAAATGACGCCTTGCATGTTGCCATAGCCTCAGTGCATAATGCCGACATGATTGTAAGCTGGAATTTCAAGCATATTGTACACTATGATAAGATAAAGGGTTTCAATGCCGTAAATATCAGGGAAGGCTATGGCATAATTGCCATATATAGCCCAAAGGAGGTTGTCTGACATGAAAACAAAAGAAGCTTTCAGCGCGATAAAGTTCAAGGACTCATCACAGCATAATCTTTCCAGGAAACTTTCCGGAATTAGGTCAGGAAGTTCATATAAACAGAAAATATGCCGTATTGCCGAGTCGGGTCCCTTGAGAGATTGGTGGAATGGACTCGCGGAAAAAGGCAAGGCGATTCACAAGAAGGCGCTAACATGATTTTTTGTGTTTCACAAAAAATATTTTAACCCGAAAGGATTCTTCTAAACTCATAAATTTTTGATCCGAAAATTTTATTTTTGACGTGATTTTCGACAGGCGTTTCTCATAGAAAATTGGCAAATTATCTCAGAGAAGAAACGATGTCGGAGGTTGCGCCCCAGCTGGGGCGCCTCTTCCGCATTCTTCTCCGGGTACTGGTCGTACCTCTAAGGGAGTGCAGAGTGAGTGCGCTCCTCTTTTTTTTTGAGCCGCATTATCCACCCTGCTAGACGTCTCCTATAAGAAAACAAAAAGGGAGACAAGGATGAAACAAATCAGAATCTCAGGAAAGCATCTCGGCGAACTCGCAATGCCGGACTTC
>JBAYFV010000363.1:0-3330 GCA_041666985.1 Victivallales bacterium
CCCTGTGTTCATTTGGCGGACAGGGAAAGTCTCCTCTCCGTTTCATCTCAAAGTCCGCGGCAAATCCAACTCACTTCTCCAGATACGCGATCGTCTCGAAGTGCGAGGTTCGCGGAAACATGTCGAAAAGTCGGGCTTTCTTAAGGACATATCCGCATTCGCAGAACAATTTCATGTCCCTTGCCATTGTGTCCGGCGCACATGAAATATAGATAAGCTTCCTGAAGCCGGAGGCGATGAGCAGATTTCTGAGTTTCGGGCTTACTCCGCCTCTTGGAGGATCAAGAAGCAGGACAGAATCATCCCTGCCTATTTTTTTTGTATTGTCCGCAAGAAACGCCTCTGCGCTTTTCGCATAGAAGCGGCAGCTCTTTTCAAATCCAAGCCTTGCCGCATTGATTATCGCCGAACTGACAGACTCGGAATCGCTGTCGGCGGCATAGACACCCGGGATACCCGAACCGCAGGCCGCCATGCTGAAAAAACCGCAACCGCAGTAAAGGTCAACAAGACTTTCCACTTTCAATCCTTTTATTATTCCGACGGCCTCCGCAGCAAGAAGATCCGCGCATTTCAGATTGATCTGGAAGAAACCTTTGCGAGGCACTTCCAAAGTTCCGAAGGCTGTTTCCTCTTCAAGTGTCCCGGTGCTGGCCCTGTTGTCAATCCAATGCTGAACTCCGTTTTTTTCCGTGTACCTCAGTGTAAGCTCCGAAGCGTGTGAAAACTTTTTCAGATCTTTTCTGACTTCCGAAAGGCCGGCATTGATTTCATTTTTTGCGATCGGACAGTTCTCCACGTCAATTACGCTCGTATTGTCTTCCGCGAAATATCCGAGTTTGGTTCCGGAAAAGTGCAATACTATCTTGTTACGGTAATTCGAATTCGACGGTGACGGAACCGGAGTATCCGTCACGGTTGCGGGGTCAATCTTCAAGTTGTGACTGATGAAATTTTCCAGATGCCTGTTTTTTATCAGTATCTCCTCCTCGTATTTCACATGCTGATAACTGCATCCCGGACAGCGGTGGCACCCAGGGGCGCTTTTGTTGTTTTTGCATGGAGAACATGCCAGGGGACAGACCGGAGGAATCCTGTTTTGCGAACTTCGCAGAATTTCGACAAGTCTTGCGGTTCCGAAGTTTTTCTTTCTGGATGTTTCTTCGGCAAGTATGAGTTCTCCGGGAAGAGTTCCGGGAACGAAGTAGACAAATCCGTCTTTTCTGCCGAGTCCATTGCCTCCGAAGGCAACATCGGTGATTTCCAGTTCAAAGGTGTTTTCCATTATCCTATCTTTCATTTAGGAGCCGGAAAGAAATAACTATGACATTTGCCGGCGAATATTTTGGATTGATTATCATGATGTTTGCGAGGGGCATATCTGAAGACATGTAACGAGCAGACAGCCAGGCGATAATCCGGAAATATTTATTCGGTGTAATAGTTGGGAGCTTCTTTCAGTATCTTCACGTCGTGCGGGTGTGCCTCCCTGAGTCCTGCTCCGGTTATTCTGATGAAACTGGCGTTTTTCTGAAATTCGGGAATCGTTTTCACCCCGCAGTAACCAAGCGCGTAACGGAGGCCTCCGGCGTACTGGTGGATTACGTCTTTGACCTCGCCGCGGAAAAGGACAAGCCCCTCAATTCCCTGTGGAACAAGCTGGTTCTCGCTGTCAACTTCAGACTGTCCGTAGCGTTCCCTGCTTCCCTTTCCCTTTTTCATGGCTTCAAGACTTCCCATTCCCCTGTAAACCACATACATTCTGCCCTGATGCCATGTTTTCTCTCCGGGACTTTCATTTGTCCCCGCGAGACCGGAACCCATCATTACAGTTGAAGCGCCTATTGCAATGGCCTTGGCCACATCCCCGGACTGTTTTATACCTCCGTCGGCTATGATGGGAACTTCATTGCCCACGACTTTGCCGACATTGTAAATCGCAGTCAGCTGGGGGATTCCAACTCCGGTGACTACGCGGGTTGTGCATATCGAGCCGGGGCCTATCCCGACTTTTACAGCATCTACACCGGCATCGAGAAGGGCTTTTGCCGCCTCGCCTGTCGCGATATTGCCGGCAATAATGTCAACCTTGTCCCCGTAGCGTTTTTTGAACATCCTCACCGTTTCAATGACTCCCTTTGAATGTCCGTGGGCTGTGTCTATGACAATCACATCAACGCGTGCCTTCACGAGCGCCTCCGCCCTGGCTTCGTCATATGGCCCAATGGCCGCCGCGACCCTGAGCCTGTGTTCCTTGTCGCGGTTATATATCGGAGTTGTGTTTTCAATCAGCTCCTTCACATCATGAAAGCTGTACAGTCCTACAAGTACGCCGTTTGCGTCAACAATAGGGAGTTTGCCGACCTTGTTTTTGACCATCACCTTGAATGCCTGATCGAGGGTTGTATGCTCGGGCGCCGAAATCGGGTTTTTTGCCATCACGTCAATGAGCTTAACATTGTAGTCTGTGAGAAATTTAATGTCGCGTGCGGTAATTATTCCGGCAAGTTTTCCGTTTTTCTCGATAATTGGAAATCCGGAGAAGGTATATTTCATTTTCTGTTTTACGGCCAGGATTTGAGCGACGCTCTGATCCTGGTTGAAGCAAACCGGTTCTTCGATAAGGCCGTGAAGATATGATTTCACTTTCCTGACCTCGTCGGCCTGCCGCTTGACATCGAGATTTTTATGGATGACACCTATTCCGCCGAGGGTCGCCATGGCTATCGCCATTTTGCTTTCGGTCACGGTGTCCATTGCCGCGCTGATGAACGGAATGTTCAGATTTATGTTCCTTGAAAGTCTGGCCGATATGTCGGCATCGGCGGGAAGAAAATCGGCGTAGCTGGTGACAAGTGAAACATCGTCGAAGGTCAATCCCTCCTGGGGAAAGGCGTTCATGAAATTATCCAGGTGTTTATTTATCATTACATAAAGCTCCATTATTCATTCAGTTTTCTAATGTTGGGAGCCGTACAGAAATAACTTTTACATTTGCTGGCCGGGATTTCGGATTGACTATCATGATGTTTGTGAGGAGCATATCTGAAAATATGCAACGAGCAAACAGCGTGATAAGCGGCCAAAAGAACGCCAGCCCCCTGAGGCGGAATTCCATGTATTTGTCTTTTTCGTCGCTTCACCCCTTATTCGCCGCGGCGAATAAGGGGCTTGCGCCTCGAATCCAAACACCCGTATTTTCCGCCAAATGTAAAAGTTATTTCTGCACGACTCCTTGGCCGCGTAAGATACAGTATTTAGCCTCCCAATGCAAAATATTTTTCATGATTAGCTTAAATCTTCCGTTGTCCGGATTAAAAATGCAGGCGG
>JBAYFV010000364.1:0-3307 GCA_041666985.1 Victivallales bacterium
ATGATGCAGTCCGCGGAGCCCTGTGTCGCCGATGTACATGCTGGGACGTTTGCGAACCGCCTCAAGCCCTTCGAGCACCGTAATTTCATTGGCCGTATAATTGTCTTTTCCCGTAACAGGCATGTCCGGGAATAAATTTTTTTCTTCGCTCATTAACATTCTCCAAAATTAAATCACACATGCTGTAAAAATTGAATTCACAAAAGTAGCACGGAATGCTCTGAAAACTAATAAAAAACGGAAGATTTCATGGAATTTATCTGACATGGAAACAAGCATCCGGTTAAGGGTGAAATTCACCGGCTTTGTATGGGAGGTGCTACTTGCGTATCCTATTCTGTGTTTACGTGATAACATGCGCAGACTTTTCTGAGCTGACCCGGAGTCATGCTGAATTTTTTTCGGAATGATCTGCGGAAATAGGACAGATCATTGGATCCTGAAGCATCCATTATCTCCTCTACCCGCAGTTTTCCGAAAAGAAGGAGTTTACTTGCGCTTATGTCGGAGGCGAACGCCGTTTTAATATGATTTCTGGATTCCGTAGCGAGCTCTTTTGCACAGGAATCTTCCGCCTCCCCCGTTTTTACACATTCTGCCCGTAAGAGGTTCATCAACTAAATCTATCCAGAGCCTCAAGCATATATGCGGGAATATTTATGATTTTACCTTTTTCAGACACATCTATCCGCTGATACGGTGCCAGACTTACAAGTATTCCAGTTCCAACATTGTATTCCGACATGTAGTCAAGCAAACCCCTTATGTGTTTTCTGTCAAACTTGAGAGACGCCTTGCATTCAACAGGCACCGACATATTGTTTTTCTTAACTATGAAATCTATCTCACAGCCGGATGAATATTTCTTCCATCCAAATACTTTTTCATTGAATCGGCTGATATCAATCGCACATTGATTCTCCAAAGCCCCTCCTAACGGAATGCGTGCCGCCGAAGACAGTGTCCTGATCACACTGATGGAAGGCCAGGCCGATTCCCGGAGTCTCCGGAGAATACCGGTGTCGAACATGTAACGCTTCGGCAGATAACTATGATTCGCCTCGGCACTCGGACCTTTCTGTTCCGCCTTGATCAGGAGATGCCAGGATTCCAGCCGGGAGAAGATATCGTTTATTCTCGCGTTCTGCGGTGTCGAAGGTGAAGGGATTACCGATGTGTTTTTCGACGGGAAGCCGACAAAGTTTGCAACACTCTTAAAACATGATTTGACAATATCTATGTCATTCTCTCCGAAAATTCTCAAAAAATCGTTTTCGTAATCGGCAATCAATTGATCCAGCATGGTTTCGAAACCCTTTCCGTTCGCATGGGCTATGACGATTTCCGGAAGGCCCCCGGTAATTAAAAACAGATCATACAGTTCAAGTAGATACTGGTGACGTTTGGAAGAAATGTCGGTTTTGCCTTTGTAAATCTCGTCCGAGGCATTCTCTTTTCCAAGTGCTTTCAGGAATTCTGAAAAACTGAAAGGCCACAGCGTGATTTTCTGAACTCGTCCGACAGGATATCGGACATCATCCCTGAAAAGTCTTGAAAGCGTTGATCCAGTCAGGATTACGGTTGAGTTTCTCCATTCCTCCTTCATGAACCTGACAAACCGGCCAAGCTTTCTGCTTTCCTGCGCCTCATCAATGAACAGGACGTACCCTGAATCTCCGTCAAAACCAACCCTGTCTTTAAGGACCTGATTGAATTCATTAAACTCTTCGCAATCGTCTATTACACTCCTCAGAAGAGTTTCTTTTTCAAGGTTAAATGCAAAATATTTTCGCTTGCATTTTTCAAGAGCCTGGAGAACAAGGGAAGATTTTCCAACCTGTCGAGCCCCCTCAACAAGCAAAACGTTTTTATTAGGAGTCCTGTCCGTGATGAACTCAAGAATTCTTAAATCCAATGACCTTGGGATATACATGTTATACCTATCCTATAAATGATTAATGTATAGAATAGCCCATTTCTGTACAGCATTCAAGTGTACTATTCTTTTTCCCCGGCTTTGCGGGAAAAAAGTTTCTTGCGTGCCTTATTGATCCATTCGGCTGACTTCGGAAAATCATCGAAACTGCGCAGCTCTGACAGACTTTCCCCTGCGATGCCAAGTGTCTGAAGCAGTGCATAGTCCTGGAGGCTTTCCGAAAAAACCTCCCAGCGGATCGAGTCCAGCGGGCCGTTCTCTCCGGGGTACACCATGAAGCAGTCTCCATAGGCCCAGCCCGGCCACTTCAACCCGTCCTGGGTGACAAAGGGATCGATCTTGTTACGGGTCTGCGACTGATACCAGTAGTTGTAACCCCAATGGAGAAAACCCTGGAATGGCCAGCGATAGAAGAGCCAGCCGTTCATTCTTACATTCGCCAGCGGGGTGTCCATCAGACGCTGGAGAAATCGCCCGCGCGGACCGCAGCAGTAGTAGCACCAGCACGGAATACCGTCGGACAGGAAGTCGAGTGCCGTTGATATTGACGGAACGGGAATATCTGTCAACCCCGCTTTTGCGAACTGGATTTCGCTGAGGGCGTCCATCACTTTCATCCAGGGCGCAAGCTCGCGGAGGAGTTCGCGCGCCTTCCTGTAGTTCTCCCTGTGTTCCTCACCGTGTGGTTCGTCGGAAAGATGGAAGAAGCTGCTGGACATGAGTCTCTCCGACTTGAGAAAATCATGGAACTCCGGCAGGAACTGCGACAGGAATCTCCGGTATGTTTTCGATATCGCCCCGGTCTCAGGCCTCCAGAGAAGTTTCTCCTCGGCACCCTGTCCGTGGTATATCCGCAAGGCGTTTTTGACTCCCCACTGGGTAAAGAGATGCGACCATTCAAACTTTTCAATTCCGGATTTTCTGGACATGGAAACATATCTTTTGACATCACTCCAGTCAAAGTGGTATTTATCCACGCCTTTCCGTGTAACCCGGAGCAGCTGGGTCGGACGCTTTACTCCGTCCAAAGGGGGGGTGAAGACCGGCACATAAACCGTGTCCTGTCCGTGATCCGCCATGTTTTCAAGATATTTCGGCAACACCTTCCAATATGTTTCGTCGAATGCCTTGCACCCATGGAAGTCCAGAAGGGCGTCGTTGTAGAACCAGTTGGTGACATGGAAATCGCGTCTCTTGGCGATGATCACATTGTGGAGATTGGCTTTAAGGGTTCTTTTCTGTTCTTCCTGATCGGTGATTGAGAGGATTGCGGAAATCGCAAATTTGCCGGGCTTGACACCGGCTGGAGGTTTTACGGAAAACCAGAAAGAGTGGGTCTCGTTGGCGGGCAGGGACATGGATGTTTCATCG
>JBAYFV010000365.1:0-3299 GCA_041666985.1 Victivallales bacterium
GCGCCTCAACGGGAATCTCTTTGAACCATTGCTCTTTTTTGCCCTTATTGTCAGGATCAGTCAAAATACGCCACACCCCGTCTAAAAACTGAACCTCATTCTTCCCGATGTCCTTCATGATGTCTATCCTTTTGAGCTAATTGCAGATTACAGAAACTTTTATCTTCCATCTAATTGAAGCTGCAATCAGATGGAATCACAGACAGGTTTGGAAAAGGTTGGGGTGCGGGGAAGGGAAGAACCTTTCCTTAAAAGGTTTTCACTTCCCCGCATTTGAAGTAGCACAAGCCTCCGGCTTGTGAACTTTCTAAAATATAATTTCCTATACGATCAAGTTATTCATAGTTTTGCGATTGGCCCGGTTTTTGTTTTCAGGTTGCCGAGCTTGTTCTTATGAATCCTTTCAAAGTTCCTATAAAGGATATTTTCCCGGTCCTCGTCAGAGATGTCGGCTCCGAGCACCGCTCCCGTGTAGTAATTGAAGTCGAACCACGGGAAGTCTGTTCCGTAAAGGATTTTCTCCGAGCCCGCCTCCCTGACAATTTTATCAAGGGGGCCGCGTTCGTCCACCACGGCGCAGGTGTCGGCGTATACATTCGGATGGTTCCTGATAAAACGGATAGACTTATCCCATTCACTGTGACAGGCGTGTCCAAGGATGAAAGTCGCGTCCGGATATTTTCCGAAAAGGGTTTCAATATTGTCCGGACACACGTTTTTATCATAGCCCCAGGTGTGCATGAGAACCATGAGTTTTTCGCTGTTTGCCACAGCTACGGCCTCTTCCAGGACTTTGCTTTCCATGATCGGGATACCGTGCGAACCGGCGTGGAACTTCATCCCTGCCCAGACGGCCTTGTTCTTCCCGAAGAGTTTAAGATCCCGCCTGAAGTTTTCAGGACGGGTTGCGTTGACCGTCATATAGGCGAAGATTCTGCCGGGATATGCATTTGCGGCCTCAATCGAACGCTCATTGCCGTCTTCCGTGGAGCAAAGGGAGGAGTGATGGCTCAGTATGAGTGTATTGATTCCGCATCTGTCCATCGTCTCTATTGTTTTTTCAACAGAGTTGTACGGGAGATTGATGCCGTAGAAAGGGCCGAGGTGGCCATGTACGTCATGTATCCGGCACGTTTTGCCTTTTTTGAAAAATGCTTCTTTCAGTGATGATTTTGTCTCATTCATATTTTATGCCCGCCAGAATTGATTCCAGGTTTTCTTTCGCGATCATCCTCTTTTCCCTGTCGGAAATATCGGCATGTGAAAGCTGAAGGGTCGCAGCCTCGGCATATCGTTCGGGGAATCCGCTTCCGAAGACGATTCGCGAAGCCCCGTATTTCCGGGTTGTCTCTTCAAGACCGCCTGCCTCCAGGGAGAGCTGGCTGCTTTCGAGACGGACATTCGGGAAGTTTTCGAGGAGCGGCCAGGTGTAGCGGTCTACACCCCATATTCCGATGTCGGAGAGTATGCAGGTGATTTCCGGATACTGCTCCAGAAACGCATACAGGCTTTCCCATCCGATTCCGTACTGCATGGAGAAAATAAGCGGAATCTTCCTGTCGGACACTTCATCCATGAAGGATCCCCAGACGGTTCTTCTCATCAGGAATTTATGTTTATTCGGAAAAGCTGTCAGGGCTCCGATTTTGTTTTTCTTCATTTTCCTGAAGAAGTCCCTGCAGATGATCTCTCCGGTCTGCGGCGGCATCAGCGCCCATACACCCTTGAGATTTTTCCTGTCCGCAACAGCCGCAGCAAGTATTTCATTGCCTGTTGCCGGGTGATCTTCAAGCTGCGAATAATGCCATACCAGAGCCTGGGTGATACTGTTTGCATTCAAAGTACCCAGCAATTCCTTCTCCGGAAGATTCGCAAAGATTCTAACCCCCTGCGGTCTTCCCAGGTATACGTTGGAGTCGAAAAATTCCAGATTACCCATAGTTTGTTCCTTATAAAGTGTCCGCCGCCGCTTTACAGGCTGCGATACGTTTGGATACTGTTTCCTCGGTCATGTCGGGGTTTATTGAAAGAATAGCAGTCCTATTGCAAATGTCCAAAGTTTTCGGGCACATGCCGTTTGTATAGTTGTGTCTGAGGTTTTTGTTTTCGGCGAAGTTGAACGGATTCATGGCCGGGTGATGATATACCTGTTTTTTCAGGATGGGTTCCCAGTTGGTATAGACATGTTTTCCGGTGTCTATGGGAAGCCATGCGCCCACGCCTTCAGCCTTTGCGAATTTTCTGGCGAGGACTTCTGTCTTGAAAGTGAATGCCACCGATATTCCGCAATCGCCTTCGACTTCATTCATAGGAGCAAGCTTCAGACCTTTGCAGCCGTCGAGTTCTTTCCGGATTCTTCCGGCTATCTTCCTTGCATCGGCAAGGATTCCCTCGAGGAGACCAAGCTGGCCCCTGAGGATCGCGCCCATGGGCTCGGATGCGCGGAGCTGCTGTCCGAGGAAGATCGGACTCTTGATATCGCCTGCATACGGGCGGAATGCTGTTCCGCTGTCGGCGAATATCGCAGCTCTTTCGTATGCGGTTGAATCGTTTGTGACCATTCCTCCGCCTTCGCCGCATGAAAGGATTTTGAAATCGTTGAAGCTGTAGGCGCCGGCGTCGCCGAGGCTTCCCGTCCTTCTGCCCTTGTAGCTGCCGCCGTCGCACTGGCATGAGTCTTCAACAACCTTGATGCTGTGTTTTTTTGCTATGGCAATTATCTTGTCGAGGTTTGCCGGCCTGCCTATCATGTGTACAGGCATTACGGCTTTTGTGTCCTTTGTAATTTTCTTCTCGAAATCCTCCGGCGAGAGCGCAAGCGATTCGTCAATTTCCGCAAGCACCGGAATGGCGCCGGCGATAAGAACCGCCGAGGCTGTCGCCATGAAGGTATATGCGGGAACGATGACTTCATCGCCGGGGCCTATGCCGACTCCTACGAGAGCCGCCACGAGCGCGCCGGTTCCGCCGCCCGATACCAGAAGCGCATGCCTGGTACCGATTTTCTCCGCCCACTCCTTTTCAAAATTCAGAACCTGGCAGAGTTCTTTTTCAATGTCGCCGACCCTGAAAAGTTTTTTGCTCTTAAGCGACTTCTCAAGCTCTTTCAATTCCGTGTTTCCTACTCTTAACATGGCAACAATCCTTTTTTTTCTTTGAGGTTGCGCTAAACTCCTTGTTAATTTTTCCGCTACGGAAAAATTTTCCTCCCTTAGGAGCCGTAAAGAAATAACTTTGACATTTGCTGGCGAAAATTTTGGATTGATTATCATGATGTTTGCGAGGCGCATATCTGAAGA
>JBAYFV010000366.1:0-3289 GCA_041666985.1 Victivallales bacterium
AAACGGTATGAGGATGGGCAAATGGGTGGACGCCTGCGAGGGATTGTAGTAAGTCGCAAGAACACCGAGCACCGCCAGATTGTATCCGAGGAAATGGCTTCCGGAATCCCCCATGAAAATGGTTGCGGGGGAATGGTTGTAGAACCAGAATCCAAATGAGGCTCCGGCCGTAGCTGCGGCAAGCACTGCAATGAAATACTGTGAGCTTTCGGCTGATACAATGGCGAAGAAGGTAAAGGCTATTGCGGCTGTTCCAACCGCCAGCCCGTCCATATTGTCGAAAAAGTTTATCGCATTCATGACAACTACTATCCAGAAGACTGTGACAGCCCAGCCGATGACGGGTGAAGGCATCAGAAAGGATATTCTGACTCCGCCCCAGGTGACGGCTATCGCGGCGATCGCTATCTGCCCGGCGAATTTTGTTTTGGCCGACATGTTGAATTTGTCGTCATACAGCCCGAGCAGAGTTGCGAGAACCGCGCCCAGGCATATGAAAACAAGTTCCGACGAAACCTTGGATATGCCGGGGAGGTTTGTAATGACGGTTCTGTCAAGGACATTGTCGCGCACTGACTGTGCGGCTATTATTCCGATGACGATTGTCATCGCCCATGAAATGCAGATTGCCAGTCCGCCGAGAAGGGGGGTGGGTTTCGAATGGCGTTTATGCCACTGCTCCTTCGGGCAGTCGTAAAACTCCGTGACTTCCGCCAGTTTTCTGAAAGCCGGTGTGAGTATGAGTCCGAGAGTCAGGGCCACGATGAACACGACAATATATAAATTCCACCAGACCATCAGGATATTTCCGATTTTAGATTGCCGATTTTCGATTTGAGATTTCCGATTTCCAGGGAGACGCGTATATTATAGCAGATTCGGACTCATTTGAAAATTATGATTGAAAAAAACCGGCAATCCAGCTGCGCCGTCTTGGCTTCGAAGGACAGGCCGGCAATCTAAAATCGGGAATATCGTATGCCAAAATATCTTTTCGGCCCAGTTTTCTCAAGGCGCATAGGCGTTTCGCTCGGAGTGGATCTTGTCCCCCCGAAGACCTGTTCCATGGATTGTGTTTACTGCGAGGCCGGTGCGACAACCGTTCTCAGCTCCCACAGGCGTGAATTTTATGATACGGCTGAAATCATCGGGGAACTCGACGAGTTTTTATCCGGGAAACCCGAGATTGACTACATCACTTTTTCCGGGGCGGGTGAGCCGACCCTGCATTCCGGCATAGGAAGGATAGTGGAATTCCTGAAAGGAAAATACCCGCAGTACAGGATATGCCTGATTACAAATGGGATTCTCCTCGGTTCGGAACAGATGATTGAGGAGCTTGCCGGAATAGATCTTGTCATACCGTCCCTCGACGCCGCAGACGATGAGACTCTCGCGAAGATCAACCGGCCTGCGGCGGGAATCGGCGCCGAGGGCATAGTGAAATCACTTGAGGATTTCAGGAAGAGGTCAAAGGCGCTTTTCTGGCTGGAGGTTTTCGTGGTGCCAGGAATAAATGACAGCCCCGAATCAATTGAGGCGATTAGAAAGGCCGTGATCAGGATAAGGCCGGACAAGGTTCAGCTGAACAGTCTTGACCGCCCCGGCACCGAAAAATGGGTGAGAAAGGCCTCCGAAGCGGAAATCCTGCCGTTTTTCAGAACCCTCGAACCACACGTGAAAGTCGAGATCATAGGGAGACCGGCTGTTTCCGCCCCCGCGATTGCTGCGGAAAAACTGTCGGACAAAGACTTGGAGAAAGCCGTGATTGAGATTGTAAGGCGCCGCCCCTGCACTTTGTCGGAAATAGCGTCCGCACTGTCTGCGGACGAAAACAGACTCCTCCCCCTTCTCCGAAAAATGACCGGCGCCGGCGCAATTAAAATTGAAAAGATGCCGAGAGGCGTTTTTTATAAAACCTGATTTGTAAAATTCCAATATAAATTTATAAACCGGCTTGATTTATCGCGGCATTCGGGTATTATTGTCATTCCTTTAAAAAAAGTTGAGTTAAATCTGGGATGGTAGCTCAGTTGGTAGAGCATTACACTTTTAATGTAGTGGTCTCGGGTTCGAATCCCGACCATCCCACCAAATTTTAAATAATTCCATTATCGGAGGAATCAGATATGAGCAGAGTTTGCGAAATATGCGCCAAGAGAACAGTTGTCGGCGGATCAGTCACGCGCAGAGGTCTCGCCAAGAAAAAGGGCGGAATCGGAACGCATGTTGTGAAAAACAACAAGCGCATTTTCAGACCCAACCTCCAGACCGCGCGTGTCAAAGTTGACGGAACTGTAAAAACAATTAAAGTATGTACAGCCTGCATAAGATCTGGAAAAATCCAGAAGGCCTGAACTGCAAGCCTTGGAATTCCGTGAAATGCCTTACATAAGCTACATGGACAAGGAAATACGGAAGTATTTCAAGCTCGCCGAAGATAAAATGAATATTTTCGGCCGTGAAGACCATGTAAACTTCCAGATTTGCGACGACTCCCTCATCAGCAGGGAGCATTTCGGCATAGGAAAAGAAGACAGGAACAACTTCTCGATAATTGACCTCGGCTCTTCAAACGGCACCTACCTCAACGACAGGAAAATCGAAGCGAATTCGACTGTCCTTCTTAAAAACGGAGATAAAATCACCGCCGGACATCATTTCTTTTATTTCCTGGTGAATATTGAAAAACAGAATTCCAGCGATGCCGTCTCAGATGTCCTCAAACGAATGAACCAAGGCAAGGGATACAACACAATCATGTGCGAAATCCTCGGCAAGTCCAAAAAAGACAAAGCCAAGACATAGAACCACGCATTTGCCACCATAATCACACGTGCCAGGTCGTAACTGAAATTTCATTCCCTTGGGCAATTCAGTACGGTAGTCCTCGTACGTTGTTTTAACTGTACCCCACAACACGACCAAGTTTACGTTCATCCCTTGGTACAGCGGATTTCCACTGTCAATTTTGTCTTGAATGCGATTGAGGAACTCAAGAGATGAAGTGATCCTCTGCTAAATCCATAGAGCCAATTTCAAAATTGACGAATTCAAGGTAGGGATGGCTCTCCGAGCCGTCCGTTCTGAGGCGGCGGTTTCGGAGAAACCGCCCTACCTTCGGCAACTTTGAAATTACCTCATTAGTTTGGAATTTTTCTTCATTTGAATGTTTGTGCTTTGGAATTTGGAAATTGGAATTTGAATTACCATTGGATATTCATAAACTTTGAAATTCCTATACCTCAAATTAACAAACACTCTGACTCTACGGACACTTCCCGACAAG
>JBAYFV010000367.1:0-3281 GCA_041666985.1 Victivallales bacterium
AGTTTTGAAATTACCTCAACTATCCTGCTTTTGGGCGGGCGGCTGTTTTAATCACCATGGTTCCGCTTAGGATTTCATGAAGGGAGCGTTTGTACGGGTTGAAATATACGATTAAGGGGGAAAGCGCCCCGACAAGCAGCATCAGTACGGTGAAAAAATACGCTCTGCCGAAAAGCACTTCCCCGAGATCGGTTTTCGCGAGCATTAGCCCCCAGAACCACATTCCAAAGGTCTGGGCGAATATTCCAAGGCTGAGACCGTAGTAGAGAAGAACGCATGTCAGCAACATGTAAAATGATTTGTTGAATGCGGAATTCACTTCAGACGCGGACTCGGGGGTCGGAGATGCCGTCGCCTGTGATATCGCGGTCGCCGCTTCTGGCGTTTGGGCGGTTGAAGCCGGGGAAATCCCGGAAGACGCCGACTCCTTCTGGACAGGTTTTGCGGGATGTGTGAACGAAGCCGAGAAGTGCAGCATCAGAAAAATTGAAAATCCGCCGATTATAATGAGGTCGAATGCGAATGCGGCAATGCGCAGGGATACGGATGCGGGATCGTGAAGGTATTTGTTTTTAAAAGACGAGGCCCATGGAGTCAGCTCCTCCTTCTTTCCCTTTCCCCCGCCGAAAATGCCGTTAAGGCGTTCTGAAAATTTCCTGAAAAAGTTTTTTTCCCTCTCCTCTCTGACACCCTGAACGGCAAAGGCGGGAATCAGGAAGTCAAGATCGGAGGCCTTGTTCCATTTCTTTATAAGGACATTGCGTACCGGTGTGTGCGGAACAACTCTTCCGGTCTCAGTCCATTTACGCAGAGTTTCCTCGTCTATCGGACCATATTCCCTCCCGTCTTCGCCCCGAATAAGATATTTCATCAAAAACCGCCCCGTAAATTATAATTATTCGTGATAACGTATATTATTTCATTATACATTTCAACATTTTCTGATAAATTACTCGGTTTCATCCGCCATCCCGCTGGATGGCCCTGTAACAAAGGTGGCATATTGGACTCGGACGGGCAAAACAGTTTTTCCGGCGCTGACAGAGTAAATGCGGACAACAGCGTTCACGAAAGCGGTGAACCGCTCAGAACCCTTGAGTTTTTCAGGGCCATTGATACAATCATAGCCGGAATCGTCCTGCTTGCCTGCCTTTTGAACTTCAAATACATGACAGACATACTGCCAATCCCGTTCGTGCAATATATCTATCTGATACCTGTTCTCTTCATCTTCAGGGGGGGTCTGAGTTTTCCCGGAACCGGATTCAAGCTTTTCCAGTACGGCAAAGCCCTGGAACGTCTCATCTGGTCTGTTTCCGCACTGCTTCTCCTTTCGCCTTTCCTTCACTGGTGGATGCGGAATGCCGACAGCCTTTATCTGCTTTATAATTTCCTGTTCCTGTGCATGCTGTCGTCCATTTTCCTGGTGTATCTTTCAAACCTGTCGCACGCAATATCAAAAGAGGATAATCTGGTCTGGATGTGCCGTCTTGCCAGGATAACCCGATTTTCGGCCCTCTATCTTATGCTTGCTCCCGTACTCGCCCTTTTTGTGACTGTCGCTTTTGGAAAAAGTTCAGGACAGGATATATTCTGGTTTTTCATCCGGCTTGAGAAATGGAAACTCCTTGTTTTCCTCTCCCCGGTTGTTCTGTCGTTAATCGTCCTCATACAACTAAGGTTTGAAAAATACAGGAACATGAAATGAATCTGAAAAAGTTGTTTGTTTTCATCCCCCTGCTTCTGCCCGTCTGGGAGAAAACGCCTTTTGACAGCCTGAACACCGGAACGCCTTCGGCGCCGTTTTATGCCGGTGACGCGGCAATTAAGCTGCAGGCGGATTACTATTCGAAAACCAGGGACGCGCGGCTCCATTCCAAAATCGCCGTCAGCCTCGCCCTTTCAAACAATCCCGCGGCGATTGAAGCGCTCGGGACAATGTTGCAGAATGAGAAGAATGAGCTTGTGCAGGCCGACATACTTTCGACCCTTTACAATATGGGGAGCATCGGCAACTGCAGAAACATTCCACTTTTGAAAGGCCTTTTAAAATCCCGGAACACTTCCGCAAGGGCCTTTGCGGCCGCCCTGTACATGAAAGCGTCAAACGATGTTTCTCCGGTTTATGAAATGCTTGCCGCGGAAAATTCCGAGTTCGTCATGAACTTCATATGGTCTGAAATTGCATCCAGTGTTGAAATGTGCAGGAATTCACGCGATTCCGACATTGACAAATTTCTGGTTTCAGAAAACGCCTGTCAGCGCGCCGGAGCTGTGAAGGTGGCTGTCGTGAAAAGCCTGGAACCCGACAACGACGCCAGGCTGAATAAAATCCTTTCGGACAGGGATATCACGGTGAAATACGCCTTGGCTTCGGCTCTGGCGCTGAAAGGGAAGGGCGGGAATTCACTTTTGAAAACGCTTTCCGATGACAGGGACGTTTCAGTCCGGGCCCTGGTCGCTTCCGCCTCCCCGTGCGAGGAAAGACTTCTGCTGCACGTAAAGCTTTCATCGGATCCGGATGAGGAAGTCCGCAGACTCGCATGTGTCTCTCTCGGGTCGTATAAGAGCATGGATGCAGTCAACGCCCTCATTCTCGGAATTGGAGACAAGTCAAAGCAGATCAGGGACGCGTCCGAACGTTCGCTGTTGAAAATTGATCCTGACAGGGATGTCCAGAAAAGAATAGGCGATGAGTGTTTGAGTTCAAAAGGGAGCAGGGCGGCGGCGGTGACCATTCTCGGGGAGATGGGGGACACGAGGTTTTCACCTGCAATTCACAAACTGCTTGAAAGTGTTAACGACAGTGAGGCCGACCTTGTCAGGAGATGTGTGACGGCCCTTGGAAGCCTTGAATACCGCGAATCGTGTAGGGCGGTGCTGGCAAAAGCTTCCCACAGTAATGAGGAGGTCAGGGAGGCTGTGGCTTCAACCCTTGGGAAGTTCAAGATGAGGGAATCATATGAAACCATCGTTAAATTAAGCGATGATGCGGCTGTTTCAGTATCGTCGCAGGCCATTGAATCCATGGGATGGACGGCAGATTCCTTCTTCAGCGACAAACTGCTTGCCATAATCAAGAAGACAGTTGCGGAATACCCGGCCGAGAACAGGTCGTATGCCTGCTGGGCAATAGCGAAAATAAATTCCCCGAGCGGGCAAACGCTGGCGCAGTTGAACGACTTGTGCATGAAAACTGTTTTAAAGGTGCCTATGACACCCAACACTTTTGATATGGATTTTGTGCGGATGTCGGCTCTGTTTGCCCTGATTGACATGGG
>JBAYFV010000368.1:0-3249 GCA_041666985.1 Victivallales bacterium
AAAAGTTGCGGCCCTTTGGCCGCCTAATTTAGCAATTTTGAAATCACCTCTCTTATTTATAACTCCGGTCATTTTATAAAATGGAACTATGAAACAAAGACCCTGAGTGTTGCAAATATCTTGGCAGTCTGATAGATTAAAGTTCTTTTAATAACCATGTAAGAATTTTTATGATGAAAACCCTATTACATATAATTACAGTCTTTGCGATGGCTTCTGTTCTTGTTTCATGTGCGGTTGTGCCGTTAGACGTGAACAAGGTGCTGGAATTAAAACCGGATCAGAAGGTTTACACAGCCCATAATATATGGTATGACAACAAGGACGAGATTTTTCAGATAAACTATCACAAGGGGAAAATTCTCCCTTTCGGAACGGAAGTCAAAATACTTGAAACCACCGGTGACGATATTGTTTTTCAGGACGTGAAGACAGGCGAAACATACAGGGTGTTTTTTACCGGTAAATTCATGATCGCGAAAACAGAATATCATATTAAAATCCTGTTCACGACTAAAAACGCGGAGGAGCTTGCATCTGGAATAAAACCAGAGGTTCTGGAGAAGATAAAGGCCGGCACGGTGGAGAAGGGAATGGGCAAGCAGGAAGTGATTCTCGCCTACGGCTATCCTTCCATGCACAGGACTCCTTCCGTAAACGAGGACACCTGGATATATTTTGACGATGCCGCCAAAAAGAAGAGGGTGATATTCAGCAGAAAGGGTTTTGTCCTTGAGATAATGAGAGACGAACAGGAGAAAAAATGAATAAAAATCAGACAATACTTGTTACCGGCGGCGGCGGATTCCTGGGTTCCCACCTCTGTGAAAGGCTTCTCGCGGGCGGACATGATGTCATATGCGCAGATAATTTCTTCACAGGTTCGAAGGAGAACATAAGGCATCTTCTGAACAATTCCGGATTTGAGCTTGTAAGGCATGACGTGACATGGCCGCTTTATCTGGAGGTGGACGCGATTTACAACATGGCGTGTCCGGCCTCCCCCGTCCATTACCAGCACGATCCTGTTCAGACCACAAAGACCAGTGTGCTTGGCGCGATAAATCTCCTGGGCATGGCGAAAAGGCTCAAGATTCCGATACTCCAGGCTTCGACATCCGAGGTTTACGGGGATCCCGCCGTGCATCCGCAGAAGGAGGAATACTGGGGCAATGTGAATCCGATAGGCACGAGAAGCTGTTACGACGAGGGCAAACGCTGCGCTGAAACCCTGTTTTTCGATTACAACAGGCAGCTCGGCCTTTCCATCAAGGTGGTGAGGATATTCAACACGTACGGGCCGCGCATGCAGATAAACGACGGGAGGGTTGTCAGCAATTTCATCGTCCAGGCCCTCAAGGACGAGGATATCACGATTTACGGAGACGGTTCACAGACAAGGAGTTTCTGTTTTGTCAGCGACCTGATTGACGGGCTTGTTAAAATGATGAAGACCGGTCCGGAGGTGACCGGACCCATCAATCTTGGCAATCCGGGCGAGTTCACAATGATAGAACTTGCGGAAAAAGTGATTGAGATGACGGGTTCCAGTTCCAATCTTGTTTTCAGGCCTCTGCCGAAAGACGACCCGGTCAGAAGGAAGCCCGATATTTCCAAGGCTGAAAAGATACTCGGCTGGCATCCGTCCGTTTCGCTGGACGAGGGGTTGAAAAAGACCATCGAGTATTTTTCATCTATTCTGAAAAAATAAAGTTGCAGTAATTAAAACTTGCGTTATAGTATGCCCCCTGTGTGTAAAATCTTGATTGTTTTGGATAGCCGGAATTCGGAAATAATTTCTAAAATTCTGTGAGGAAGTAAAGAATATTGCTTAAAAAGAGGACAGTATGTCAGTAAGAATCAGATTGAAGAGAGTGGGAGGCAAAAACGAGCCCCGGTTCCGTCTTGTAGTCGCAGATATCCGCCACCAGAGGGACGGGAAATTCATTGAGGAAGTCGGATCCTACAATCCTGTCAAAGGCGAGAGAAACCTTGAGATGGACAGAATAGATTACTGGCTCGGCCAAGGCGCAAAGCCTTCGGAAACCGTGCAAAGCATGATTAACTACGTCCGCAAACAGGCGGGCAAAGGCGAAGCTGCAGCGGCTGAGCCTAAGGCAAAGACAGAAAAAACCGAGAAAAAAAGCTGAATCTAAACCGAGGGAATTCCTAACGTGTTAAACAAACTGATGAAGATGCTTGGAGGGGGGAGGAAGGACAGCGGTGCCGTATCCGCAGCCGCCGCGCCTTCAAGTGACAAAAAAGCTCCTGCCGGAGTAAAAGACCTGGGTAATTTTGTTGATTATGTTGTCAGGGCGCTTGTAGACAAGCCCGAATCTGTGAAAATCCAGGTTGACAAACTTGAAAATTCCACAGTCATAAAGATCAACTGCGCGAAAGAGGACATGGGAAAAGTCATAGGCAAGAACGGGAAAACCATAATGGCGATCCGTTCACTTGTAAGCGGAGCCGGCGGACGCCTCGGGCAGAGGCTCTCCGTAGAGGTTGTTGAGTGATTTGCGAATAGACATTGTCACAATTTTCCCTGAAGTGTTTTTCGGGCCTTTTGCCGAAAGCGTTATCGCGAGGGCGATAAAGAACGGGATTGTCGAGGTAAACACTGTGAATCTGCGTGATTTCACGCATGACAGGCACAGGAGTGTTGATGACAAACCTTATGGCGGCGGACCCGGGATGCTTATGAAGCCGGAGCCGTTTTTCGAGGCTGTTGAAAGTCTGAGGACGGCGGATTCATGTGTGATTCTGCTAAGTCCCGGAGGGGAAGTATTCAGACAGAAGACCGCGATGGAGTTTTCGGAGAGGAAGCATCTGATTTTTCTTTGCGGCCATTATGAGGGTATTGATGAAAGAGTTCGCGAATCCCTGGCGGATCGTGAAATTTCCATAGGTGATTTTGTAATGACCAACGGGAATATCGCGGCTATGGCCGTGATTGACGCAGTGGTCAGGCTTATGCCGGGGGTGCTGGGCTCCGAGGAATCCGGAATAACTGAATCGTTCAGTGAGGATTTTCTTGAATATCCGCAGTACACAAGGCCTGAGGTTTACAGGGGAATGAAAGTGCCTGAAGTTCTTCTTTCCGGAAATCACGGCGAGATTGAGCGCTGGAGAAAAGAGCAGTCGGTAAAAAAAACAAATAAAGTTAGGCCGGATCTGATAAACACGGCGAAAAAAAGGAAAACGGAGGAATGCTGATATGAATATCATGGATAAAATCAACGCAAGCCA
>JBAYFV010000369.1:0-3233 GCA_041666985.1 Victivallales bacterium
ATGCAAGATTTCAGGCTCAGATGTTCCAAGTGCGGCTCGGAATACATGGCTGACGAGATCGAATCCGGCCAAGTGCCCGCCTGCGAGCGATGCCAGGGGAGACTTGAAATCGTTGACAAGGTCAAGCTTGCCTGTCTGCACTGCTCCCTCGAAGGTGTTCCCGATTCCATTGCTTCGTCCGAGATTTTCATATGTGAAAACTGCGCCCGGCCGCTGATGATCCTTTCAGCCGAAAGAGAAATACCCCTGTCTCAAATCGAGGAAAAAACATCTGCCGGGGAAACGATTGGCCTGGTTCCAAAAACATCAGGTGAAAACACCGGCAAAGGATATACGCTGGCCATTGGTTCTTCCACAATTGCGATGAAAAAGCCTTCCGGCAGTACGGGTGTGTCCGTGCAATCCCGTGGCGGCATCCTCAAAAAGACATTTGGTAAATTTGAAGTCATAAAAGAAATTGCCCGTGGCGGCATGGGGATAGTCTACAAAGTTCACGATCCTGATTTGCGACGTGATCTTGCCTTGAAGGTGCTCCTGCAGGGCGAGGGTGCCGATGAGAACGCCATCAAGAGGTTCATGCGGGAGGCCCGCGCCGCAGGCAACATCAATCATCCGAACATTATTCCGGTCCACGAGATGGGGCAGATTGAAGGGCAGTATTTTTTCACCATGGATTTCATCGAAGGCCGTTCTCTTCAGGAGTTCATGGAAGGGAGAGGGGTAAGGAAACTGACCCAGCATGAATTCATAGCGAAAATACGAGACGTGTGCCTTGCCCTTCAGGTCGCGCACGACAAGGGGATTGTGCACCGTGATTTGAAGCCCGCCAATATCATGATCCGGGACAAGGATCATGAAGTGGTGCTTATGGACTTCGGACTGGCCAAGGAATGTTCGAACATGTCGATCGTATCCATGACCGGGGTAGTCCTCGGTTCTCCCGCATATATGAGTCCGGAACAGGCCAAGGGAAATGTCCACGGCATAGACCACCGTTCAGACATTTACAGTCTGGGAATCCTCCTTTATGAAGGGCTGACAGGCACTCAGCCCTTCTCCGGTGAAACCATTTTCGACACTCTGACCAAGGTTGTTCACCAGGATCCCGTCCCGCCGCGCAACATAAGTTCCGGTATTCCGGTGGACCTCCAGAACATCATCCTGAAATGCATGGAGAAGGAACCGGCGAAACGCTACGGCTCCGCGCTGGAGTTGGCGGAGGATCTAAATGCTTATCTGAGCGGTGAAAAAGTCTCCGCCAGATCCATTATGTTCATCGTTCGGCTGTGGCGCCGGATCCGCCGGAAACCGGTCGTGATCGCGGGAGTTGTGGCCATACCCCTTGTCATCGTTGCCATCGTGGCGGCATGGTTTCTGTTCACCCGCCCGTCCTACGTGGAACTCGCCGCACAGGCGATGAAGAGCGCCGATTCCGACCGGCGCATGACCGCCTTAAAGGAGCTTTCCGCCTTGCTGTCCGAGCAGAAGATTAAAAACAACGAGGAGAAGGGCAGGGCGTTCCAGTTGATCCGTGACCGGCTGACTCAGTCGGAGAAGCCCGACATTGTCGGGAGGGCTGCGAAATCCGCAGCACAATTCCTTGACGAGAAAGCCCTCCCCTCCCTTGTCCAGCTCGCAGGGAATAATGCGACTCCGGAAGCAGTCCGCATCGCCGCCCTCGAGTCAATCGCGGTAATAGCCGAGAAGAAAAGCGCTCCCGGTGTTAACGTACCGCTCATACTGGCATCGCTTTCCGTAGCCGAGACTCTCCCTGTTCCAATACGACTCAAGGCGGCTGAAGGCCTTAAAAAAGTTTGGGCTTTCGACCAGATTCCCACTGTGATTGATCTTGCTAAAAACGTACAAGCACCTTCCGAACTGCGTGTCGCAGCTCTGCGCGCCCTCTCCGGACGCATACCATTCGAAAGTCCGAGAACAGGCGATATAATCCAACTCTACGCCGATGACGACAGGAAAGTGGCGGCGGCGGCGGCAGAATGCCTGAAATCTTCACGTACAGCCGACAGTCTTTTCGATTTTTACGGCATTAAGGGTGTAGTGGCAAAAGCCGTAACCAAAGCGGGAGAGGTCGTCAAACTCAACGCCGACCACCAGAAGGAACTCATGGAGATAATGGACTACGGAGTAAAGGCTGAAAAAAAGGAGATAACTCCGCTTGAAGCAATGCTTGCCAAACTTAACGGAAATGAACCGGACGGCAGGCTGGCCGCCGCCTATGATCTCGGACAGCTCGGAGACGGCAAGGCGGTGCCAGAACTGGTCAAGCACCTGACTGACTCCGACAGCCGAATAAGGGGAGTCGCGGCACGGGCGATAGTTCAGCTTGCATCCGTCGCGCGTCCTGACATGATCGAGATCCGAAAGCTTCTGGGGAATGAAGACATTCTCATCCGCGAGCAGGCGGCATTTCTCGCCGGTGAATTTAAAGACTCCGGCTCACTTCCTGTTCTCATGAAGGCGGCAGAGCAGGAGCAGAGCCGCCGCGTCGCGATCAACATGGCAAACGCTTTCAAGCTGATTGGAGACCACTCGTGCCTTCCGACACTCTCCCGCATGCTGGACCGTTTCCAGGACAATGACGAAACAGCCACCATCTTCATCAAGACCATCGCATCCTTCAACAAACAGGCAATCCCAATCCTAATAGCCGCCCTGGATTCGAAAAACGCAAAGATCCGTCAGGCGGCTGTTGACGAGCTTAAGGAGATTTGCGGAGTTGACTTCGGAACCGACAAAACACGCTGGGAACAGTGGGAGAAAAAATAGACTCCGCACGTGTGAAAAGTTAAATTTTCACACGTGCGGAGTCTAAAACCAAGTTAAAAATTCCAAATGGGGGCGATGATTTTTTGACAAAACCGGAATTTGTCCTATTATACTTAACATTGTTAACAAATGGAAAGGAACGGGTAATATGAAAAGGATGTCTCTTTTTCTCGCCGTAGCAGTAGCAGTCGCCAGCATTTTTGCCAATGCGGAAGAATCGAAAAACCTGGTGGCCAACGGTAACGCGGCCAATGAACTGAATAACTGGGCAGGTGTTAAGAAAGTCGTTGACGGCGGCCCAAACGGAGCCAAATGTTTTGAAGTGACCAACAGCAATTTTGTTTCCAGCAAAGAACTTATTCCGGTGGACACCAAAGGCGAATATCTGTTTACCGGGTGGTTCAAATCCGGCAACAGCAAGGAAAATCAGATTTATGCGGGACTCC
>JBAYFV010000370.1:0-3228 GCA_041666985.1 Victivallales bacterium
ATGGCTGTAACAGTAGAGATACCATAAGGTCTGCGCCTCTACGCTCTTCTTTTCAATATTCTCGCACCTAGTGTAAAGCCAGAAGAATGTGCTTTCAGATATCAGGTTTTTGTTCTTATTGTAGAAATAGAAAGGAACGACCGAGAAGTCATATTCGCCGGTATCCTCGTTCTCCGAAAACAGTATGTCAGGCAATATGAACGTACTTTTGCGGGCGTTAGTGATTTTCTTATATTTCACTTTGGGATACAATAACGTTCCGTTGGCGGAGTATTCAGCTTTTTCAGGCTGCGTCTCATCCAGCTCGTAGCGGATTGCCTTGCCCCAGCGGCTGTAATAGAATGGGAGGAGGTAAGAGGCGTTTTTCACACTCCCGTTTATGGTTTTTTCGGTTTTGCCGAAAAAACCATAATTCGTATGGGTGTATCCGGATTCGGAATAATCGTAGAAGAATGGAAGATACCTATGATATTCGATCTTGTTTTCCCCGGTGCCACGGCTGCTGCTCGCGATGAACGGGAACATGATGTCGAGATCGTATCCGTTCTTGTCCTGATAATACGAATAGAACGGTATGAAATGACCCTGAACCTGGCTTATGCCTTCCTCCTCCTTGTCCATCAGCCTTAGCTTGCCCAGAGGGAACATGATGTGATACTCGATACGATCTTCATATTTGTTCCTGATGAAAAAGGGAGTCACATAATAACTTTCCTTTGAATAGTTGAGCCATCCGAATAAAGGTGTTGTAAAATCTCTGAGGCCGTCATGGGAAATAAACAGGGGGGTCATGATGAAGTTCCAGTGATCGTAGGCGTAGTAGAGCGGAAACAACACTGAGCCGGATGTTCCCCCGTTGTCCCAATTCCAACCAAGGGGAAACAGGTAGTTAAATTTGAAATCCTTTGCCTCCTTGTCATCGGAATAATAGAAAAGAGGGAAAGAATAATAATTGTTTTTCGAAGGAGTTAGGCTGCACAGCGGCCATAGGAAATTGTAGGAATTCCCTTCAGGATGCTTAATCATGACAAAACACGGAGGAAGGCAATAGAGAAACTTTTCCCCGTATCCGTAAAGCAGGGAGTAGAATCCTTTGTCAATGTCCAGATAAACCGGGAATACAAATGACTCGTCTTTTGTCGTGTTGAATCCGGCGAAAGGCCAGAGTACGAAATAGATGTTCTCCTTTTCATCGGACTTGCCCGGAACCTCATGTTTGACGTTCAGGAAGAGCGGGGGAACGATGTAGAGCAAGTCCTTGTCCCACCCGAACAACAGTGTATATAAAGAATCATTTCCCCTTATATATGCAGGGAAAACATGGCTCTCTCCGGTTGTCAGGTTGAACCTGGACATGGGGAAGAGTACTGACAGGATGTCGTCGCCTTTGGAATTCTTGTTTTTGAAGAACAGTGGAGGGACTATGTAGGAGAAATTCTCACCCCAGCCGCCCAGCAGGGAAATCATTGACGTCTGATCCAGATAGTAGGCGGGGAACAGGTAGCTTGAGCCTTTCCTGCCGTTGTATCCCCACATGTATGCCATAGCCTTGTAGGATTCGTTGTAGTTGTCTATTGACACAAGCGGCCTGATCTCCCAGCCGACATCGTTTATCTCGCCTATTGGCCAGATTATACTGTAGACAAGGAAATTCTTGTAGAAGATCGGCCAGACATTTACCCTGTCGTCGTCGAATAATTTCGCAGTTTTGTTCAGCGCCTCCTTTTTGATTTCTATTGCCGCAGTGTCATTCCATTTGACCCTGCTCCCCGAGGATGAAACTCCATAGACCAATTCCCCGGTATAGAACGGAGAGGCCTTCATCATCGGAGTCGAGCATCCTGAAGAGAAAAGCGCAATGGTTGAAATAGACGAATAGAAAATCAAGTGGAACAGATGTTTTTTCATAAACTCCCGCGCAAACATTTTATGAGCTCATCTATGTCGCCTGCGCCGATTATTGCCAGGACTTCATTTTCTCTTGTTGAAGAGGAAAGTTTTTCCGCGAGATTTTGCCAGTTTGAATCTGCGGATTTCGCATTTCCGCCTATTTTTTTCACGAGGTCTTCTGATGAGACCTTCCCTTTTTCAGTCCAGGCGGCGAAGACAGGGACGATGATCGCCTCATCGGTTTTGCGAAGTTCGCACGCGAGCTGGCCGATGTATTTTTCCAGCCTGGCATAGCGGTGCGGCTGGAAGACAACACGCAGGTAATATCCCGGGAACCTTTCGCGCAAGGCCGAAATAGAGGCGGAAACCTCGGTCGGATGATGCGCGTAATCCTCTATCAGGACGAACCCTTCCTTCTTGAAACGCACCGACATTCTTCTCTCAATCCCGGGAAAAGTCCTTGCATGTTTTTCAGCCTCAATCCTGTCAATCCCGATTTCAGCGGCGGCTTCGACGGCGATTGCGGCGTTAATCCTCTGGAATGCGCCCCAGTCCTTCATGTCTGCGAACTTCGCGGAAACGGATTCCGGATCAAATTCCCTTTTATTTCCATGAAAGGCGAAAATCCTGTCCGCCAGAGGGCTGGGGGCGTAAATGAGCTTCTTTGAGTTTTCTGCGAATCTCGCAAAGTTGCCGTAGAGGATTTCTTCGCCGCCGACATTCCAGCTGTGATCGTCTTCCACATTGTTGACGACGGCGATATCGCTTTTCAGGTGAATCTGCGTGCCGTCGCTTTCATCGGACTCCGTTACAAAAAAGTTCCCGTCGCCTGCACCCCCGGAATATTTCCATCCGGTGACTTTACCGCCTATCATGTATCCCGGATTTTTTCCGCATTCCTTTAGAATATGGGTGAGAATTCCGGTCACGCTTGTTTTGCCGTGACAGCCTGCAACGGCTATCGTGCATCTGTATGTTTTTGCGAGTTCCGCAAGGAATTCGCCACGGCGCAGATGCCGGTATCCGCGTGACACCGCTTCGGCGAATTCAGGGTTTGAATCCGAAACGGCCGAGGATCTAACTATGAAAATTTCCGATTTTTCATTTTTCGGAAGATTCGCGGGACTGTGCCCTGTAAAAACCTGGATTCCCTTCTCCCTGAGAAGTCCGGTGTTGGCGGATTCCTTAAGATCTGAACCGGTTATATTGAAGCCTTTTTCATGCATAATTAGGGCGAGTCCGACCATGCCGGCTCCGCCGCAGCCTATGAAATGAAAAGTCTTGTAATTTTTTTGCGCGCCGTATGCCAATTTTTAGAGGTTCCCTGTATTTTTGCAA
>JBAYFV010000371.1:0-3221 GCA_041666985.1 Victivallales bacterium
GATTCTCGGAGACCGGGTCCACGCCTACGCCGATGTCCGGGATATCGAGATCAACAATATCCTTTTCGACTGGCGGAAACTGAATATGCCTTTGTATGACCTGAATGCCTGTGCCGGATTCCAGTTCCTGTTCAAGATAGACCCGCAATCAAATGAAAAAAAGCGTTTTGACAATCGGTTCCGGCTGAACCCTGTCCAGCTGGCGGAAACCATGGAGCTAATAAACACGTTGGCCCAGACGCTGCAAATCCGGAATCCGGGATTCCAATTCAAGGCGATCACCCTTTTCCACCAATTGCTCCTCAGCCTGATCATGAACTATTCCCATCCGGAATCGGAGTCCGGACACAGCACTATTCCACACCGGCTCGGGGAACTGGTCGGCGATATGGAAAAAGATTGTTCACGGGCTTTCAGCATCGGGGAAATGTGTCGGCGCACCTGCATGTCACGTGCGGGACTGTTCCGGATGTTCCAGAGATATTTCCAGAAGACCCCGTTGAATTATCTTCAGGATATCCGGCTCGAACATGCGGCTCAAATGCTCATCAATACCGACTTGACCATCAGCGAAATCGCCGCCATGACCGGATTTGCCGACGGCTCATATTTCACCCGCAAATTCCGGGAAACAAACAAGGTTACACCACGGGATTTCCGTAAAATCGGGGTTAAACCACATTCCAATTGGATGTCAGACCTGGATTCGAGACTTCGGAGTTCGAAAACCGGTATTTCTAAGGCGGAGAACTTATGAATACTTCCAAAAAACAGACGGTTTTCAATGAAAAACACAGGCGGATGCTTTCCAATCCGGGAAAGTGGAAGTTGGTGTCTTCCCTTTTCCCGCCGGATCACAGACCTGTGAAAAACAGGGTGCATGAGCAATGGCTCAAAACCCATTCAGACAGACATCCGGCAAGGGAAATCCTGCTTGTGTTTGAAGGCGCCGCGCTGAACAGCCTGGGGCGACGGATATTTCCGGCGACTCCCGGCACAATATTCCTGTTCGACGCATATGAGGAACACGACAGGGCATACCCCAGGGAAATGGACAAGGCCGTCCATCTCTGGCTTTATTTCGGGCAGCACCGGATAATTGCGCGTCTGCTCTCCATAAGCTGCGGACGGGTTGAATACAGGCGGAAAATGCTTGTCCTGGAAGATGTCGAATTATGCGATGCTGTCACCAAGGGATGGGGCGGCCTCAAAAACTCCCATCTTGATGCGAATTTGAAAAGAATTAAAATGAAGTCGTTGCTGTCATTGCTTTTCCTGGGACTTGTCGAAGTGGATCTGGCCGGGGAAGATGCTGAATGCGACGGCGAAAACCACCAGATGAAAATCATTCAAATGGTTCGCCAGCACATCTCCGACACGTCCGGCAGGGGATTGACCGTTGATAAGCTTGCCAGGATTGCCGGATACAGCAAGTTCCATTTTCTGCGCTTATTCAAAAAACATGCCGGACAGAAAGTGCATGACTGCATTAACGCCGCAAGACTGATGAAAATAAAAGAAATGTTGAAGAAGGGATGCCTGCAGAAGGAAATCTCCGGGGAGCTTGGGTTTTCCTGCCCGTCGGCATTCTCCAATTGGTGCCGCCAGCGGAAATCCGGTATGGGCGGATAAATTTTTCCCGCGGGGAAGAATTAAACATGTCCCGGCTTCAAAAGGCTGCATATTTCTTTGCAGAGACGGGGCAGGGAGATTTCACTTTTCTCGAAAATCCTGTCGGAGAATCTTTCGGCTTCGCTGTACGTGTAATCGCCGCTGCTGAGACCTGTGTAAACGACAATTGGCGGAGAAGTATGAGGTTTGATCCTTCTTATTTTCTTGATCAGATCAAGACCCTGACCTTCACGTCCTTCAATATTGAGGTCGCTGAGGACAAGCCCTATTTCTCCTGCAAGCACCATGTTTTCCGCAACAGCGCAGTTGCAAGTCACCACACAGTGCTCGTGAAAAGCGAGATTAAGCATCCGCTTCAGAACAAGCGCGATGTCCATGTTGTCTTCGAAAATCAGGATCATTTCGGCTCTCCATAAGATATGTCCAAATACAAGCATCCGGAGATTGTGTTTGAGCATAATTCATGCCAGACTTGTCGAGTATGGCAAATTCCAAGCGCCAAGATACAGATCTCAGCCAATTTGCCAGGACGGGCAAGTGTCGTGAGGGCTCGTTAAGAAGTAACCTTTACATTAGACGGAAATATCCATTGAGATGTCAATGGACTTTGCGGAGTGTGTGAGTGCGCCTGCCGAAATATAATCTACTCCGATCCCGGCCATTGAAGGAATGCGGTCAAGTGTAATTCCGCCGCTTGCCTCGAGCCTGGCCCGTCCGGCATTTATTCTGACGGCCTTCGCCATCATTTGATTGTTCATGTTGTCAAGAAGAATGTAATCGGCTCCCGCCTCGGCGGCTTCACGGACTTCCTGAAGACTGTCCGCCTCCACTTCGATTTCGAGGCCGGGGTATGCCCTGCGGGCCTTTTCGACTGAACGGAGTATCCCCCCCGGTCCTTCCAGTCCGGCAAGTTCGCGGTGATTGTCCTTTATCATGATCCGGTCATATAAGCCGATTCTGTGGTTTGAGGCTCCGCCAACCGCGACCGCATATTTCTCGAGATTGCGCCAGCCTGGGGTTGTCTTGCGGGTGTCGAGGATTTCAGTTTTGGATCCTTTTGCCGCATCTGCGAATTTCGCAGAAATGGTGGCGACTCCGCAGAGGCGCTGGAAGAAGTTGAGGACTGTGCGCTCAGCGGTCAGCAGTGAACGCGCATTTCCGGTGACAACAGCCATCACGGTGTTTTTCCTGCAACGCCGTCCCTCTCGTACTTTCGGGGTGAATTTGATGTTTCTGTCAATTGCCTTGAAAACGGCTTCTGCGACAGGAAGACCTGCGCAGACACAGTTCTCGCGGCAGATCAATACGGCCCGGGAGCTGAGATTTTTCGGGATTACGGAAATGCTTGTCGCATCGCCGCCGCCGATATCTTCCTCAAGGGCGAGTCTTATGAGAATCTTGATTCTCTTCCAGTCAAGTTTTGGAACCTTTGCATTTTTCATAAGGACTCTTAACAGTTAAATCTTGTGTTTTCGGCGCAAGGTTTTCCCGTATCCCTCTAATATCGTTTATGTTATAGTGTCAAAGCGTCATCGTGATTTTTCTTCCGAAAATCACTGTGTCAGAGAAAAACCTTGATACTCTGACAC
>JBAYFV010000372.1:0-3175 GCA_041666985.1 Victivallales bacterium
TTGTTTTTTTATTAGTTTGGAATTTTTCTTCATTTGAAATCTGGAGCTTGTTTGTGCTTTGGAATTTGGAAATTGGAATTTGAATTACCATTGGATATTCATAAACTTTGAAATTCCTATACCGTGAATTAGGTGTCCTGAATATCCAACACGGAATATTCTAGGAAGAAAATTTTTCCGCAACGGAAAAATTAAATAAACAATTGACAATCGGAGATGAAAACAGATGGAATGGGTTATGGCGACAGCCGAATGGGCGAAGGCGACGATTGATCAGGCTGGAACAAGCCCGGCTGCGATACCGTTGGCGTTCCTGCTGGGGCTTGCCAGCGCAATAGCGAGTGCGTGCTGTACCCTGCCAGTCTTCGGGGCGATAGTCGGATATGCGGGAACAACAGAGGCGTCCGACAAACGTTCGAATCTGCTCACAGCGTTGTTTTTCATGATTGGGACAATTGTTGCACTGATGATTCTCGGGATTGTCGCGGGGATGACAGGACAGGCCGCACAGAGTGCGCTTGGAAAATACTGGAAAATATTTGCCGGGCTGGCCTCCATAATCTTTGGCCTTATGACCCTTAAGCTTCTTCCTTTCAATTTCTCCATCAAAGGAAAAAGAGGCGGCTACGGACAAAAACGCGGAATGTTGGGAGTCGCGATGGCCGGTATTGTCATGGGAGGGGCAGTAAGCGTATGCTCGCTTGGCTGCAATCCCGGGATATTCATAATAATAGGTGTTGCCGTATTGCAGGGATACACCTTCTGGATGCTCGGTGTGCTTCTTGCATATTCCATCGGGTTCAGTCTGCCGCTGGCCGCGCTGGTGCTCGGAGTGTCATTCGGAAAATCGGCGTTCGGGGCGGAGAAAGCGGAATTTGGAATCCGGGTCGTCGCAGGTATTCTGCTGATTGGCGCGGGGTTTTATTTTTTAAGTACATTTTAAAAAAGGAGAAAAACATGTCAAAAACCAATGAGAAGAAAAAGGGAGTTCTTGCGGCGATCTGGGAATCAATGACCAAGACAGGGGGCTGTTGCGGAGGCGGAGAAAGCTGCGGATGTGTTTCCCGGCCTGATAAGGACAAGACAAAAAATGAAAAGAAGAATGGGGATGCTTCCCGATCCCGCGGGACGAATTCAACTAAATGATAAAGAGTGCGTTTTCCCGGATTAAATGGCCAAATCAAACGGAAGGCGGGCTGGAAAACCAGCGCTCCGTTATCTTGACGAATAACCAAGGATAAAAAAGACAGGATGATGTAATGGACGAAATTAAAGGGGAAAAAGACAATTCCAAGTATAAAGACATTGCGGTTTTGTCAATTGCGCCGGCACTTGTTGGCTTGTTGATTATTGCGAGCTGGGTGCTTTACTACTGGAAAATCGGACCACCTTCCATAAACGCCGGTCTTGCAATCTTCGCCACGCTATTTGGCGGGTTTCAGAGATTCATTGCCGGAGCCAAGGATATTTTCAGCCGCAGGATTACGGTCAACGTCTTTGTTTCTGTGGCTCTGCTTGCGACTCTTGCCATCGGAGAATTCAGGGCCGCTGCAATCATTGTCTTCATAATGGCGGTTGCCGGAGCGCTGGAGTCCTACACATTGGACAGGACAAAAAAAAGCATTCTGGCCCTTCTTGACTTCACCCCTGAAATGGCGACTGTCCGCCGAAACGGGGAAGAGGCGGCAGTGCCTGTCTCAGAAATTCAGCCGGGAGACATTGTCGTTGTCAAGCCCGGTACGCGAATCCCCGTGGACGGGGTGGTGACTGCCGGAACCAGCAGTGTCAACCAGGCGCCGATAACGGGTGAATCCATGCCGGTCGAAAAGTTTCCGGGAAGCACCGTGTACAGCGGAACACTTAACGAATCGGGGCGACTCGATATCCGGACAGATAAGGTTGGGGAAGGGACAACGCTGGCAAAGATAGTCCATCTGGTTCAGCATGCGCAGGGTACTCGTGCGCCTATCCAGAACCTGGCGGATCGTTTCACAACTTGGTTTCTGCCATTAGTGATATTGCTTGCGATCTTGGCATTCTTCATATCAGGAGATATTAAGGTTGCCGTTTCAGTGCTTCTTGTGGCGTGTCCATGTGCATTCGCCATTGCCACCCCTACAGCCGTGACTGCCGGAGTCTCCAATTTGGCCCGGAAGGCGGTCCTCGTAAAAGGCGGTATTTTTCTCGAACTTGGGCATAAGATTGATCACCTTCTTGTGGACAAGACAGGAACTTTCACTTTTGGCAGGCCCAGGGTCATGGGAATCATTTCCTTCAACGGAGCAAAAGACGAGGAGATTCTTCAAATGGCCTGCATTGCCGAAAAATACTCCGAACACCCGCTGGCGCGGTCAATTCTGGCAGCCGGAAAAGAACGTAAAATTGAGATTCACGATCCGGAGCATTTCGCAAGTTCAACAGGTATGGGGGTTGAAGCAAAATGGAACTCCGTGAATATTCTGGTCGGGAAAAATACTTTTCTTAGGGAGGCAGGCGTCCCCCTGAGTCCTGCTGTGGCAGACAATATCGCGCATCAATCCGGGAAGGGACGCACTGCTGTCCTGGTGGCTGCAAACGGAGAGGCAATAGGCATGCTGGCCATAGCCGATGAAATCCGTCCCGAGATTGCAGAAACAATCCGGTCCCTTAAGGCCCTGGGAGTGAAAAGAATCACAATGCTGACCGGCGATCACCCTCAGGCGGCCAAGGCCGTGGCAGGGGAAATTGGCGTTGATGATTTTCAGGCTGATATGCTTCCCGAAGAGAAACAGGATTTTGTAAGGAAGCTGCAGGCAGAAGGCCATGTCGTGGGAATGATTGGCGATGGAATCAACGATTCACCTGCACTGGCATTGGCGGACGTAGGAATCGCAATGGGCGCAGCCGGAACGGATGTTGCGATAGAAACGGCTGATGTCACCCTTATGAATGACAACCTGGCCGGTGTCGCTGATTTCATATGGATGTCCGGAAAAGTCCTGAGACGGATCAAGTTAAACATTTTCTTCTCCATTTTCTACAATGTCATCGGATTGAGTCTGAGCGTAATAGGGCTGATGACACCGGTGATTGCCGTCATATTCCAAGAGGCGGGCTGTGTGACTGTTGTGTTAAGTTCAACCCTGCTGCTCTGGTCAAAACGAAAAAATGCATATGGGCCGGAGCAAAAGTCAAA
>JBAYFV010000373.1:0-3135 GCA_041666985.1 Victivallales bacterium
CCTCCGGTGGGCCAATTTTTTGACAACATAAATCCTTGCTTAACCGCACACGCAGCTGGAATGGCTTGCCCGACATGTGGCGATATACCCCCAGCCATATACGGTATAACCCATTTTTGCGCAATCTGATAGTCAGTGGTAACGGCGAAGCCCCTCCCGCCTCTCCCAGCATAACTCCTTCAAAACTCTCAGTACGATAAGGAATGGCTCTCCATAAATTTGGCTTCCCTTCATTTATATATTTCTTGTCTACTAACTCATCCAACTTGGTGATTATAATCCCTTCTCGACTGTTAATACTCATGACAATCTCCTGTGAATGTAAATTCGTTATTCAAACTTATTAAAGACCTTACTTCTGTTCATATTCCAACTCCATTATAGGTGGCAAGAAACATCGGGGCCTCCTCCAACGGAGACAACACCGGACGCAATCCCTCGGGGCCTTTCATGGTTATCTTCAGGCCATTCCCGGTCTTGTTCCATTCGATGTCAATGAACCCCGACGGCGTCGGAACCGAGCCACGCGCCGCACTAAACTTGTCAGAGAAAGGTGACACGGAAAACACTTTGAAGCCGGGCTCAAGCGGCCTGATGCCCAAGACCCAGGCGTGATGATAATACACCGGCAGGCTGCTCCATGCGTGGCAGAGACTCCCCGCTCCGTCGAAGTCGGCGGCTCCGAGCTTGGTTTCCCACAGACTGGTCGCCCCCTCGAAAATCATTGGGTCAAAGGCGCGGGACAGCGTGGTCGAGACGTATTTACGGGCAACCGGAGAAAGCGGCATCATCGCCCGAAGCATATATGGCATGGCGCTGAACGTCACCTCGTGTAACTTGCCAGAGTAGATCGTTTCCACCAACGACACCAATTTTCCAGGGGGATAAAGTTGATTGTAAATGGCCAAGAATTGGACGTGCTCGTGAAAGCCCTGAGGTTGCCCTCCCATGATTCTTGTGGCGTAGCGATCATCGATCCAGAAGGCATGGTTTATCGCCTCTTTCAGCCTTGCCGCGATAGACAGGATATCATCTGCCCGTCGCTTCTGCCCGTCGAAACGCAGCATTGCAGAGTAGGAGAGGAGAGTCTCATAAAAGTATATGTTGTACGGGGCATGATACTCATCTTCCTGGCAGTTGATTAAATCCAATCCCGGTGCCCACTCGTAAAAGTGCCACAGGTTTTTATCTGGACTGAGGCGGTACAGCCCGTTCTCTGGATTCAACAGTTCCAAGACTTTGCCAAGCATGAATTCAATCTGCGGATTAAATTTGTGGAACAGTGCGTTGTCGCCGCTATGCAGCCAGTGTTCGTACAGTTCGGTGACCCAGACGAAGCTGAATATCGGGATGGTCATGTCACGCTTGGACGGTGCGCACAGCTCCAGAAGGCCATCGGGCCGTATTCCTCGTCCGAGCAGGTCGAGCGATGCTGCGGCATAGGCGTAGTTACCCCAAACATAGTAGCCATAAAGCATTTGGTTACGGGAGTCATAGGCGTAAAGAGCCTGCTCGCGCCAAGGGCAATCCTCGTAATGATCGTGCATGCAGAGCTCCAGCGTCCGGATGCCGACCGTGCGGGTGCGTTCCGCCAGGGTGTCGCCGCAGTGGAAATAGCTTGGCGCCGGTAGCAGTGCATCGAGCGGTCTGATGCCAATATAATGGATTGACACCGGATTTGGGGTGTTGGTGATATTCAGTTGAATGTAACGTCCTCCGATACGGCGGAATGGCAGGAGGTAATGGTTCAAGCCATCTTTGCAAATATAGCGGTCAGTAAAGTTCCGGGAGCCGATCTTGTTGCGGACTTTGCCATCGAGCAGGTGCTCTCCGTGGGAGATATCGACCACTGTCCCGGCTGATGCCGCAAGCTCCAATTCGACCAGCCCGACGCTTTCCACCCCGAGGTCAGCAATTACGAAACAGCCATTCGCGGGTGCTTCGGGTGCCTTGAAGTTCATGGGGTAGTCCATTGAACCTTCTCCGGGGCCATAGTGCCCCAGCAAGTCGGCGGCGACGCTGTCAGCGAAGGTTTCCAGTTCACGGCTGCGGAGGACGCTTCCTCTCATGACAACTTTGGACGGTGCCCGTCCGCCCATCAGTAGCGGTGGTATCGGCCGAGGGAAAAGCTTTTCCCAGAAGCCGGATACGGCGCCCCCCCGAACCTCAGCGGTAGGCCAAGCGGAATCGTCAAAGTCAGGGTTCAACCAGTCGAACTCGCTCCGGGCATCGAACTTGGTGACAAACCCCAATTGAGTTGTAAGGGGAGGAAGGCCGCTGGGTTGAACCGTTGGAGGAGGGTTGTGCTTCCAACTGTCAATGAACGGCTGTCCACCGGATTGAAACGACGGGGACTGTACGCAGCGCCAACTGTCATCCGAGACGATTTCCCCGTCTCCTGTCCTCAGCTTGGCGATCATTCCCGCCCGCCCAGGAGTATAGGTTTGGAACTCCGTGCCACAATAGTACGCCAGGACGCACAAAATGTTTCGTCCCTGCTGTATTGAAGGCGGTAACTGAAATTCGCTGTAGGTTTTCTCTTTCGGCCAATCGCTGAATTGGCCGCGACCAATCTCCTGTCCGTTTATGTAGGCGATAAAATCAGTGTCGGCTGCAATATACAGCTTACCTCCGTCAATATCGCCATCAGGAAGCTTTTTGCGGAAACAGACATATTGATGCACCACATCTCCGTCCTGTCGCCGCCAAATCCACTTCGCATTCGATAAAATAGAATCCATTTCAGTTGATATCCTTTTTATATTTTATCCCTACCACTAAAAATTAACTGTCTGTCTTGTCTTCATGGAACGGTCAGCCGCAAAGACCATGAGATGTCCAGTGATGGAGTCTTCGATGGAAGTACAGGAAATAGACGGGGGCGCCCCACGCATGCTGCTGATAAAGTCAAGAACAAGAAGATTATCGCCACCACCGTGGTCACCCAGCGCTCCAGAAGCATCGCCAGAGACGTTGGTATCAACTATCTCCTCCGAGAACTCATGTCCGCATCGCGGATCAGCGTGAAGGATCACGAATTTGCCGTCCTCAAAAACCCCTTGAATCTCTCCGCGGGTTCCGATCAGATGCATGGAACGCATGGGGCGGGCGGTTCCACCAATCATGTTGTGCGTA
>JBAYFV010000374.1:0-3127 GCA_041666985.1 Victivallales bacterium
GGCAAGCATAAAAGAGGTTTCAGACAGCCTCGGCTATCATAACCACGCCCATTTCACACGCACATTCAGCCGGGTGGTGGGAAAAAGCCCCCGCGAATTCAGGAAAGACGGAACAATGCCCGTATTTAATTGAGGCTCATTTTTTTCCGGGGAAGTTCCCTGGAAAAAAATTTTCCAGTGAGCTGGTTGCAAAATTCAAAATTTAACGACGGGCGGGTTTTCCAACCCGCCAAATCGTAACTCGAACGGCGGGTAAGAAAACCCGCCCTCCGTTGGTTTTGCTTCAGCAAGAGGCAATTTTGAAATTGCCTCCAGTATTAATCATTTATCTAAACTTCGACTTGCAACTTGTCATTTTTGCAATAGGCTATAAAAATGACAAGTATAATTGTCAATGGAGGTGTTGTCATGGAAATAGCCGTAGCAAAATCTGTTCCAGCCAATTTGAAGCGAATCAGAAACATAAAGGGGCTGACTCAGGACGCAATCGCAGCAAAGGCTGGAATAAGCAGGAATGCCTACAGAAGCATTGAGAATGGGACTTCTGAACCAAGAGTGAGCAATCTCAAGTCCTTGGCCGATGCCCTTGATGTCAAAATCTTTGATCTGTTCAGGACTGTGCCTGCAATTCCCTCTTTGCGTTTTCGCTCCAATAAAACCTTGAATTCGCGAGAACAGGACAAACGCCAGCAGCATATCAGCGATTTCGCCTGTTGGCTAAGGGACTTCAACTTTCTTGAAGATGAATTGAAAGAGAAAAAGCGCTTTGAGCTGAAAAAGCTAGTGGGTTCCACCACGGATCCTCTGGGGATGGCATATAAAGTCAGAAGCACCCTGAAAATTGATGACGAGCCGATCCGCGATATCTGTGATCTGGTTGAATCTGCCGGGGTGAAAATATTTCTTATCGATTCTGACTTGGATAATTTTTTCGGTTTCTCTCTTTCCGAAAAGGATGGGGGACCTGCAATAGGGGTAAATGAGTCAATAAAAATCAATGTCGAGCGCAAGATTTTTACTGTGGCACACGAATTGGGACACATCCTTCTGCATCCTGATTCGTTTGACAGCAAGGAAAAAATAGAAATGGATGATGCGGAGAAAGGAGCGGATACTTTTGCAAGCCATCTGCTAATGCCGCAAAAATGTTTCAAGCAAGAACTGGAAAAAAGCAAAGGCTTACATTGGATGAAACAGGTTCTTCATATTAAACGCATTTTCAAGGTCAGCTATAAGACCGTTCTGGTCAGACTCCGGGAAGACGGATTGGTAGACAATTCCATTTGGCAAAAATTCGCCCTTGAGTGCAAAAGGCTCGGAATCAGCCTCAAAGATCATTTCGAGCCGGAATCTTTGCCTCAGGATGACTTCCGTCCCGAACCAGTAGAACCGCTTAGCAGTTATGATTTTGTGGAGAGTAGGCTTAACCTCCTAGTCAGAAAGGCCTTTGAGAAGGAAGTGATCACTACGGGCAAAGCCGCCGAAATTCTTGGCATTGACCTGATGGCGATGCGGGAACTGTCCAATGCCTGGAGCACTGTCGCATGAAGGGCAAAATCGGCACATTGGTCTGCGACGCGAACATATTGATAGACTATTTTGACAACAATAAGAACGTGCTCAAGCTTGCCACCGAACACTGCTACGACATCTATGTGCCTGTCCAGGTTTTTGAGGAAGTTGAGCAGATGGGAGAAAGTGATGCGGAAAAGCTGGGTATAAGACTTGTTGAACCGACCATTGCACAGCTATCTGAGGCCGTGAACGATGACAACTCGCTTTCCGATGAAGACAGGCTCTGTTTCATCATTGCCAGAGACAATAAATGGATTTG
This sequence comes from Victivallales bacterium, assembly GCA_041666985.1. Classification (GTDB taxonomy): domain Bacteria; phylum Verrucomicrobiota; class Lentisphaeria; order Victivallales; family GWF2-50-93; genus GWF2-50-93. The sequence goes on from JBAYFV010000374.1 coordinate 1,835, forward strand.
CGCTACAAACGAGAAAAGGCTCCGTAACAAGTGCATACGTGAAAATGTCGAGACAATCCGGGGACTGAAAATTATGCTGGAGCTAAATGCCCTCCGGAAACTCGGCAAACAAGAAGCCATCAATACAGCAAGAAAGATCAAGGAAAGCAATCCGAGACTGGCGGAAGAAGTCGTTAAAGACTTCAATGATGCGCTTGATAGGCGATGATGATTTTCAGCGTTATTACCTCTCAATTAAAACCCTGGTGGCGGAACGGTGCTGTTCGATAATTCTGGCCTTATTGCGGAATTCCAGCCTGGCGCGGGTCATTTTTTCGCGAAGACCGCCTTCCTGCACGAAGTCGCGTTCCAGTCGGTCAAGTTGACCGTTGAGAAGACGAATCGCAACACGTGTCAGGCCTGCCAGCACATTTGCGCTGATGGCGGGATCGTCATGTTCGATTCCCTTGCGGAAGGTCTCGTAATCCGCTCCGGGCGTGCGGCAAAGCTGTGAAAGCCTTTTGGCATAGGGATGGTTTGCAGTCCACTCAGGAATGTCGCGGACGTAGAGGAAATCCCGATAATCTTCCAGCAGTTCACCAAGACTTGCCAAAGCGACGCCGGTAAGCTTAACTTCGGTTTCTTTGGATACGGCAGACGCAAGACTTCCCTCCACAATATTCTGTTTCCCGGAACGGGACGCTTGGATCATCTGATCGGTTGTCCGGGAAATACGAGGCACCCAACGATCAACAAAATAAACCGTACCCTTATAAACAACCTTTGCCCGTTGGTACGAATAAAGCTTTTCGTAGCCGCCAAATACCGGGATAAAGCCAGCTTCGGACATATAAGACTCCTTATGTCTCTAGATTGTATTTACTGCCTGATATCCAATCTACTTCAGCCATTTTTCTTGATCAAGCGCCATGATTAAGAATTCATGCTTCATGTCAGAAAAAAGAGACCACAGTATATACGATTAGTTGATTATCAAGGAAATAAATTTTCTCTCGGAGAAAATTTATATTTCCATGAGTTCTCAGGCAATTGCAAGGCTGCGGCTCGGACAATAAATTCATTGCGGGATAACAGGATTTACATGTAAGAATAATATTGCCTTTGGTAATTCATGGTATATACTAGCTTATGTCATCATAATTGCACGCAGGAGATTTACCTGTGCCGGAAAACAATCACATACGGGAAGCGCTCAAAGCTGTTCTGGCGGCTGAGGCTGAAGCAAAAGAGCTTATAACTTCGGCAAAAGCCGAAGCCGGACGGATTGTCAAGGAATCTGAAGCGGAAGCGCAA
>JBAYFV010000375.1:0-3127 GCA_041666985.1 Victivallales bacterium
AATGGATGGGCTGATTGATTGGAAGGATATGAGGAAAGTGACTTGATGACCAAGTATCCCCGGGTTTTTGAGAATTATTTCTCCTTAACCCGGTCACTCGGTTTCCTGGACACGTTTCCACTGTAGGTGTCGAGTATTTTTCACATCCCCTAATGAGGGAAACTTCAGATGAAAGACATAATCGTTGTTGTCGGTGTCGGCATCGCCGGAGTGACTGCGGCTCTTGCTGCAGCTAAAACCGGAATGGGGGTGTTGCTTATTGGAAATGAGGGAAACGCAGGAGGCGATGCCTGCACCGGAATGCCGCTGCTCGGGACGTATTCCTCCAGAGGCGAGAAATGTGTCGGCGGCATACTTGATGAACTCCTTGCGATTTGCAAAACCATTCCAGGCGGTTATATCGGGCCGGTTTGTGATTATCGGACTGTATATGGTCTTTGTGTAAGCCCGTCTGCAATGCGTCTGGCAATTCTTTTACTCCTTAAAAAATACGAAGTTAATTTGCTTCTGAATTCTACCGTAACTGACATCGAATCTGAAAATGGAAAGGTAAACGCAGTAAACGTTGTTTGCGGGAACGGGGAAAAGCGGCGCTTTGAATGCCGTTCTCTTGTCGATGCTTCCGGCGGCGGCAATATTGTCAAGATGGCCGGGGGCAATGTGTTATGCGGAGATGCAAATGGAAACATGCAGCCCGTAAGTCTTATTTTCAGGATGGCCGGAGTAAAATTCGAGCCGTTTCTGCGTTTTATAATGGAAAATCCTGAAGAGGCGCTTCTGTCTGAAAATCCCGTGTTTGAAACAGACCGCACAAAAGCCGCCGAACTGCTCTACAGGAGCGGTTATCCGTATGTCGCCCTTGCCGCCCAGGGTAAATTGCTGGGCAAAGCGTTGCAGAAAGGTGAAATGTATCCTTGCACGGCAATGTTTATGACGCCTGTTTCAATGCAGACAGGAGAAATATGTGTCAACTCCACCCGTATTGCCCAATTGGACGCCTCATGCCCTGAAACGGCGTCAAAGGCCGTGCTGGATCTGGCGGGACAGGTGCAGACCGCCGTAAAGTTCTTGTGCAGCCGGGTTCCCGGATTTGAAAAGGCCGTTCTCTCATCGGTCGCCTCGCGCCTTGGCGTCCGTGAAACCGGCAGGATAGTTGGCGATCACACCTTGAGTCAGGAGGAAGCGGTTTCAGGGAAAAGGCATGCCAGTGGAATTGGACGGGGAGCCCACCATATTGACATTCACGGCGCAGGGACTGCCCAGGTGAGAATCCCGATAAAAGACGGGCGGACATATGACATTCCTTTCGGCTGCCTGCTCCCCGCAGGCTTGGAAAATGTGATTGCCGCAGGCCGTTGTATTTCTTCCGACAGGGGGGGCAACGGCTCAGCGCGGGTCATGGGAACCTGCATGGTGACCGGACAGGCCGCCGGACTGGCCGCGGCTCTGGCGGCAGAATCCAGTAAGGATAATATGCGTGGAATAAATATTGATGTCCTAAGGAGACGCCTGACCGAGCAGGGTGCAATCTTGTGACCCTGAGAATTTCATGGTTTTTCATTTGGCGAAACAAACAGTTTTATATTTGAAAAGGATGAAAGCATGAGTGGCAAATCAATTCTTATTGGATGGTCTTCGCGGGATGTTACGCCGGATAAACCGGTGAATTTGCGCGGGCAGTTCCATATGAGGATAACCAGCACTGTCAAGGATCCGGTAACCGTAACCGCGCTGGCTATTTCAACAGAAGGGGGGAATGATGCCGAATCTTCCTTCATCTGGGTCTCCTGCGATACAGTAGGCATCCCTGATTCCGTGCTTGCAATGAGCAGGAAAAAGCTGGGAAAAATCGCCAAAGATTTTCCGGTTCAAAACCTCATACTCAACGCCACCCATACACATACGGCTCCGGCTCCGGACGGCGGCTTGCATCCTCCGGTTCCGGAAGGCGTCATGAAGCCCGGAGAATACGCTGAATTCTTTTCAGACAAAGTCGCCGAGGCCGCAGCCGAAAGCTGGAACAGGCGCAAACATGGTTTCATCGCGTGGGGAATGGGGTATGCCCAGATTGGCCACGGCAGAAGAGCCGTCTATTTCGATGATCTGTCAAAGAGACCGGATTCCTGTGAACTCCCAGGCATGAAGACGGAAAAAAACGCCAGGATGTACGGGAACACATGCGACGATGAATTCGACTGCATTGAAGGTTACGCCGATCATTCGACTCATTTCCTCTTTACCTTCGACGGAAGTAAAAAACTCACCGGTGCTGTAATCAATATCGCCTGCACGGCGCAGGAAACCGAGGGTCTGGAAGAGATTTCCGCCGATTTCTGGCACGAGACGAGAACTGCGCTGAGAAAACAGTACGGCGAAAAACTTTTTGTCCTCCCGCAGTCTTCCGCGGCAGGCGGACTCTCCCCGCATCTGATGTTCAATAAAAAAGCCAGACAGCGAATGCTTGAGCTGAAGGGAATTTCGTCCCGGCAGGAAATAGCCAACCGGATTAAAGCGGCTTTCGACGATGTTTTCCCATGGGCTTCAAAGGATATGAAGGACAATGTTGAAGTGAGACATCTCTCTGAAACAATAGGTCTTCCGAGAAGAATGATCACCGAGGAAGAATATCTCAAAGTTAAGAAAGGACTTTCTGAGCTTGAAAAGATTCCGCCTTCAAAAGCAAAGGATGCAGATGCAAGATTGCGGGAAGATTCGGTCGTTTTTGCCAGAAAAAGCCGATGCCGACGCATACTCCAGCGCTATGAGGAGCAGAAAACAGACAAAAACCTCGAAATGGAATTGCATGTCATCCGGCTTGGCGACATCGTTTTCGCAACCAATGCGTTTGAGCTGTTTACGGATTACGGAATCAGGATGCAGGCGAGGAGTCCCGCAACTCAGACCTTCGTGGTGCAGCTGTGCGGCAAAGGAGGCTATCTGCCTACACGACTGGCGGAGAAAGGCGAAAGTTACAGCGCCTGTATTTATTGCAATGAGGTCGGATATGAAGGCGGAGACGTCCTCGTGGAGGAAACCGTCAAGCGGATAAATACAATGTGGAAACAGTAGGGGAATTGGTATTTCAGACAGGATAACAGGATTAATTGGATTAAACAGGGTAAAAGAA
>JBAYFV010000376.1:0-3123 GCA_041666985.1 Victivallales bacterium
AGGAAGTCGTATTTCGTGATGCCGACCTCCGCGGCGCGTCCCTCAAGGAATCGATTTTTGTCCGGCCCGATTTCTCCGGCGCCCAGATGAGCGGCGCCAATCTCCATCACGCGGTAATCGATAACGGGCTTCTGCGGGGCACCCGCCTGAACGACGCCTATCTCGTCCTTGCTACCTTCAATGAGCCGGACCTTTCCGGCGCCTCCCTGCAGGGGGCGGATCTGACCATCGCCGTCATGGTGAAGCCGAATTTGGAAAATGCCGACCTGTCGCGGACACTCCTTGACCGCACCAGCATTCTGGAAGGAGCGACGCGGGGCATGAATCTCTGCGAGGCCCTGCTGAAAAATACAGTGCTCATGAAAGCCGATCTGAGTGCATCCGATCTGCAAGGGGCGTCTTTCCAGGGGGCGGTCCTGCTCGAGACCGATTTTTCGGGCAAAGGGATGCGGGGAATCCGCCTGCCGCTGTGTCAGTTGATGAAGGCGAATCTGACCGGGTGCGACCTGCGGGAGGCCGACCTGACCCAGTGCAATTTCAAGGATGCCGACCTATCCAAAGCGCGGCTGGATGGTTCCCGGGCCGGAAACGCTCTGTTCATCGGCGCCACCATGACCGGAGCGAGCCTGCGCGGCGCTTACCTGTATCAATCGCTTTTCCCGGAGGCCCGGATGACGCTGGCCGACTTTTCCAACGCCGACATGCAGCAGTGCGTCATGAACGACGCGAACTGCCGCGGGGCAATCTTCGCCGGGACGGATCTGACCTACGCCGATCTCTCCCGGACCGACCTGAGCGGCGCCGACCTCTCCGGGGCTCATCTTTTCCGCGCCAAGCTGCATCGTATCAAGGAGGAGGGGACCATCTGGAGGGGAGCAAACCGGATCGTGGCCCTGGGAGACGATGCCGATCTGGCCGAGGCGGAACAGTGGCAGCCTCATGTGTCGCTTCGGGGACATAAACACCAGAAGAGGAATTAATGCGAAACAAAGGGGGAAACATTCCATGAAAAATCTAGCTGTGTGTCATAAAAGAGAGGAACTGTATCAGGATTATGGAAACGTCGTCGCCGGCAAGAAAGACCAGTTGCTCGTCAGGAATGATTTGGGCGTTTATCGTGCCCGACGGGCGGTCAGTTGTCTGGTTGAGCCTGAAATCGGGGACATGGTACTCTTCTGCACGGCCGCCGATGACAGTGCTTATATTCTTGCCGTCCTCGAACGCGAGGAAGGCATCGCCGCCACCGTTTCCTTTACCGGAGACTTGAATCTGCGTCTGGATACCGGCAGCTTCGGGGTTGACGCCCGGGATGGAATTACCCTCGCCTCTCCCCGCAAGATATCCATGATTTCCTCGGAGCTTGCTGTCCAGGCCGCCGCCGCTGATCTGACCTTTCAGCAGACCTCGCTTACGGGAAGCATTTTTCAGGCCTCCCTCGAGAAGATAAAGCTCTTTGCCGGCAGTTTCGATTCGCTTCTCGATCGCCTGCACCAGCGGGTGAAACGTTCCTATCGTTTTGTCGAGGAGACGGACCAGGTACGGGCGGAGAATATTGACCACCGGGCGGAAAAACTGCTCAATCTGCGTGGGGAAAATGCGGTGATCAATGCACGGGAACTTATCAAGTTGGACGGGGAACAGATCCACGTCGGATAGGAGGAAGGACTATTATGTTTGCCAATACTCAAATGGGGGGGATGGCCACGGGATTTCCCGATGTCTGCCTGACTCCGACGCCGGCGGGGCCGATCCCGGTTCCGTATCCCAACATGGCCACCCAGATGATGGGCGTACCGGCGGTTTATAACGTTCTCTACAGTTGCGCCCCGGTCCATAACATGAGTACCATCGTTCCCCTGACCAACGGCGACAACGCCGGGGTCAACACCGGTGTCGCCTCCGGCACGGTGATGGGGCCGAAGCGGAACATCACCGCCGCTTTTACCTGTTTGATCGGCGGGATGCCGGTTACCAGAATGACCAGCGCGTCTCTGCAGAACAACACCAACTGTCCGGGGGCGAACCTGGTGCCGAGCCAGTTCAAGGTTTTGATTCTTGCACCGTGAACCCGGTGATTTATGGGAGGGAGTATAATGAATAACTTTGGGAAATACTTGATAGTGCCTGTTTTGGGTATTATTGTTGTTGCTTGGGGAGCATTTGCTCTTGCTGCCGGTAGCGGTGCGGATATGTCAGCGGATGAGGCAATCAAGCGACTGATGGACGGGAACAAAAGATATGCAGAAAGCAAGATGACCGTCTGCGGGGAGACAACAAAAGAGACGAGAGAGATTCTGTCAAAAGGCCAGAGACCCTATGCCATAATTCTGTCATGTTCCGACTCCCGAGTACCTCCCGAGATTATCTTTGATAAAACATTGGGCGAGATCTTCGTCATCCGCGTGGCAGGGAATGTACCTGGTCCCATTGTCCTGGGAAGTATAGAGTATGCGGCTGAAGAATTCGGCTCCCCCCTCATCATGGTTCTCGGCCATCAGAGGTGCGGCGCCGTTACTGCTTCCGTAGATGCTCACGGCAAGCCGGAAGGAAACATCGGTGCGATTATCAAAGCGATTATGCCGGCCGTCAAGAAAGCAAAGCAGGGGGCAAAGGAAAAATCCAAGGGAGATCTCGTCGAGAAGGCTGTTGATTATAACATCCGCCTTACTGCTGAAAATATCACGGAGCATTCACCCATTATCAAACGTTTGATCAAGGAGGGAAAGGTAAAGCTCGTAAAGGCAAAGTATGATTTGGATGATGGGAAGGTTACTCTTTATTAATGAAAGTTCCCCCACCATATTTTATAAAGGCAAGTTATGATCAGGCGAAAATTATGCAACGACTCATTCTATCGTTTTATCTCCTTATAATCCTGGTTTTCAACATGGTGGGAAGCGCCGCCATGGGAGATGCCTTAACAGCAGACGATCACCCGAGGGTCAGTACTGTCACCTGACTGGGGCAGGAGCACATACCCGGTGCGTTGGGGAGCATGACCAGGCTGTTCTGGCCGGTAACACTCGTCAGTCGCTGCGCCGGAGCACCGTCAACAAATATGGTCACGCACCCCATCAGATATTCCGTCTGCCCGTCCATCAGATGGGAAACGACTCCTCCCAG
>JBAYFV010000377.1:0-3117 GCA_041666985.1 Victivallales bacterium
ACCAAAACAGTGGCCGCCCCTGGCTGTGAAGGCGATCAAGGCGATCAGGAGCGTTGATAAGGACACATGGATTGTCTATGAGCCTGGGCCCGGAGCCGATCCAAGCGGGTTCAGGGACTTGATGCCTCTTCCCGATTCGCACATCATCTACGAGTTTCACATGTATAGTCCGCACGCATTTACTCATCAAGGACTTCAAGGTTATGGGGACGAAGGTTACGGCCCCGAAGAAAAAAAGATTCACTATCCAGGCGTGATCGGTGGCATTCCATTCAATAAGGACTATCTCCAGAAGTGCATGCAGCCGGTGCTTGATTTCCAGAAAAAGTGGAAGGCTCCGATCAATGTCGGCGAATTCAGTGTCATCTCCTGGGCGCCTCCGGAAAGTGCGGCGGCCTATCTTACCGATGTCATTTCCATTTTTGAAGAGAACGGCTGGTCCTGGGATTATCACTCCTACGCGGATTTCCAAGGCTGGTGCCTGCCTTACGAAGATGGTTTTTACTGGAGACATTGGAAAGGCGAGCAACCCAAACTGGCGAAAACGGAAACGCTGAGGGGGAAGGTGATCCGCGAGGCGCTAAAGAAGAACTCGACGGATTTCTATAAACCGGAATTCCCGGCTTACAGTGATCCCAATGCCGCTGTCAGTCCGGATTCCTTTAAAATCCTGATTGTGGGAAACAGCATCAGCAGGAGCGGCTTTAATGCCGATACCATCCGGGATCTGAAATGGGATCATACCGCCGGTATGGCGGCCACCAGCGAGGACAAGGACTACGTCCATATCCTGGCGCAAATGATCCAGAAAACACTTCCCGACAAAAAGCTGGCATTGTTTTTCACCGGCTTTACCTACAAGGGTACGCCGGATGAGCGGCTTGCGCAGCTCAAACGATTTGCGGAAAAGAAATACGACCTCGTCATCATCCAGCATGGAGAGCACGAGAACCCGGCAATCGGTGGTGTGAAAGGCTGGAGGGCGACCCTTGGAAGACTTCTGGGGCTGTTCGGTCAGGATCCAGAAAAACCATTCATCATTTGCGCCGGGGTATGGTCGGCAAACCATGGAGATGACGGCCTCATGCCTGGTGTGATGGACGGGTTCTGGAAAGAGATTCCGGATATAATGGCGGAGCTCAGCAAGGAACACGGGGTTCCCTTCGTCCCGCTCATGGATCTTGCGGCGGATCCGGCCAATCGCGGATGGGAGCCGAAACCCGGCATCCCGTTGCCGCCGCCCCCTGTCCAGTGGCATCCGAACGACCGGGGACATCGACTGATTGCGGAGAAAATCTTCAAGGCGTTCACGGAGGAGGCCGCCAAACGCGGATTGAAAATGCAGTGATTATGACTAAAATATAGTTGTATTTGCTATTTATACGACTAAATTACAGTTATTAAAACCAATTGCAGAGCTCAAAGCCGATGAAAGATCAATGTCATGTTTGAAGATGAAATCCAAAGGAAAATAGCTGACTTCAAGGAACTCGGGATACCTGCATATACTCCGAGGGAAAACAGAGTCCCGTTTGTCAACGAAATGATAACTGCCATAATCGGAGCCAGAAGGACGGGAAAAAGCTATAGGGCTCTTCAGGCGGCCGATGAATTCATCAAGTCGGGATTCATCAAGTCCGCCGCCAATATCTGCCGGATTGATTTCGACAATCCGGTTCTGTCGCAGATGAAATCTTCCGACTTGTCGCTCATCCAGAAGATTTTCCTCAAAGTGAATCCGGAATTTGATCTGAAGACAAAGCTGATATTCGTCCTGGATGAAATCCACAGGATAAGCGGATGGGAGGAATATGCCATAGAGCTTTCAAGGAATCAAAATTGGAAAGTCATCATTACCGGTTCGTCATCGGAAATGCTCAGGGATAAAATCGCGTCTTCGCTGAGAGGGAAGTCCCTCTCCTCCGTTGTCTACCCCCTCTCCTTCAGCGAGTATTTGAACTTCCGTGGCTTTTCATTGGACAGGGAATCCACAAAAGGACAGGCCGAACTAAGGCGGCATTTTGACGAATATCTTAAATGGGGTGCATATCCCGCAATCGCGAATCTTGACGAGTTTTCGAAGGAATCTGTCATCCGGGAATACTTCGACACCATGCTTCTTAAGGACATAATCCAGCGTTTCAATGTCAGCCGCCCGAAGCAGTGCATCATGCTTTACTCATACCTGCTGTCAAATATGGCAGGGCCATACACTTTGCAGGCCGCCTATAAGTTCCTTGTTTCGTCCGGATATAAGACCAGCAAGGACAATCTCAGGAACTATGTTCATTGGGCCGAGGACGCCTGGCTTTTATTTACTGTCCCGGTAATGTCATCTTCACGGAAGGAACAGGAAAGGAACTACAAGAAGGTATATTGCATTGACTGGGCGCTTTCCATGAGGAACAGCACCGTGTGGGATGGCTCATGCTCGCGTGCCCTTGAGAATATGATCTATCTCCATCTCAGGATAAACTTCTCCATGGTATTTTTCTATCTCACCAAAACCGGAAGGAAGGAGATTGATTTCATTCCGCTTGACAGCTCCGGCAAACCCCGCTCGTGCATCCAAGTCTGCCAGGACATAAGCTCCACGGAAACTCTTGAAAGAGAGCTTGAACCTCTTTTTGCGACTGCGAAATATTTCGGGACTTCAGAAAATTATATCATTACCTTGAATCAGGAAAAGGAATTCAGAGACGGGAAAGTCAAAGTCCATGCTGTTCCGGCATTCAAATGGCTGTTGGCAAATCAGGAAGTATGATTAAGGAGCCGTAAAGAAATAATTATTTCTGTACGGCTCCTAGAATAGGGACGAAAACAAACGAGGATAAAGTTGCTATGAAAAAACATGAAGGAATACCTGGAAAAGTTGACAACCCTGTAGATGAAACTGCCGATATGGCCTACATCCGGGCGAACACGGACTGGCTGGCGAAATGCCGGTACGGCATCAGTGTGCATTGGACGGCCAGAAGCATGCCGCGGCATGGCGCGGCAGTGGATTTCCAGGAAGCCGTTCGACAATTCAATGTGGATGCTTTCCTGGAGCAGATGCTGGAGAGCGGCGCGGACTTCCTCATCTTCACAGTCACGCACGCGCTTCAAATGATTCCC
>JBAYFV010000378.1:0-3091 GCA_041666985.1 Victivallales bacterium
TTTATATAAGCAACAGCCGCATTATTTTCAGCTATTGTGTTTTGACAGCGCATCCCGTACTGTCTTGCCTTCGTGTATTTCAAGTTTTAATCGAATCTGTTTGGGAGCCGATGGTTTTGCGAGCTGCAGGCAGAGTTTCACCGCCTGTTGTCCGATATAATCAAATTTCGCCTTGAATCCGGTAAGATCAGGGGTCAGGCAAGCCGGGACATCCAGGTCATTCGCGCAGCCGATGATTGAAATATCGTCAGGGACACGGACTCCGAGTTCCTCCCATCGCCTGACCAAACCGAATGCGGCACTGTTCGAACTGGCGACCACGGCAGTCAGCGGCGGAAGCGTGTGCAGGATTTTCTCCGCAATGGCATAGGCATCGTCAGCAACATGAACATTTTCAACACAAGAGCCGTGCGGAAAAACCGACGCATCAAGGTTGGCGGAACTCATTGCTTCCAGATAACCCTTATGATGTTCGAATGAAGTCAAACCTTCCTCCGGATCGCAATAATTGTCAAATGTAACCAGTGCAATATGGCGGTGTCCCCGGTCAATGAGATATTCGGTTGCATGTTTCGCCAGATAGCGAAAATCGTGACAAATACACGGCAGATCCGGGCATAGGGGATAACACACCTGCACTACCGGCATTATTTCCCGGGAAATCCTGTGATACTCGTCGCGATTATGGCGCCCATCCGTCAGCATCGGAATGGTCAGCAGCCCGTCCAGGCGCCGCTCTACGGCCTTCTGGAGATTCTGATATTCATCTTCCACATTGCTGGACAGATACACGACAATGGAGTAATCATGGGCATTGCACAACTCCTGTATTCCGTTGATTATATGTATTGCATGATGCCAGAGATTGCAGTTTACATTGAAATTGAAACCTATCAGGTACGACTTTTGATGTTTCAAACTTCTGGCCAATATATTTGGACGATAGTTCAATTCAGCCGCGACTTTCCTTACCCGTTCCCGCGTAGACGGTGACATCCGGATACTGTGCTGCTGTTCTTTCATGGCGGCCCACGCCGCTCCCTTGGAAACCCCGGCTTTCTCTGCAATGTCTTTTATGGTAGAAGGTCTTGTCATTTAATCACTTCAAGATAATATTTCGATTTTTGATATATCGTACTATCAGTGCTGATATAGATTATATGCATTTATATGGGAATGTCAATAGCCCTTGTTGTTTTTTTATTAAAATATTGGTCGCGTCCCACGGATGGATGGATGTCCGTCATCCTATGGGATGACTCTGAATATCTATGGGATTTCTGCTTTCAAAATTGGCGAAGGTAGGGCGCGTTCTCCGTAACGCGCCACCTCAAAACGGACGGCTCGGAGAGCCATCCCTACCTTGGATTCGGCAATTTTGAAATTACCTCGGATTGATTATCATGGTGTTTGTGAGGCGCATATCTGAAGATGTGTAACGGGCAAACAGCGTGATAAGCTGCCAAAAGAACGCCAGCCCTTCGGGGCGGAATTCCATGTATTTGTCTCCTTCGTTGCTTCACCCCTTATTCGCCGCGGCGAACGCGGGGCTTGCGCCTCGAATCCAAACACCTGTATTTTTCCGCCAAATGTCAAATTTATTTCTTTACGACTCCTTAAAACCATTGCGGAAAGCAAACTGGCAATTTATATTAAAGTACTGATGACTTATGAGGGGGCGATATGGGCAACATGGTTCAGTGTGAATTATGTCCGCGGTACTGTATGATTGGTCCGGGCCAGAGCGGCGAATGCCGGGTCCGTGTGAATATGGACGGTTCGCTGAAGTCTGTTGTCTACGGGTTTCCGTGTTCTGTCCATGTTGATCCGGTGGAGAAGAAACCGTGCTTCCATTTCCTGCCGGGAACAAAATCCTTGTCTTTGGCGACCGCCGGCTGCAATCTTCACTGTCTCAATTGTCAGAACTGGGAGATATCCCAGGCGAATCCCGAGGACACCGAAGCTTATTTTCTTCCTCCGGAGCAGCTTGTCGCCGCGGCAAAAAAGTATGACTGCGCCTCCATTTCATATACTTATACGGATCCGGTGGTCTTCTATGAATATGTTCTGGATACTGCGAAGATCGCAAAACCCAAAGGGATAAGAAGTGTTTTCGTGACCGCCGGTTACATAAATCCGGAACCCTGGGGGAATATCCTGAAATACATTGATGTCGCAAGGATAGATCTTAAGGGGTTCAATGATGAGTTCTACCGGAAAGTGTCGAGCGCCACGCTTCAGCCTGTGCTTGATGCAATTGTCATGGCGAAGAAGGCGGGGGTCCATGTTGAGATAATAAATCTTGTGATTCCGACGCTGAATGACAAGCCTGAGGAAATCAGGGACATGATGAGGTGGATAAAAACAAATGCTGGAGAGGATACCCCCGTCCACTTTTCCAGGTTCTCGCCCCAGTACAAGATGAAAAATCTGCCGCCGACACCTGCGGAAACCCTTGACAACGCCAGGAAAATAGCAATGTCCGAGGGACTGCATTATGTCTATATTGGAAACCTGTTGAGCAGGGAGGCGCAGAACACCTACTGTCCTGCGTGCAAGAAACTCCTGATAGAAAGAAGAGGCTACAGCCTGCTTCAGGACAACGTAAGGGACGGGCGCTGTCCGTGCGGAAAGGAGATATACGGAGTATGGAAATGAAACGCAGGGATTTCTTGGAAAGAATTTCCGGACTCGCGCTTGGTGCAGTCTTTATATCCGGATTCTGTTGGGCCAGTGTGAATGCAAGGGATGTTTGCCGGAAATTTTCATATGCCGGTAAAATAAAAAAATATCCAGGCAAAATCAAGCCGACGGGAGATGAAATCAATACGGAAGGCGAATGGAACGGGTAACTGGAGTAGCGCAGGCATTCCTGCCTGCAGCTGGAGTCATCCAACGGATGACGTATTAATGGATTGTTAAATTGTTGGATACTTGGATGATGGGGTTTGAGTTTAATGGTGCTAATTTGAAGGTATAGGAATTTCAAAGTTTATGAATATCCAATGGTAATTCAAATTCCAATTTCCAAATTCCAAAGCACAAACAAGCTCCAGATTTCAAATGAAGAAAAATTCCAAACTAATAAAAA
>JBAYFV010000379.1:0-3085 GCA_041666985.1 Victivallales bacterium
AACAATATAAGAACATGCCTTGCGGCATTGACTACGAACAAATTAAGATTCGTTTTTGTTGGTAGTTAAGCCCGCAAGGGCTGTTCTTTTCTTTGTTTTATGAATCTGTTTGAAATTTGGAATGTTGAAGGTTCTTCCCTTCCCCGTACCCCAACCCTTTCCAAACCTGTTTGCTATCCCAAAAGTTGAATTTTAACGGAGCGCGGGTTTTCCAACCCGCGATTCTCACCCTTTTGGCGGGTAGGAAAACCCGCCCTCCGTTGCTTTTGAATCGACTTTTTCAATTGTCTTGGAAAGTAAAAGTTTTTGCTCTCGCCCCAAATCCCTATGCTTTCGCTACAAGCTCTCTTATAAACGGAGTCAACGATTCCGGTTCTTTGCCGGTAATAACAAAACCTTCTTCGATACGGTTCGAACCGTCGGGATGACCGAACAAGCTGATGTCCGAGTTTACGCACATGCCAGCTTTCAGCGGGTATGTAGCATTTTCGTCAGGATATGGAGATTCCGCTTCAGCCAGTCCTATGCCGTGCATGGGCGGATAGACATCGTATTCCGAGAGCTGATGTTTTTGAAACACCTTTTTCACGGACTTGACCATTTCTCCGGAAATAACACCATCCCGGAGAAACTTCTGCTGCACTTCCGCCGCCTCGAACAAAGCATTAAGGAAGCGTTTTTGCCCGTCGGTTGCTTTTCCTGCGACAAACGGATATTCCACCGTCGCCACATATCCCTGATACTGCACCGCCATGGCGGCCATGACCATATCTCCATCCTCAATGACTTTTCCAGCGGCCCGTCCAATAATGGTCGCGGCCCTCTTGCCTGCACCGAACACAGTGAAGTTGATATCTTCCGCTCCCGCCATTCTTGCCGCGCCTTCAGCTGCCCCGGCCGCCATGTTTTCCGTATTGCCCGGGACCGCGAATTCAAGCAGTTTCCGGTAGCCGGTGCAAGCCTGCCGTCCGGCTTCGCGCAGACATGCGATTTCAGCAGGAGTCTTGATGATTCTAAGCTCAGTGATGATTTCTGCGGCATTGATGATTTCAAGGGACGGTGCGGATTTCCTGATCCTTTCCATAATCGGGCCGGGAATATCCCATAGCCCGACAACGCCCAGCTTTGAGCCACCACGAAGAACCTCTCCCATGATTTCAGAAAACGAGGAGAATTTCGCCAGAGGATAATCTATTTCCTCCGGCACTGAAACACATGCGAATTCCCTCACGTTCCTGACGTCCTCCCATATTGACATCTCCTTCGCATAGAACTGTCCCTCAGGCGCACCGGCAAGTATCGGAAGTCCGCTGCGCGGTATGAAACAGGCGGCACGTTCGAATATGGGCCAGAAATTCGAGACGTAACGCAGATTTTCCTTGCGGTACTCGTCTCCGTAAACCAGCAAGGCGTCAAGCCCGCGTTTCCTGATGGCATCCTGGATGCGTTCAATCCTCTGGACAAATTCGGCTTTTTCGATCTGAATCATAAAATTTCTCCATTAATTTTTCTGGGACAGAAAAATTTTCTTATATTATAAATTTCTCGATATGCATCATTTCCGCGGCTTTTTCCAATTCTCCCGCCACCTGGCCGTGAACAACTATCAGGTGATGAGCCGCGCCTTTTTTCAGAACCTGCCGGATGTAGTCCTCCACGGGTGATTCAACCTTGATCATGGCATGAATCTCATCGCAGGGCAGACATGGGAATTTGATTGATTCGCCCTCGGAAATCAGCATCTGCCAGCTTTCTCCGACATTCAGGAAATGTCCCATGGTAACAGGCCCCGGCTTCATGATCATCTCATAATTAAGCCCGCTGCCTTTGAAACCCCATTCTTCCGGTGAGCGGGTAAGTGTCACATTTTTGTCGTTGACGGCCAGTTCCGGTGAGGCAATGCCGTGACCAAGGAGGAAAAGAGCATTATGGGTGCGGTCAAACTGCCCCCATTCCGCCTGGAAGGGGATATTGCCGGTGAAATCATGCATAAGCTGCATCATCACCAGTCCCCCGATATCGCCTTCACAGGCAATCATGAAACGTTCTTTTTCAAGCATCATGGACGCGCCCATGCGTGCCGGCGCACCGGTCATTTTTTCGATATAATGCTGACCCAGGAAACAGAGTCCGTCAAGATTGAACTTTTCCTTGAGTTTTTTCATCGCGAGTCCGATCCTGCAGGAACGCTTCACGTCATCGAGCTCTATTTCCCTTCTGCGGAAGCGCCGGAATAGTTTTTCCGCCACACTGTCCAGTTCACGGGAATCTATTTTATTCCAAAGTTCGATGAGATGCTCGGCCTGGATTGTCATGACTTCCGGTCCTAGAAAGCCTTTTACTTTTGCGGTGTCGAATTCGAGATCATACATTCCCCGGAACACATGTCCGACAAGGCCATAGGTGCACTTTTTGAGCTGCCGAACTGAAAGATAGGCCTGAACGATGCAGCGTATTTCCCGATAAATCGCCGGTTCGCCGATTTCCCCGGAAACCAGTTCATAGTCCCGTTTCATCTTTCGAAATGAGCCGGTGAGCTGGGAAATCCCGATGAGTGCGCTGTTGCGCATGGTAGCCATATAATCGTCATGAGGACAAAGATCATGACCGGTCTGTGAGTTTACCAGAATGACCTTCGTGCCTGTTCCAGCCCGGTTCAGGGCGTGAATCGTAATGAAGTCCGGAATATATGTGCCCTCGAAAACAATGATGATTTCAACTCCTGCGGCGGCGAATTCCGCGCCTGCGGCTTCCGCACGGTCAAGGGTGTCAACCATTCCGGGATAAACTATCTTTACTGTATCAAGCGATTTCTCCAGCCGCTTGAAAACACCTTCCAGATCTTTTCTGACTATTTCCTGGAGCCTGGGATACATCCGCCAATACTCGAAATAGCCCAGCCCGAGCAATCCCACCTTAAGGATTCCCGCATCACTGCTTTTATTTAAGACATCGCCGAAGTCACCGCATTCAGCGGCATCAAATGAAGTGATTCTAACCTGTTTTGCCTTGCTCATGATATTCTACCTTTCTTTTCCTTGTTAATTTTTCCGGGACGGAAAAATTTTCTTGATATTTCGGAGAG
>JBAYFV010000380.1:0-3079 GCA_041666985.1 Victivallales bacterium
AAAACTACCCTGAGCCGATTCAAAACTAACGGAGGGCGGACTTTCCAGTCCGCCGCTTGAGTTAGATTTCCGCGGGTAAGAAAACCCGCGCTCCTTTAAATTTGAGTTTTGAAATCGGCTCGGATGATTGGTTTTTTTTCCTAATCCGCGTTGCCCGACACGGGCAACACCACACCAGGAGAAGGAAAGACGCAGGCAGGATGTCTGTGCCACTATCTGAGTCTTTTTCTTGCTTGCTTCATCATTCCATATATATTAAGCGCCGTTTTATAAAAATTGATGTGAGCAACTCGGGCAATCTGTCCGAGACTAATCCGCAGGGCAATACCCTGCGTTACGTTAAACCCGGAGCAATAAACATGAGCAAAGCAGTGTCTCGGAACGACTGGGAAAACAATCTTCTTACCAACAGAAACCGTCTTGACGCAAGAGCCTTCTACCTTCCATATCGGAATCCTGAAAAAGCCCTCTCTGAAAAGCCCGACATGGACGACGGATTCATACCGTTGGACGGCCAGTGGGATTTCCATTGCGCGCCGACTCCCGTCGAGGCTCCGGAAAACTTCCAGACTGAGAAATTCGACTCCGGCTCCTGGGACAAGATTCCGGTTCCGTCGTGCTGGCAGATGCTCGGATACGGGCATCCGCACTACACCAATGTCGTTTACCCGTTCCCCGTCGATCCACCGCACGTCCCGACGGAGAATCCGACGGGCTGCTACCGCCGCGAATTCGTGATTGAAAACGACTTGAAAGACAGACAGATGTTCCTTCGTTTTGAAGGTGTTGATTCCGCGTTTCATGTCTGGGTTAACGGAAAGGAGGCCGGATTCAGCAAAGGCAGCCGCCTGCCTGCGGAATTCGACATCACTAGATTTGCCAGGCCGGGAAAGAACGTCCTCGCCGTAAAAGTTTATCAATGGTCCGACGGTTCATACATGGAAGATCAGGACATGTGGTGGCTCAGCGGAATTTTCCGTTCCGTCTACATCCTCGCCCGCCCGAAACTCCATGTCCATGACTTCCAGACAATCACCAAACTAGACGACAAATACCGCGATGCCGTCCTCCATTTCAAGGCCGCCGTGAAAAACTCCGGCGACTCCGCGGCAAAAAATTCATCGCTGGAATTTGTCCTCCTCGATCCCGCAGGGAACAAAGTGTTGAAGAAGACGGTTTCCCCTGCGTTTGAGATCAAAGCCGGTGAAACCAAACTCCTCGAGACTTCTGCGAAAGTCGCAGAACCCCTGAAGTGGACCGCTGAAAATCCGGCGCTTTACAAACTCGTCATCACGCTCAAAGATTCAAAAGAAAATGTCCTGGAGGCGATTCCGCTGGACATCGGGTTCCGTTCGATAGAAATGAAGGACGGAAACTTCCTGGTCAACGGCGCCAGAATCATCTTCAGAGGGGTAAACCGCCATGATCATCATCCGGATTTCGGACGCGCGCTCCCTTACGACTCGATGCTCGAGGACGTGCTTCTTATGAAACAGCACAATATAAATGCAGTGCGGACTTCGCATTATCCGAACGATCCCGTCTTCCTCGACCTCTGCGACCAGTACGGACTTTATGTCATAGACGAATGCGATCAGGAATGCCACGGTTTCCAACCGGCGGGATGCTGGGATCAGCTTTCAAAGGATCCGGAATGGAAGGAGACCCATGCCGACAGAATGAGAAGGATGGTCGTGCGCGACAGGAATCACGCCTGCGTGATTTTCTGGTCGCTCGGAAACGAGACGCAGTTCGGTGAAAACCACAGGGCGATGGCGGCGGTCGCCCGTGAACTTGACCCTACAAGGCTTATCCACTACGAACGTGATCTCGGCGCTGAAGTCTGCGATGTTTACAGCAGGATGTACACCGGCATCGACGGGATAACGACTTTCGGCGAAGGGAAGGAAACGCTCAAGGGCTGGGGGGAAGGGCAAAAAGATATTCCTCCGGATGAATATGCCGGAAAGAAACCTCTGATCCTCTGCGAATACGCGCATGCCATGGGCAACGGCCCCGGCGGCCTCAGGGAATATTGGGATGCTTTCTACAAATACAAGTCCCTCCAAGGCGGATTTGTCTGGGAATGGATTGACCACGGCATCAGGAGGAAAACTGCCGACGGCAGGGAATTCTTCGCTTACGGCGGCGACTTCGGAGATGAACCCAATGACGGGAATTTCGTCACGGACGGACTGCTTTTCCCGGACCGCACCCCCTCGCCGGGGCTTATCGAGTACAAGAAGGTTCTCGAACCCGTACTTGTTGAAATTGAAGATGTCAAGGGTGGAAAATTCAAGGTGACAAACCGTTACGATTTCAACTCGCTCGAGCATCTCAGATTCGATTATACGGTGGAAGAGGAAGGTGTCCGGGTTTCGTCCGGCACCGTTCCCGCCCCCAGGATATCCGCATGGAAAAACAAAGTGATAACTGTTGACTATGAAAAGCCCCTTTTCATTCCCGGCAAGGAATACTGGCTGAACATCAAGGCGACACTTGCCTCCGACACGTTGTGGGCGAAGGCCGGACATGAGGTCGCCTGGGCGCAGTTCAGGATTCCCTCAAGGGAAAATGAAATCGCCGCACCAGCGGTAATCATTCCGGAAGTCAGCTGCTCCGAGACAAAGTCTTCATTGACAATCACAGGGAACGATTGCGCCGTTGTCTTCGATTCGGTTCGAGGAGTTATTTCAGATTATAATTTTTCTGGAAGAAAAATTATTTCTTCAGGTCCCAAGATGAACTTTTGGCGCGCCCCCACAGACAATGACAGACTCGGATGGGGGGATTACGGCCTGTTTGAAAAGAAATGGCGCGATGCCGGCATCCACTGGCTGCAGCACAGGATTGACGGATTCGAATGCAGGAAGATTGACGGCTCGACTGTACAGGTGACGGTTAAATCCAGGATCGCTCCGCCGGTATTCACCAGGGCGTTCAACTGCGAATACGTTTATACCATCTCCGGGAACGGAGAGATGACCATCGAGGCCAGGGGCGAACCTGTCGGAGAATGGCCTGCCGTACTCCCAAGGATCGGGCTACAGCTTGCCATTCCGAAGGATTTTTCGAGGGT
>JBAYFV010000381.1:0-3063 GCA_041666985.1 Victivallales bacterium
GAGGTAATTTCAAAACTAGGAATTCAGTAGTCAGAATTCAGGAGACAGAATTGAATTTGAACTCAAATTCGGTTTTATTCTGAATCCTGACTTCTGAATCCTGACTTCTTTTGAAATTGGCTCAACATGATTAAAGAGGCAGGAAACATGAAAAGGATTTTAACCGTTGTTTTAACCGCCCTCCTGGTGCTGGCAGCGGCATCGTCCCAGGCGCAGGTTTCGCTCACTGTCGCCATAAACAGGGCCAACTATCTGCTGTATGAAACAGTCTATGCGAAAGTTGTCTTGAGGAACTACAGCGGGCAGGCGCTTGCTTTCAGCGATAACGCCGAGACGACGGGCTTCCTGAAATTCACAATTGATCTGCCGGACCATACCAAGGCTGAAATAAGGAAAAGCGCAACCAATCCGCTTGTCGGAATCATCATCAAGCCGGGCGCCACTGAGGAAGTGCTTGTGCCTCTGACGAGTTCATATGTGATTACAAAACCCGGAAACTACAGGGTCAAGGCGATACTCAGCCATAAGCTTTTAAACAAGGAGTACCAGTCCGAAGCGTGTACCTTTTCAATATGCAACGGCCTTCCGGTATGGGAACGGACCATGGGGGTCCCCGATTTGTTCAAGAAGAAATCCGACGATGTCCTCCCTCCGAGAAAGGCGAAGATCGTCACTTTCAATGACGGCAGGGACAAGGTCTACTGCCTGGTGCTGGAGGATGACAAATATGTTTATGGCGTGGCGAGAATCGGTTCGGATATCGGAAATTTCCCGCCGTCCTGCGAAGTTGACGGATTGTGCAGGATACATGTCGTAATACAGGTCAGCCCGAATGTCTTTTCGTATTTCATCTACGACATAAACTGCGAGCTCAGGGAAAAGGAAGTGTACGTCAAGACAAAGACGGTTCCGACTCTTGTCCTTGACAACAAGGAAGGCTCGGTTGTGGTCGTCGGTGGCAGAAAAGGCGTGAAGGATCAGGATTATGCCGAGGAAAACGGCATACCTGTCCTGACAGGCGATAATGAATAAACAAGGATTTTAACATTATGGAGAAAAACAATCAAAACGCTCAGTCTTCGGCTCCGGAAATGTCGGCCGAGGATGTTTTCACGCAGAGGGTGAATAAACTTGAGGAGTGGCGTAAAATCGGAATCGAGCCTTTCGGGAAGGCTTTTGACTGCACGGGCAGAATATCTGAAATCAGGGCCTCGTTTGTTCCGGAAACCGAACCGCACGCAACTGCGGCCGGGCGTGTGACGGCATACCGCACCATGGGAAAATCCGTTTTTGCCGACATCAAAGACAGCAGCGGCAGGATTCAGCTCTACGTCCATAAGGACAATCTTGGGGAGGAGGCGTTCGCGCTTTTCAGGAAAATTGACATCGGCGATATTATAGGCGTGGAGGGAAAACTGTTTACGACCAGGACAGGTGAGCTCACGCTGAAGATTTCAAAATTCGAACTCCTGAGCAAATCGCTCCGTACGCTCCCCGAAAAATGGCACGGCCTCACCGACATCGAACAGATTTACAGGCAGCGCCACCTTGACCTCATAATGAACGAAAAAAGCAGGGATGTTTTCAAGAAGCGCTTCGCGATAATCAGCGAGATCCGCAGATTCCTGGCGGAGAAGGGATTTACGGAGGTTGAAACTCCGATGCTCCAGTACATTGCCGGCGGCGCGGCGGCAAAACCGTTTGAGACATTCTACGAGGCGCTCCATGCCCAGATGTTCATGAGAATCGCACCTGAACTGTATCTCAAGCGCCTGCTTGTCGGCGGATTTGAAAAAATCTACGAACTGAACAGGAATTTCAGAAACGAGGGCATGTCACGGAAACACAATCCTGAATTCACCATGATCGAGATCTATCAGGCGTTCGGCGACTGCCGGACAATGATGAATCTTATCGAAGGCCTTATAACAGGCGCCGCGCAGAACGTACTCGGCACTTTGAAAATTGAATTCGCGGACGGAAAGGTGATTGACCTCACAGCTCCATGGCGCAGGGTTGACTACGACGACCTCGTAAAGGAAAAAGCAGGCGCCGACTGGTTTGACATAACGCCTGCCGAAAGAGTTGAACGCGCAAAGAAAATGGGGCTCCATATCGAGCCCGGTTTTCAGGATTTCGAAGTCACCCATGAAGTTTACGAAAAGCTCATGGAGAGCACCCTCATACAGCCGACTTTCGTAACCCGTCTGCCAAGCGTCCTTGTCCCTCTGGCCAAGGCGTGTGCTGATGACAAGAATTACGTTGATGTTTTTGAACTGGAAATAAACGGACAGGAACTTGCCCCCGGATATTCGGAACTCAACGATCCGGTTGAACAGAGGAAACGTTTTGAGGAGCAGGCTAAAAGGGCGGCCCAGGGTTCAAAAGAAGGTGTTATTGACGAGGATTTCCTTACGGCCCTCGAATACGGCATGCCTCCGGCCGGCGGCATGGGCATCGGAATTGACCGTCTTGTAATGCTGCTCACAGCTTCGGACTCAATCCGCGATGTCATACTGTTCCCTCATCTGAAACCGATGCAAAAGAAAGCTTGAAGCGGCGAGGGGAGAAATAGGTCAGGACGAGTAAGATACATGTGTTGCTTCTTTCTGAACACGGACAATCAATGCACGGGCCTCCCACTGTCCAGCCGAAAGTCAGGGAGAATCTCCAGCTTTTTCTGGATCAGGCGTCCGCAAATATCGGAAAATTCAAAGGAAGAAAATTAGAATTCAAGCTGTGGAATAAAGATGTCAGAGAAGCGAAAAGAGGGATTTTTATTTGCGATTGTTGAAATCAGCCCTCAGCCTCAAAGTATTGAGGGATGGATACCAAAACACATGATTTTTACTTGATGTTTTCATGACTTAAGCATATCGTTGATATTGGTCAAGTCAAGTCGCTTGTCCAGGATCCCCATCTTCCAGGATAATTCCCTGACATTCTTGAATTCCGATGATTTCATACTATGCTACCACAAGCCGGGACGGTTGACAGGTCATTCCAGGCATCTAGCCACGACTTGATGTGTGACCACCGTCTTGATACCAATAAACTGTTCGC
>JBAYFV010000382.1:0-3052 GCA_041666985.1 Victivallales bacterium
CCGAAGGTAGGGCGGTTTCGCCGAAACCGCCGCCTCAAGATGGACGGCTCGGCGAGCCGTCCCTACCTTGGATTCGCCAATTTTGAAATCTGCTCCGATTGTTTTGCCTGTCACCATTATATCTGATATGATTGTAAAAGTCAAGAAGCTTTTTACATAAAAGTTACATAAAAGTTACAAGAAAAGAATCAATAAGTCGCAAGTGAAGTCGCAAGACGGTAAAAAGTCGGTCTTTACGACGCCTTACCGTGCCTCGGAAAGAAGTCCTGGTTCCGACCCCGTAAAGGCCGATTACCAAGATGGCCTCGCTCTCTCTGTCTTTTTCTAAAAGAGCAAAAAAAAGCGGCGCAATAGGATGCGCCGCTTACAGTTCAATTTCCCACGCAGTGGAAAATTACATGACTTCACCGAGTTTCTTGTAGAAGCCCATGCGTCTCTTCGCATCTTCTTCCGCCAGTTTGAAGAGGCCTTCAGCCTCGTTCGGAGCGGTCTTGAGCAGAGCCTTGTAGCGGCCTTCGCCCCTTATGAACTCCTGGTAGCTCGCAGTCGGCTCCTTTGTCTCCCAGATGAACGGGCTCTTGCCTTCGTTCACAAGCGCGGGATTGTAACGGTAGAGCGGCCAGTAACCGGCTTCAACCGCACGTTTCTCCTCTGTCTGCGATTTCATCATGTCAAACCCGTGGGCGATACATGTCGAATACGCGAGGATAATGGAAGGGCCGTTGTAAGCCTCCGCCTCCTGGAACGCCTTAATGGCCTGGACGCGGTTTGCCCCCATCGCAACCGAGGCCACATAGACATAGCCGTAGCTCATGCACATGAACCCTATATTCTTCTTTGTGAGCCTCATGCCTGCGTTTGCGAATTTCGCAACTGCGGCGATAGGCGTTGATTTTGAAGCCTGACCGCCGGTATTGGAATAGACTTCCGTGTCGAGGACGAGGATGTTGACATTCCTGTTTTGTGCGACAACGTGATCGAGGCCGCCAAATCCGATATCGTAGGCCCATCCGTCGCCGCCGATGATCCAGACGCTCTTGTCGGTCATGTAATCCTGAAGCTCCTGAATTTTCCTGAGGACATTCTTCGCTTCGCCGGAGGCCTGTTTAAGCGCTGCGGGGATGAGTTTCCCGACTTCGTCCTGGGCGTCAATTCCCGCCTGTTTTTTACTGTCCCAGAGGGTGATGCATTTCTCCAGGGACGCCTTGAGTTCCGCAGTGGTCCCGAGCTGGAGGAGTTTTTCAACATTCATCCTGAGCATTGAGCGGTTGCTGTCTACAGCCAGACGCATTCCATATCCGTATTCGGCATTGTCCTCAAAGAGGGAGTTGCCCCATGCGGGACCGCGGCCCTCCTTGTTTTTGCAGTACGGGACGGTCGGGAATGTCCCCCCGTAGATGGAGGAGCATCCGGTGGCGTTTGCGACGACCATTTTGTCGCCGAAGAGCTGTGTGAGCATTTTGACATAAGGCGTCTCTCCGCAGCCTGCGCATGCGCCGGAGAACTCGAAGAGCGGCTTCTTGAACATCGCGCCTTTGAGCGTGTCTTCAGGGGCGCCGTCGAGAACATTGTCGGGAAGAGCCTCGAAGAACCTGTAGTTCTCGATTTCCCCCTTGGCGTGTTCTTCCTCAAGGGTTGAGAAGGCCAGGGCCTTGTTCTTGGCCGGGCAGGTCTCCACGCAGACGCCGCAGCCTGTGCAGTCGTCAACATAGAGCTGGATCTTGTAGTCGAGGTTCCTGTCGTTTTTCGTCTTTGACTTGACAGTGATGAAGGATGCCGGTTTGTCTTTGAGGTTCGCCGGATCCATCTGTTTTGCGCGGACAACGGCGTGCGGGCACGCCATCACGCACATGTTGCACTGTATGCAGTTTTCCATGATCCATTTCGGAACACGGGGTGCGATACCGCGTTTTTCAAGGGCTGCGGTACCGGTCGGGATGGCGCCGTCGAACGACATTTTTGAAACCGGAACGCTGTCCCCCTTCATGTGCATGAGAGGTTTGATGACATCTTTCGCGAAAGCCGAAGCGTCGTCGGCGATGAGTTTCGCCGGTTTCAACGAACCTGTGATGGTTGCCGGAACCTTGACTTCTTCAAGTGCGGCGGTTGTGGCGTCCACGCATTCCCAGTTCTTCTTTACGACATCTTCGCCTTTTCGGCCATACGCCTTCTTGATCGAAGTCTTGATGAGTTCGATCGCCTTATCCTTGGGAAGGACCCCGGAGATGGCGAAGAACGCGGTCATCATGACGGTGTTGATCCTGGCGCCGAGACCGGCCTTTTCAGAGATCTTGAGGGCGTCGATGTTGTAGAATTTCAACTTCTTGGCGATGATGGTCTTCTGGAGATCCTCGCTGAGGTGGTTGAAAACATTTGCGCTGTCGTATTCCGAATTCAGGAGGAAGACTCCTCCCTCCTTTATTCCGTCGAGCATGTCATAGCGGCCGATGTAAGCCGGATTGTGGCATGCGACGAAGCCCGGGTTGTAGACAAGGTAGGGTGAGCGGATATGGCTTTTTCCGAAACGCAGGTGGGAAACGGTGATTCCGTATGATTTCTTTGAATCGTAGACGAAATATCCCTGCGCGAACATGTCGGTGTTGTCGCCGATGATCTTGATTGACTCCTTGTTTGCGCCGACCGTCCCGTCCGAACCGAGACCCCAGAACATGCATCCGAAAGTGTCTGCGGGTTCAGTATTGATCTGCTCTTTGACCGGCAGGGAGAGGTTTGTGACATCATCGGTGATGCCGACAGTGAAGTTGTGGGTGCATTTGCCGCCGAGGTGGTCATATACGGCTTTTACCATCGAAGGAGTGAATTCCTTGCTGGAAAGTCCGTAGCGTCCGCCGACAACCCTGATGCTTCTGCCCTGGAGGGCTGTGACGACATCCATGTAAAGCGGTTCGCCGATTGATCCGGGTTCCTTGGTTCTGTCGAGGACTGCGATTTTCTTGACGCTCGCCGGAATCGCCTTGAGGAAGGCCTCGACTGCAAACGGGCGATAGAGGCGGACTTTGATGAGACCGACCTTGTAGCCGTTTTTGTTGAG
>JBAYFV010000383.1:0-3049 GCA_041666985.1 Victivallales bacterium
ATCATTTGCTATGCCGCCGTGGATGAGGGCCTCGTAAATGCTCTTGTAGGAATCCCGCAGGCTGGTGTATTTTCCGACAACGGCGATTTCCACACTCCCGGATTTGGGATTGACCGCAGTGTCAACCATTTTAATCCAGTCGTCCATCTTCAGGTCGTTCACGTGAAGATTGAAAAGTTCGAGTACGTATTTGTCTATGTCCTGCTTGGCCAGTTCGATCGGAACTTCATAGATTGAGTTTTTAACGTCCTGTTCCTCTATGACAAGCTCCCTGCGCACGTTGCAGAAGAGCGAAAGTTTCTCCTTGTGCTCTTCGGAAAGGGGGCGTTCGCAGCGGCAGACAAGTATGTCCGGCACGATACCGATTTCCTGGAGGATTCCGACAGACTGCTGGGACGGTTTTGTTTTCATCTCGCCCGCCGCCCGGATATAGGGAACGAGAGTCAGATGTATGAACAACCCGTTTTCACGTCCGATTTTGTGGCGGTACTGCCGGATTGCCTCGAGGAACGGAAGCGATTCAATATCGCCTACGGTTCCGCCTATTTCGGTTATTGCAATGTCAACGTCGTCGCCGTCAAGCTTTGAAATGGCTTTCTTTATCTCGTCTGTTATATGGGGAATGACCTGGACGGTTTTTCCAAGGTAGCCGCCTTCGCGTTCGCGTGAAATGACGGCGCTGTAAATGCTCCCAGTGGTGTAGTTGCTCTGCCTGGAGCATGTGATTTCCGCGAAACGCTCATAGTGCCCGAGGTCGAGGTCGGTTTCGGCGCCGTCGTCCGTGACATAGACTTCGCCGTGCTGATAGGGGGACATAGTGCCCGGATCAACATTCAGGTAGGGATCCAGTTTCTGCATTTTGATGCGGTATCCGCGTCTTTTCAGGAGAACCGCTATGGAAGCCGCCGTAATTCCTTTTCCGAGAGAGGATACGACACCGCCTGTCACAAAAATATGTTTTGTCATAATAGTATAAAATTTTCACGTTATTAAAATTTTTTCTATTATAACATGGAATTAATAATAAAAAAACCAAGTATAAAAATATCCGAAGGAAATTTTTATTTCAAAAACAGATTCTTAGAGGCGAAATTCGGGTCGGTCGTGAGATTGACGCCGAGTCTTCTCAATCCGCCCTCATCGCCGGTGGTCGGCAGATGGGTCATATGAACCTCGCATCCGTGAAGACCCTTGAGTTTTTCCATGGCGAGCTGGGCCGACGGATTTGTGGTGGCGCTTATGCAGAGGGCGATAAGAGTCTCCTCAAGATCCATGTTGGGGGTTTTGGAACTGAGTATGTTTTTCTTGAAGCTGTTTATCGATTCGATAATCTGCGGAGAGAGCAGGTGGATTTTATCAGGTATGCCCGCCAGATGTTTTATTGCGTTGAGAATGAGGCTTGAGGATGCATGGAACTGCGGCGAATTCTTGCCGCTTATGATTTCTCCGCTTTTCAGCTCGATGGCGGCGGCGCAGAAAATACCGTTGTCGCCTTTGGCGCCGGCGCGGCATTCCTCGGCCGCCCTGCGTGCCGGTTCAACAACCTTCCTGTCCGTCTCGGAAATATTCAGATCCTTCATTATGACCTGGGCCCTGTTCACGGTTTCAAGATCGGTGAGCCCCATGACGTATTCGCACCTGTATCTGAAAAAGCGGCGGATGGTTTCCTGCTTTGCGGCCTCACAGGCGATTCTATCGTCTGTGATGGCGAATCCGGCCTTGTTGACCCCCATGTCTGTCGGGGACTTATAGACCTTGGAATCCGTGATTGCCTCCAGTATCCTGCCTATCACCGGGAAGATTTCAATGTCGCGGTTGTAGTTCACAGTTGCTTTTCCGTAAGCCTCCAGATGGAAGGGGTCTATCATGTTGACATCGCGCAGATCCGCAGTTGCCGCTTCATAGGCTATGTTCACGGGGTGTTTCAACGGGAGATTCCAGATCGGGAATGTTTCAAATTTCGCATAGCCTGCATTCTTTCCGGTTTTGTGTTCATGGAAGAGCTGGGAAAGGCAGGTGGAGAGTTTTCCGCTTCCGGGCCCCGGCCCTGTTACGACCACAAGAGGTTTCGTAGTTTCAATATAGTGATTTTTCCCGTACCCGTCCGCGCTGACAATCATGTCTATGTCGGCGGGATACCCTTTTATGGCGTGGTGCGTGTAAACTTTGACATTTCTGCGTTCGAGTTTGTTTTTGAACAGCACGGCCGACGGCTGATTGTCAAAGCGTGTGATCACCACGGCGGTCACCTCGATCCCCCATTCACGGAGATCGTCTATTATTTTCAATGCGTCGCTGTCGTAGGTGATTCCGAAATCGGCACGGACTTTGCGTCTTTCAATGTCGCCCGCGAAAATACAGAGGATGATGTCCGCAGAATCTTTCAGCTGTTGCAGCAGGCGCATCTTCACATTCGGATCATAGCCGGGAAGAACTCTTGATGCGTGGTAATCGAAAAGGAGTTTTCCGCCGAACTCAAGGTAGAGCTTGTTGTTGAACATCTGGACGCGTTCAAGAATTTCCTCCGTCTGTTCCCTGATGTATTTTTCATTGTCGAAAGCAAAATTGTCAAGCATTGTCAGTATCCTTGTATTTTTTTAACAAATGTAACACAGGCATCTTGCCTGTGGGTATAAATTTTTTATCCGACTATAATTACCACAGGACCGGAATAAAAAACAGGTGCAGCTTGAAGGATTCCGTGTTTTTTTCATAATTGAACAGCCGCCAGCAGAATGAGAACCGGCTTCTCTTCTGGTTTTCGGAATACGATATGAACGGGAAAATGTCGAAGTTGATTTCGTCCGCCAGCCTCTCCCTGTGATAAAGCTTCCAGAGTATCCTCGCGCTTGTCTTTTCCTGTTCGGTTTCTGTCTTTTCCTGATGGCTGTAACAGTAGAGATACCATAAGGTCTGCGCCTCTACGCTCTTCTTTTCAATATTCTCGCACCTAGTGTAAAGCCAGAGAAATGTGCTTTCGGAGATCCGTGTCTTGTTTTTATTGTAAAAATAGAAGGGGACAACGGATAGAAAATCAAGTGGAACAGAT
>JBAYFV010000384.1:0-3001 GCA_041666985.1 Victivallales bacterium
GCTCAACGGGAGCATTTCAGGGATAATCGTGATCGAGGGCGCGCGCGAATCCCTGGAGATTGTGAAAACCGCGAAATCGTCAGGGCTCCCCTATGTTGTGATCGGGAACTTCCCCGGAGAGAAGGAGAACGCCGTCACATTCGACAATGCGCGAGGAGCCATGCTCGCCGGAAAATACTTCAGGGATGCAGGCAGAAAAAATCCCGCGTACATCGGCGGACTGTCCGACAAAAGGAAAAGGGAGGGCTTCAAGTCCGGACTCGGGAACCTTTCATCAAAACTCCATACCGACAACGGCGGAAGCGTCTTTCTGGACGGGTTCAACGCCTTTGAAAAGATTATGAAAACAGCGCCTGCCACGGATTGCGTGCTATGCGCAAATGACATTCTCGCCATGGGGTTCACAAAAGCGGCTCTGGCAAACGGCAGGAAAATTCCGGAAGACATTGCGGTCATCGGCTTTGACGACATAAGGATCTCACGGTATTTCACCCCCGCCCTCACCACCATCCGCCTCCACCTGGACACCATCGGCGAAGAATCGGTGAATCTCCTTCACAGGGTCATGAACGGGGAGAAAATCGCAGCCGGCGAAAAGATTGACTGTGAACTTGTCGTGAGGGATTCCGCATGATGAAAAACAGGAGTCATCCCACAGGATGACGGATTAATATGGATTACTGGATGATTGGGTAATGAAAAAACAGTGTCAGCGTGGCCAAGTGACCAAGTCGCCAAGTGTTTTTGAATTCTTAATTTAAACTCGGACACTCGGTCACTATGCATCTTGGAAACAGTTACCGCAACAATCCATTAATCCAGCAATCCAATAATCCGTGGGACGACAGTGAAACATTTATTATAGGAAATGAGCAAAACAAGGAGACAATGGATGAGCAACATGATTAAAGTAAGTCCGAAAACAAAAGCGCCTCTTGATCCGGGATTCGTTCCCGCCGTCCTCTGGAACAGGGCGTTCAGGGAACTGGTACGGAAATCAGGAGAGGCCCGGAAGATTATTATTTCACTTGAACGCACAAAGGGTTCGGTATCCGTATTCGAGACGGAGATTCTTCCGGACAAACCCGGATATTCAGAGCTCAACCTCTTTTATGTCGAAAGAATGGTCAAATACCTCCTGTGGATGAAAGGCGGCTGGAAAATAACAATTGCGGGAGACGATAAACTCGCCGGAAAAATAGCCGGAATATACTCTCCGACCGGAAAGAGGAAGTTCGATTACGACATAATGGGCGAAAAGATTTACGGAAACGAGATGAAAGCAGTCTCCTGCGAAATCCGCAATTCTCCCGTTGAAAATGAAATCACCGTTTCGCTCGGGGGAAACCTTGACGGATGCAGAATCGGGTTTGATCTGGGCGGCTCCGACAGGAAATGCGCGGCTGTCATTGACGGCGAAGTCGTCTTCACGGAGGAAGTCCCATGGGATCCCTATTTCCAGAAAGATCCGAAATGGCACCGGGACGGGATAAACGATTCGCTCAAGAGAGCCGCCGCGCATCTTCCCAGGGTTGATGCAATCGGCGGAAGTTCCGCCGGAGTTTATGTGGACAACCAGGTCAGGGCCGCATCACTTTTCCGGGGCGTTTCAGACGAGGACTTCAAAAAACACGTCAGGGATATTTTCCTGGATCTCCGGAAGGAATGGAAAAACATCCCGTTCATAGTGGTCAACGACGGCGAAGTCACGGCTCTTGCCGGCTCGATGTCCATGAAAGACAGCGCCATCCTCGGTATTTCCATGGGAACAAGCATGGCTGCGGGATATGTCACGCCTGCGGGAAATATAACGGACTGGCTCAACGAACTTGCCTTCGCCCCGATTGACTACAGGGAAAACGCCCCGGCCGACGAGTGGTCGAAGGATGTCGGATGCGGCGTGCAATATTTCTCACAGCAGGCCGTGGCAAGACTTGTGCCGTCCGCGGGAATTGCGCTGCCGGAGAAGATGCCGTTCGCCGAAATACTCGTGGAAGTGCAGAATCTCATGAAAAAGGGCGATGAACGCGCCGAGAAAATATACGGCAGCATCGGAACTTATTTCGGATATGCCCTCGCACAGTATTCGGAAATGTACGAGATAAGGAATCTCCTCCTGCTGGGCAGGGTGAGCTCCGGAATCGGCGGCGAGATTATAATTTCCAAGGCCGGGGAGGTTTTGAAATCTGAGTTTCCGGAACTGGCCGGCAAGATAAAATTCAGGACTCCGGACGAGAAAATGAAAAGGCACGGACAGGCCGTTGCCGCTGCAAGCCTGCCAAAGATCAAGTGAATGAGAAAATTTTTCCGTCCCGGAAAAATTAACAGGGGAATGACATTTAAAATTTACAACATGGAGTGGAGTTGATCAATGAAATTGACAAACAGGAAAGCCGACGTGTTCATTCCGGACGGAAAATCCGAAAATGAGGCACTGAAAAGGACAACGCATCTCTGCATTGCGGCGCACCAGGACGACACGGAGATTTTCGCATACCACGGGATCGCCGAATGCTTCGGCAGAAAAGACAAATGGTTTTCCAGCGTCATCGTCACCGACGGCGCAGGCAGCCCGAGAGCCGGAATATACAAGGACTATACCGATTCACAGATGCAGGAGATACGCAGGACAGAACAGAGAAAAGCGGCGACAGTTGGCGACTATTCGATTCAAATCCAGCTTGCCTATCCGAGCTCCGCAGTCAAAACGGCTCCGTCGAAAGATCTTGTCGACGACCTTTCTGCGATACTCGCGGAAACAGGGCCCGGCGTCGTCTACCTTCACAATCCGGCGGACAAACACGACACCCATGTCGCCAGCATGCTTCGTTCAATAGAGGCGCTGCGACGTCTTCCCGACAACAAGAAACCCGGAAAGGTCTACGGTTGCGAAGTATGGAGGAATCTCGACTGGCTCAATGATGATGAAAAGGCCGTCCTTCCTGTTTCCGAATATAAAAATGTCGCCGCCGCAATTCTCGGAGTCTTCGATTCGCAGATA
>JBAYFV010000385.1:0-3001 GCA_041666985.1 Victivallales bacterium
CCTGGTGTAGCGTTCGCCGTGCCGGCGAAGGCTCCAAATTCCCCTTGCCCGGCACGGGCAACACTACATCTGGAATCCGTTTCCACATTCTTTGTCCTGGTGTAGTGTTCGCCGTGTCGGCGAAGGTTTCAAATCCCCCTTGCCCGGCACGGGCAACACTACATCTGGAATCCGTTTCCGCATTCTTTGTCCTGGTGTAGTGTTCGCCGTGCCGGCGAAGGTTCCAAATCCCCTTGCCCGGCACGGGCAACACTACATCCAGGAAAGAACCGAACACAAGCGAGACATCCGCGTTTCCCTGAAATTACTTCGCAACGCGATTGTTCATCTGTTCCTCCGGCCTGCGGTGCTACATTATGCGTTCGGATGAAAGCTTGTACTCGCCGAGAAACCTGAGCATGGGAAACCCGTTCTTATTCAGCCATTTTCTTTTAACAGGCGAATCCGGCAGAATGTCCTCAACGTAATTCCAGAAATCACTGCCGTGTCCCGCAACTTCAAGATGGGCCAGTTCGTGAACCAGGACATATTCAAATATGTCGTCGGGAGCCATTATAAGGCGCCAGTTGAGGATTATGGATTTGTCTCTGATATTGCAGGTTCCCCAGCGCGTCCGCAAATCCTTCAGCACAATTCTCCGGACGCCGAATCTTTCCCTCACCTTCCATTTGAGACAAAGTTTTTTTGCGAAACCCGCAGACTGTGCGAAGTACCACAGGCGCAACCGGCTTCTTATATTTTCCGCATCGTTGCCGACGGCGTACAACTGAAGA
The DNA here is from genome assembly GCA_041666985.1 of Victivallales bacterium. GTDB lineage: Bacteria > Verrucomicrobiota > Lentisphaeria > Victivallales > GWF2-50-93 > GWF2-50-93. The sequence goes on from JBAYFV010000385.1 coordinate 774, forward strand.
AGGGATCTGTCTCCGTCATAAAAGGCGTTGCCGTTTTCCCCGATGATGTTCAGAAGACATTTTCCACCTCTGAACGGGATGTCGGCGCCGTCGGCAATCTCTGGGATTTCAGAGACATTCCTTCTTATCTTCTCGTAGTGTCCGGAGATCCATCTGGAGTGGCGATTCAAGATGTCACCGGCCTCATGCAGCCTGGATTTCGCAATCACGAGCCTGACGCCATGTTCGGACATGGCAAGCCTGTATCCGCTCCTGACGGGTTTTACAGCTATTTCGACCGGAATATCCCTGCCGCCGAGGGAGATCTTGCTCGGGCCGCAGTTCATTTGAAATATCCGTCAAGGAGTTTTCTTCTTTCCGGATGGCGGAGTTTCTCAATCGCCTTTATTTCAATCTGGCGGATGCGTTCCCTCGAGACATGGAAATGCGCGCCAAGCTCCTCAAGCGTTTTCTCCATTTCCCCGGTCAGTCCGAACCGCATCAAGAGAACCTGCTGCTCGCGTTCTGAAAGAGTGCCGAGGGTTTCCCTGATTTTCTCCTTGAGCATCTCACTGGAAACATTTTCGGACGGACTGTCGCTTTCGGAATCCGCGATCAAGTCCTGAAGGAGCGACTCGCCTTCGTCTCCGACCGGCGCCTGCAGTGAAATGGTCTGCTGCGCCATTTTCCTGAGCGCCCTTATTCTTTCCTTGGGCATTTCAAGTATTGCGGCAAGCTCCTCCGGCGTCGGTTCCTTTCCGTTTTTCTGGAGGAAACGCTGTTCCTCGTGGAACATTTTGTTTATGGTGGCGACCATATGGGCCGGAATCCTGATGACCCGGGACTGATCGGAGACAGCCCTGGAAACAGCCTGTTTAATCCACCATGTGGCATAGGTGCTGAAACGGTGGCCCAGAGTGTGGTTGAACTTGTCAACCGCCCTCATAAGGCCCATGTTGCCCTCCTGGATCAGATCCGTGACAGGCACTCCCTTGCCGTGATATCTTTTTGCTATGCTGACAACGAGCCTCAGGTTCCCCTCAAGCATTTTCCCCCTTGCAAGCTCGGCCTGTTCCCGGAGTTTCTTCAGTCTTTCCATCCTGGCACGGAAATCCCCCATGTTCATGAGGATTTTATCCCCGATGATTTTCCGGAGCTCTCCATCCCCCCCTTTCCCTCCCCTGCCCGGAGTCTTTGAACCGGCGGAAAGCTGGCTGTAATATTCTCCGGCGACATCATACCATTCGTTGAGATATTCGCTCTGGACATGATATTTTATCAGATTCCCGACAAGTATCCCGCGAAGCTTCTCGGTGTTTTTCCCGCCGGACAGGAAAGACTCTTTCAATCCGGCATAGTCTCTCTTTATTGATTCCATCCACTCCGAAAACTTCAGGAACACGGCATCCGGAGGGGAATTCAGATTATTGTCGGCGGAAAGATGGATATTGAAATGACTGTCGAGATTCTCGATTGTAGATTCTTCAATGATCAGGATATGGTCGAGCGCCACATATCCGAAACCGTAGAGGTTTTCACGGAAGGAATTTATCGCATCGCTGTAAAGCTTCGTGTAATATAATTCCTCCTCTCCGCTAAGAAGGGGGTTCTCCGCCATCTGCCGGAAGTAAATGTTCAGAGAGTCAATATCTCCGACATCCAGCCTGCAACGCGCGGATTCCTTCAATTCATCCTCGTTGACCAGTTCCGCACCCGTATCCGAATCATCCCCGGAGGCGTAATCCGGCATGGAATTTTTGCGGGAGAATTTATTTTTTTCCGAAGACGGCAATTCAGTTCTCCCTTAAAAAAAATATTCTGGTTAAACGGAAAGTTAAAATAATTATAATGTCTAAAAAAGGCAATAGCTGATATCATTTAAAACCAATTGAAGTTTTCCGTCTCCGGCGAAGGTTCCAAGTCTTCCTTGCCCGGCACGGGCAACACTACATCTGGAATCCGTTTCCACATTCTTTGTCCTGGTGTAGCGTTCGCCGTGCCGGCGAAGGCTCCAAATTCCCCTTGCCCGACACGGGCAACACTACATCTGGAATCCGTTTCCGCATTCTTTGTCCTGGTGTAGCGTTCGCCGTGCCGGCGAAGGCTCCAAATTCCCCTTGCCCGGCACGGGCAACACTACATCTGGAATCCGTTTCCGCATTCTTTGTCCTGGTGTAGCGTTCGCCGTGCCGGCGAAGGCTCCAAATTCCCCTTGCCCGGCACGGGCAACACTACACCAGAACCAATCA
>JBAYFV010000386.1:0-2976 GCA_041666985.1 Victivallales bacterium
ATAGCAGTATGGACAACTGTAATTGCAGGCGCGGCTGAACTCAATTTCCATGGACAGCAGGCGGCCTTCAGCTACGGCTGAACTTATTTCAGCATCAGTAAAATCAAGATTTGAAGAGTTAATCATATTATATGAAATGTCCTACATGTCCAAATTACGACTGCTTTTGTAACCGTCAAAGAGCACGTCAACAGAGTGACGTGGCTACAGCAAATTCCCAATTGTAGCCGCGTCACTCTGCTGACGCGTTCACTCCCCGGTAAATGTAACCCGGCAAACTTTACCTACTTTACGCGCAGGTCGAAAAAACGTACAGGTTTGCGGGAAGTGGAAAAAACTTTTTTCCTGACAGTTTCCACAGGCAGTTCCCTGATTGGCACGGAAAGACGGCTTTTCGCCTGTATTCTTTTTGCGACTTGGTCGAGTCGGGTTCCCTGGCCCTTGAGTGCGACGAATATTTCGACCTTGTCCGACAGCCCGTCTCCAGACGCCTCCAAATAATATTCGGCAATCTCAGGAGAAGAATCAAGTACTGTAAAAAAAGTGGTGGGGAAAATCGTTGTCCCCTTGATCTTGAGCATCTGCGCCTTTCGACCGATGATTGGGCCAATGCGCGGGGAAAAACGGCCGCATTTGCAAGGTTTGTCGATCATGAAGCCGATGTCTCCGGTGCGGAACCGGATCAGCGGCATGCCGGTAACCTGCAACGGGGTGACAGTGACTTCCCCAATGGCTCCTGATGGCAGGGGATTGCCGGATTCGTCAACTATTTCAAGGATGGCCAGATCAGGAGGCAGGTGTCCGCCGCATTGACAGGAACACTCGGTAAAACTGGTGACGATTTCCGACGATGCATAGGTGGAGAATATCTGCGCCGACCATGCCTGCAACAGTTGTTTTCCGAGGGAGGAAGTCTCTAAGTTCTCATCACGCAACGGTTCCCCGATGCAAATCAGGCGTTTGACGCAGCTGGAATCGATTTTATTTTCCTTCAGGAAAATTCCGAGATGGCGCAAGAAGGAAGGGACTCCAACTATGCTGGTTGGCTTCAGCCGCGTTATAATATCGGCATGGCTCTCAATCGAGTTGATTCCGTTGCGGATGGCAGTAGCGCCGAGCCTGCGCACTCCCATATAATAGGCTAATCCTGCAATAAAACAGCGGTCAATTGTACAGGTGAGGAGAACGCGGTCGCCGCGGCCAATGCCGGAACCGGCAAAGCCGACGGCATCGTTATAGGCCAGCCTGTCAAGGTCGTTTTCAGTGTAGGTTATGCGGCATGGAGCGCCGGTTGTGCCCGAAGAAAAGGAAATATCCCTGATTTGGTCTTCCGGAACGGCGGTGAACAAATCATTCTTTTCTGAGAGGATTGATTTGTCGGTCGTTGGTATTTTTATCAGATCGCCGGTTTGAAAACCCGAAAAATCAAAATCTTCCAGCAGGTTGCGATAATAGGGGGAGTTTTTTCTGCAGAACTTGAGATGTCTGCGTAAAAGCCGGGTCTGAAGCAGGCCGATGCCTTCGGCGTCCAGAAAGGCGCAGTCTTGATTCGTTTCAAACCCCGATACATTCCTGTTCACTTCATTTCATCCATTTTGGAGGTTTCATCCACTATTATGTCGCGGACTTGCGTCTTTAGGGCAAACGGCGTTACTCCGGCAATTGTTTCAGGCTTGAGGGACGGAAGTTTGCGGATCCTGATATGGCCGCAGGAGAGCTTGAAATTCCGTGAGGGAATATTCTCATTGCCCGTGATGCAAACTGGTACGACGGTGGCCTTGAGTTCATGCGCCACCCTGAAAATGCTGCCGTGAAATTGGTTCATTGAGCAGTTTCCTGAACGTGTGCCTTCAGGAAATGTGACAACGGAAACCCCTTTCTGCAGAATGTATTCGATATGGGTGCGAAGTTTATCGTAAGGTGTTTGGGTGATGTCGATATACTCGGCGTGCCGGGCAAAAAAACCGAAAAACGGGAGACGCATAGGCCAGCCGTTCACCATTTGAATGATTTCCCGGTCTAGGAACGCCACCAGGAAAGGGTCGGAAGCGGAACGGTGATTGACAATAATTATGCCGGGCCCAATTTCGTCCGGAGCTGTGTCTTCATATGTGACACGGATAAAGGGAAAACCTGCAAAACGAATTATGAACTTGCCATACCAGACAATGAAGAATCTCAACCAGTGCGCAATTCTTTGGCGGTTGAATCGCAGGATTGCGATAATTGTCAGGAAAGGCAACATGGCGAACAGGCAATACAATATTGAAAAGATCAGGATATTGACATAAATAATAAAGGAAACGAGCATAGTTTGATAATCAAGTTTTAGGTTTGTTGCGTTGGGCTTCAAGACGGACAAAAAACTCATAAACATCGCCGAGTGTGACGACTTTACGAATTTCCTCATTTTCACGCAAGGATATCCCAAAACGACGTTGCAATCCTACCATCAGGTCGACAATGTCCAGGCTGTCAAGCCCGAGATCATTAAAAATCTGCTTGTCTGGCGTCAGCTTGTCCTCCGAGATCTCAAACTGCTCGATGAAGGTTGAGTTTATCGCGGCTATGATTTCTTCCCTGGTCATGATTCCATCATTATGATTAAAATATTGATTTGAAAAGCATTTAAACTCTACGGCATATTAAGGTTGCATTGATGCCGCCAAAAGCAAAACAGTTTTTCACAAAAATATTGATTTTTTGTTCTCTCACGGAGCGGACATGGTCCAGTCCGGCGCAATCGTCGGCGACATGTTCCAGGTTGAGGGTTGGCAGGATGCGATCTCTCCGCATCATCTCCAGCGAGGCGATTAGTTCAATTGCTCCGGACGCACCCAGCGTATGGCCGAGATGTCCCTTGAGGCTGCTGACCGGAGTTTTCGATCCGAAAAACTCGCGGATTGCCATCGCTTCTTCGGCGTCGCCGTGCAACGTGGCGGTAGCATGGGCGCTTATATAGTCGGTATGGCTGGG
>JBAYFV010000387.1:0-2957 GCA_041666985.1 Victivallales bacterium
CTTTGTCATTTTTTTCAGGATTGGTATATCTCAAGTTGGTTACCGGGAAAAGATCCCTGTCCTGATGAAGGGAATCCCCTATGTCTTTCACATCGGTGGCCGACTTGTTGATGTCATAGCCCACAAAACCGTCCTTGCTTCCGGTCTTCTTGAGAATCCCTATTTTCATGAAAAACACAAGCTGTTTTTTCACATCGGTCAGGTCGAGGGCCGTGAACAGGTCGCCGAAAATGCCGGGCATGTCTCCCAGAACAGGGGTTTTCCTTGTGGTCTTCAGGACTTCATTTGAATAAAGTCCGCCAAGGAGAATTATTTCATTGTCCCCCGCCGTCAGCTCGGTGTTTATATTCCTTACATCAATGACGGGATTGCTGACATTTATGCCGTTCTGCACAGATGTTTCAAATCGTGTTATGGTACTGACTTCGGGGTTTATAATTAATTTCACCGAGTCATTGTTTATAATGACCGGGGTGACATTGAGTTTCACGCCTATTCTCTTGAAGACTATTGACGTTGTCACAGTTCCGCCGTTCACCTGTGTCTGAAGAATGGGTACGTCCTCGGCCGCGACCATGCTTGCAGTTGCTCCAAGATCGACGATGAGGTTGGGCGATGAGAGGACTTTGGCGTCCCTTGCCGTTTTAAGCCACTGGAGGAAGAGGTTAAGGTCTTTCAGGTTATTGTCTTTGGTGCCGGCGGAGTAAGGGAAGAAGTTGAATCCCCCCCCCTGGGTTCCGAGAGGAGCCTGTGAAGGCGAGGTGAGATTGTAACCGTATGTGTTGGTGAGTCCCTTGTTTGTCTGGATTTTCGTGTATTCCACCTTGACATCCCGCTGCATGCTTTCGTCAACGGAAACCTCGACAATCTTTGCTTCCACATGCACCTGCGGATTCTTCACGTCCATGGAGAGCAGGGCGGTTTTAAAGTCATCGGTTTTTGCGTTGGTGTCATTTATGACAATCATGTTCTGATCTGCGGATTCTTCAACCGTTCCGGAAGGTGAAATCATCCCCTCAAGCGCATCCAATATGGATTTTGATTTCACATTGCGGCATTTGTATATGACCGTAGTCCTCTCGTCGCTTCCGGGAATTATCTTGATATACGGAGGTATTTCCTCCATTTCTTTTCCGTCATCCACCGGACGGGCGCTTGGGGTAATCAGCTCTTCAATCTTTTTAATCACATCTTCTTTGTTCTTTTCCCTTTCCTCATGGGTTTTGGGAGTCTTCTCCTCTGCGGCGGAAAGAAAAGCCGTAAATGAAAAAAGCAGTGCTGATGTCAGGATAATTTTAAGATAAAAACAGTTTGAACTCATTGGTTTCCCGTGATTTTACAAATTGACAATTCCAATGAACGCATAGGCATATGAAATTATTGTGCCGAAAGCAAAAAGATGGCATGCGGCGTATAGTTTAGCATGAATATCGGAGAAATGTACAATAAAACAATTTAATGACAAAGAAATATTTTATCACCGTTTCCCTGTAAGGGGCATAGTGTCAGGGTGTTTCCCCTGGTGCATGAAACCGGTTAACCCAGTTTCCGCCCGAGCATTTTCCTTATATTGGTGATGAACGGCTTTGTTATGATCCCTCTCTCCGTGATTATTCCCGTAATCAGCGAGTGAGGGGTGACATCAAAAGCCGGATTATACACCGACACGTCTGACGGAGCGGTAAGTTTTCCGAGTCCCCGCCTGATTTCATCGCCGTCCCTTTCCTCGATCGGTATTCCGCTTCCGTCCTTGATTGCAATGTCAACAGTGGAGTAGGGGGCGGCGATGTAAAACGGGATTCTGTGGTGTTTTGCGAGAATCGCAACACCGTAAGTCCCTATCTTGTTGGCGGTGTCGCCGTTCGCCGCAATCCTGTCGGCGCCGACAATTACAAGATCAATTTTCCCCTCCTTCATGACCTGAGCCGCCATATTGTCGCAGATCGTCGTGACATCCACTCCCGCGCGTTTCAACTCCCAGGCGGTAAGTCTGGACCCTTGGAGCAGAGGTCTTGTCTCGTCCGAGTAGACCTTGATTTCAAGTCCTTTTTCGTGTGCCGCATAAATCGGGGAAAGAGCCGTTCCGTAATCGGCCGTAGCCAGGGCGCCAGCATTGCAGTGAGTCAATATCCCGGCGCCGTTCCTGATCAGTTCCACGCCGTTTTGCCCGATCTCCTTGCACATTTCAATATCCTCCCGGACTATCTCAAGAGCCTCGGCAAGCAGGACTTCCTTGAGCCTGTCAACGCATCCAACTCCGCCCGACACGGACTTTTCCACATGTGAAACCACCCGTTTCAACGCCCAGGAAAGGTTTACCGCGGTCGGTCTCGAAGACGAGAGATAATCCGCAGTTTTGCGGATTTCGCACAGGAAGTCCGACGGATTGCCGGCTGTGCTGTGCTGGGAAACAGCTGCAAGGCCGAGTGCCGCCGCGCATCCGATTGCCGGGGCGCCGCGGACGACAAGCCTTTTTATGTAATCAAAAATCTCCTGCCGATCATCTGTTTCAACATATGCAAACTGTTCAGGAAGCACGGTCTGATCTATCAGTCTGAGTTTTCCGGGCAGGAAATTTTTATCAGTTTTTCCCGTTGCGGGAAAAATTATTCCTTCAGAATTAATCCATCGTACAGTGTCAAGCATTGTCTTATCCACTTCCATTTCTGTTAATTTTTCACGTTTGTGAAAAATTATGCCGTTACCGGTTTAAATTTCACGCTGAACGCGAATTTCTCGGCCTTGAGATGGTATTGCGGAAGGACGCCAGGACCGCAGCTGGCCGTTCCGATACCGTTCTGCCTGTAATCGAGATTCACGGTTATTTCATCCCTTGCCGACAGGTCGTACGTGTGTTTCGCCGCAGTGAGATCCTGAGTTGTGAACCTGTGGGCGCTGAAATTCATCAGGGGTGTTCCGCTCACCTTGAATCCGTATCCGCGAAGATCGCAGAATGA
>JBAYFV010000388.1:0-2953 GCA_041666985.1 Victivallales bacterium
AAAACTCAAATTTAAAGGAGCGCGGGTTTTCTTACCCGCGGAAATCTAACTCAAGCGGCGGACTGGAAAGTCCGCCCTCCGTTAGTTTTGAATCGGCTCAGGGTAGTTTTGAAATTACCTCCACTGAATGCGAATTTTCAGAGCTTCCCTTGTGTCATCTGGCGTCAAAGATTTACTTTTGCGTAACACATGCTAATTTTCCGAGGCTCCGTTTATTGGAGGACGGTGAACTAAAAAAAAGGGGGGGTATGACGTTCAAAGGCGGAAAACAGCACAGATCCGTTTTGCAGGATATTGCGCGCCGGGCAATGATTGAAAGAGGGCTTCTTCCCGATTTTCCGTCAGCGGCGCTTGCCGAACTTGACAGAATACACGGGCCAGCGACTCAGGGCGTTGAACCTCCGCGCGACCTCAGGAATCTGACATGGTGTTCGATAGACAACGACGACTCCCGCGATCTGGACCAGCTCACTGTCGCCGAAGCCATGCCATCCGGAAACATAAAGGTCTTGGTCGCCATTGCCGATGTTGACGCCCTGGTCGGGAAATCGTCGGCAATTGACGATCATGCGCGGCATAACACCACTTCCGTATACACCGCCGCAGAAATATTCCCACTGCTGCCCGAGAAACTCTCGACAGACCTCACATCTCTCAATTATGAATGCGAACGAATTGCCGTTGTCATTGAAATGGTCGTCAGCGCCGACGGGACGCTTGAAAGTTCTGACCTGTACGGCGCAACTGTCCGCAACCATGCAAAACTCTGCTATAACAGCGTCGGAGCCTGGCTGGAAGGCAAAGCTCCCGTGCCGCGTGAAATCAGCGCCGTAAACGGACTCGGAGAAAACCTCCGGCTCCAGGACAAGGCCGCCCAGGACCTGAAATCCCTCCGCTACAGCAATGGCGCACTGAATTTTGAAACAGTCAAGGCCCGCCCCAAATTCGAGGCGGATGAACTGAAGGACATGGTGTCCGAAGAAAGAAACAGGGCCACGGATCTCATTGAGAACTTCATGGTGGCCGCCAACGGCATCACCGCAAGATTCCTCGCATCAAGGAAATTTCCGTCGCTGCGTCGCGTCGTCCGCACCCCGAAACGCTGGGAGCGGATCGTCGAACTTGCGTTGGAGAGGGGATCCCCCCTCCCCGACGAACCGGATTCAAAGGTGCTGGAAAAGTTCCTTGAATCGGAGCAGGAAGCCGATCCGATCCGCTTTCCGGATCTCTCGCTCAGCATAATCAAACTCATGGGACCCGGCGAATACGTCGTCGAACTTCCGGGGGGAAGCTCATCGGGGCACTTCGGGTTGGCGGTCAAAGACTATACCCATTCCACGGCTCCCAACCGCCGATATCCGGACATCATCACGCAACGTCTTCTGAAGGCTGCGAAGAGCGGACGGCCCGTGCCGTATCAGGACGCCGAACTGGAATCTCTCGCGAAGCACTGCACCAATCAGGAGAATGCGGCGAAAAAAGTCGAGCGCCAGGTTGAAAAATCCGCAGCGGCGTTGCTTCTGGAAAAGAGAATCGGGGACAGCTTCGACGCCATAGTCACCGGCGCATCTGAAAAAGGAACCTGGGTACGCATCATGAATCCGCCGGTCGAAGGAAGACTTGCCAGCGGTTTTGAAGGCTTGGATGTGGGTCAAAGTCTCCGGGTTCAGCTGACCAGCACAGATGTCGGGCGCGGATATATTGACTTTAAAGGAAACCCCTAAGGAGTCGTAAAGAAATAAATATGGCATTTGGCGGAAAATACAGGTGTTTGGGGTACGTAAGGGATGGAAGCAACGAAGAAGACAAATACATGGAATTCCGCCCCGAAGGGCTGGCGTTCTTTTGGCCGCGTCATTTGTTCGTTATCCCGACTTCATACGAGGTCGGGACTCCTCGCAAGCATCATGACAATCAATCCAGAATTCCAGCCAGCAAATGTCAAAGTTATTTCTTTACGGCTCCTAAGTTGATTTTTTTTCTTCCGAAGCGTATTATTAGCAAAGGTTAAATCACATAAGGTTTTTTTATGCCCAATACAAAAGAAAAACTGCCGGGCGGCACCGAAACCATTCTTCTCGTAGACGATCAGGATGCCATATGGGATTTCATGATCGAGGCGCTTCAGACGCTCGGATACTCGGTGATACTCGCCGAGAACGGACTTGACGCGGTTGAAATATACAAGAACAATCCAAACCAGATTGACATGGTGATACTCGACATGATCATGCCGAAAATGGGTGGACACGGCACATTCTATCAGATAAGGGCAATGGATCCGAAGGCGAAAATACTTCTTTCAAGCGGATATGTTTCGGAAGAGGAGGTCAACGACATCCTCAAGCAGGGAGCCGCCGGTTTCATCCCGAAGCCGCACCGCATAAATGTCATCGCCAAGGAAATCCGCAGAATCCTGGACAGCAAATAGGTCTCAGCAACTGAACCCCATATCACTTGAAATTTTCGAGTTCCTTTTCATCCCCGAGGAACCACTTCCCGTTCCTTGAAACCCAGTATTGGGGCTTCTGATCCTCCCAGGTGAGTCCTCTGACCTTCAAAGCAGGCACAACCTTCGCCTCGTTCCCCCTCACTCCCAACTTGACACTTGCAACTCTCGCGCCCCCCTTCGGAACCTGCGCAATCTTCATGGCGCCGGACATTATCCCGAGGTATCCCCTTACAATCTGCGGCGCCACCTGCTCCCTTATCTTCGGATCAAGGATTTCGCAGGCGGAATCCAAGTCTTCAACCACAAGAGACCTTGAAAATGCGACATATCTTGTTTCAATATCCCTTTTGACCGCGACTTCGCTCATCTTATCCCTGTTTGCAGGATTACCCGGAAGCCCGCCTATGTCATTGCCGGCGTTTTCCGCAGCCTTCTCACCGCACTGAACATCTCCTCCTTTTATCCCCTCTATTGTCTTTTTGACAGACATGGCTCCGTCAA
>JBAYFV010000389.1:0-2949 GCA_041666985.1 Victivallales bacterium
CTTGTCCGAACAAGTCAGGAATATCATGGAACTGCGACCAGCACTGGTATCACCGCGACTTGAAGGCTTCTCCGCAATCCTGCGCCATTACCAGGAGACAGGGCTTCACTGGCTGACTTTCCTTGCAGAGAACAATATGGGGGGTCTGCTGTGTGATGACATGGGGCTTGGAAAAACGCATCAGACATTGGCGCTGATGATAGCAATGAAGGAGGAAATGGGGGAAACAAGACCTTTTCTTGTCGTATGTCCGACAAGCGTGATAGGGCACTGGGAGGATAAGATTACACGCTTCGCCCCTGGTCTCAAACCGATATCATTCCATGGCACCAAGCGGGAAATAGATGGAAAACTCCTCCCTGGCGATGTCCTGTTGACTTCCTACGGGACAGCGAGGAATGACATCGAGGATCTGTCTACAATAGAATTCGGCCTTGTGGTCTTCGATGAAATCCAATGCATCAAAAACAAGGAGACCCTGTCATACCAGGCCGCTTCCAGATTGAAGAAGAGAATGGCTCTAGGGCTTAGCGGTACACCCATCGAAAATTCGCTTCGCGATCTCAAAGCCCTGATGGATCTGACACTGCCAGGATACCTTGGAGATGACAAGTCCTTTGAGCGTGACTACATGGAACCCTGCGAATCACCAATAGCTGAAAAGAAGCTATGCTATCTGCGCAAGGTCGTTTCCCCTTTCACATTGCGCCGGCTTAAATCTTCAGTGCTGACAGAACTGCCTCCGAAGATAGAGGACACAAGAAAGTGCGCACTGAGTCAGGAACAGGCAAAATTATACCAGGAAGCCTTGGACATAAAGGCCGGAACCATACGCAAGGATCTGCTTGAACCCGGAGGAGAAATCCCATTCATCCATATCTTCGCCCTTCTGGATCTCCTAAAGCAAATATGCGATCACCCTGCTCTTGTCGAGGGCAAACCGGAAAACTATCCCAGCCGATCATCAGGGAAATGGGAACTTTTCACGGAAATACTTGGAGAGGCGCTTGGAAGCGGACAAAAGGCTGTTGTGTTCTCCCAGTATCTTGACATGGTCGAAATCATCCGATTATATTTATGCGACATGGGCGTAGGTCATGTCGTCCTTACCGGAAGCACAACGGATCGCACGAAGATTATCCGCGAATTCAACAGCAACCCCGACTGCCAGGTCTTTGTCGGAAGCCTGAAGGCCGGAGGCATGGGAATTGACCTCGTTGCCGCTTCAGTCGTAATTCATTATGACAGATGGTGGAACTCGGCAAGGGAGGAACAGGCAACGGATCGCGTCCATCGTATCGGACAGACCCGAGGCGTCCAGGTTTTCAAGTTCATTACGGACGGAACATTGGAGGAAAGAATAGATGCAATTATCACCAGGAAAAAATCACTGCTCCACGGGATTGTCGCTGAAGACAATGCCGGCATCCTAAAGAGCCTGACGCGGAAAGACTTTCTGGAATTACTGCAAGCCCCCAGTTTTCAGGCCACCTGAGCTTGGCATGTTTGGCGGCTTTTTACAGGGCAGCAAGGGAATGCTCGACGGCTGGCATTGTAATCTCCCATTATTTTAGTAGGGTATATTTTTTGAAAACCTTTCTTGCCGACCGCATTGAGTCCGAACTTCATGCTGTTGGCTGAAAATCTTAAACTTTGCGCCACGGCCCTTTTGGATTCCATTGAAAGTTAAACTGTTTTTCCGTCACTATGGAATTTACAACAGGCGAGAGAAACGCAGATATATCTTTCACAATCTCCGGGAAATGTTTATCCTCCTTAGCTCCAATACGACGTAAAAACCCCTTCCATTGCGCCTGCTTGTCCGGTGCTTCACCGAACTCCGCCGTAAGCCCGATGGGCAACTCTGCCAGCACCGGAGTATTTCTCCGTGAGAAAGTCGCCTTTAGCGCATTTCTCAAAATATCACCGTCAAAAGAGAAGTGATTCGAAAGAGTCCAAATATCGAAATAATCCTTCATCCGGCTGTTGCGCATGCCGAGACTTACCATGGCTTGAAACTTCTCGGCTATTGCCGGTTCCCTTGGATATGTCAATATTTCGGGAGGTGGAAACGGAAGAAGGGTGGGAAATTTTTCCAGTTTAAACGGAATGCTTGCCGCATCACCAAGGCCAATGTCAACCTGGAGCGATATTCTTGCTGTTCCCAGCCTGGCAAGAAGCCTAATACGTTTTCCAACATATTCATCCTCTGCGCGAATATCCTCTATTGCAATACTGCCGGTCTCAAACATAAGACCATCTGGCTCGACAGGCGTTTCAAGTATCTTTATGAACGTTTTCCTAATTGACTCCGTTGAAATATCGCCTTTTCCGAGCAAATCCATATCCTGGGTAGGGCGGTGGATTCTGATGTCCCATACGGCGAACAACATGGCGCCCTTGAGAATGAACTGATCCCGATATCCGCTTTTGGACAGCCTGAAAAGCAGGCGCTCGATGGCGTAAAGCGTAAACGTGCGGTTCGGATCAAGATTCCCGGCCTTAACAAGATTCATCAGCCGATTATGTACCGATACTGGCATATTCTTCAAGTCTTGCTTAGCCATTGAAGGCCTCCAGATATGGCTTCATGACTTTCGAAACACGGCAAATCTTGGCTTCACGCCACAGTTCATCCATGGTGAACTTCCGTTCTTTCCACCCTTCCCTTAGAGCTTCCAGCGCGACATCAAGCCCCACCTTATTGCGGAACTTGAAGCAGTCGGCGACAGTCTTCGCAACCCCATAGACTTTTACAGGAACACCATCTATCAGATGAGTTTCCATGCCTTTCGAATAAGCTTCTCCGGAAAAACGAAGCACGCGCAGGGGCCAGACCGGTCGTTTCGGAATCCAGGCACCAGGAGGAAGCGCCATCCAGGTTTGATATGGAAGCTGTGTCCCCACTTGGTGGAACCTCAGCGCAGAGAGAAGGCAAACAACTCCGGA
>JBAYFV010000390.1:0-2949 GCA_041666985.1 Victivallales bacterium
CAAGGGGCCTGGAAATTCCTGGATTGTCGGTGATCTGAAAACCGAGATGAATCCTGACAATGGCACAATTTCCAGCAGGGTCGCCTATGCCGCCGCCCTTCAAGCCCATACAGGAATCAGGATTCTGCTTGGGCTGGAAAAGTAGGGCTGGTTTTATCGCCTGCTAATGTTTTTTCCATAATCTGAAAAAACAACAAACCCCCATTATTTTTTGGTATGGTTTTTCGCCCACAGCTCTTTCATCTTCTTCATTTCCGGATTCAACTTGATCGGCTTGCCGGGACACTGGTTCTTCTCGTCGAAGCGCCATCGGCCGAGGTTGTCACGCAGTACAGGCATCCGCTTTTCTACAGAAGGAGGTTCAATTGCCCGTGCCGGCTTGTCCGCAAGCCAGTAGGCGACAGATGACATCTCATTGGCCAGGTGATTCCCGTGCCCATGCTCGATCGTGACTTTGATCTCTTTCTGGAACCGAACCGGGTTTTCAACGTGGAAGACGTAGCTTGTCTGATAAGCCCCCTGATCCCATGGGCAGTCTGACGGCACAATGGTTGTCCTCCCCTCAAAAATAGAACTGCCATTCCGGAGGAAGGCGTTGTCCTGCATGCCCCAAGCCTGATTCAGATAGTCCTCAGAACCGGTACCGTGCAGGTCGGGAGGCCATTTGTAGCCATCCACCCAGATCATGTCATCGCCTTCTCCCCACCAGTCGCCCCGGAAGTTTGTGACGCTCAGATTGCAGCCGATATAATGCCCCCGTCCTTTGGTTTCCAGGATGACGTAGTTATTTTCCCATGCCAGCCGCTCCTTATTCACGATATTTGAGAGGTCCGAGCCCGCCTTGTTTGCCGCAATTTCGGATCCCCAGCCGCTGAACGGGTTGGTCCTGCGGAACTCTGCATGAAAATAGCCAACATCCTCCGGCAGGTCATCCATTGTTTCGTAATCGACGTAGAAGTATTGGCAATGGCTTTCTTTGCTCTCGTTGACCAGTTCGACCAGAGCCCGTTTTCTAAATGGCATGGGTAAATAGCAATTTAAAGCACAACCTTTGTTGAACTGGTTGGGGAATCGCGTTGAAGCGGTGAAGAATTGCGATTGATACGAACTGACTATGCCGTGTCCCAGTCCGAAAAAGTCGCCCAACGGGCACAGCACGCTGGGAAATTTAGCGTCATCCCATGTGATTCGTATCAGGCATTCCCGGTAGTGGTTTGGCTGTGTCATCCAGATATGCGTAATCTGGCCCGGGCCTTTGATGTCAGCCAGAACGCGGGTTTCCCCGGGTGCAATAGTCCACGAATCTGCATTGCGTCCGCTTATATCCCAGCATGAACACCTTCCAGTCTTCCTGTTCCGGATCCGATTAATCTCGTGAATTGACATGATTCCCCCCTTTCTTATAAGTTCAACTTAAGACTTCTCATTATTTGCATTATCTTCTCTTTAAAAATATTCTATTTATTTTTAATTATAAAATTTACTTCTGTAAAATTTTATAGTCTATGGCTTTTCTTATCAATAATTTGTTTTATCTTATGATTATGAAAGGATTTAAACATTTTTTCGCGACTCCGGTCTCGTTCGGCGGGAAACTTATGATCAGGGGAGTCGGGATACAGGAGAGGATGCCTCCATGCATTGTGCACAGGCCTGCCGGTACAGGAGATTTCCTCCTCATGTATTTCTATGAGACTGTCGAGATATCGTCCGGAGGCCCCGTTGTCGAATGTCCGGAAGGAACGCTCATGATCTGGAGGCCGGGAGAACTCCAACACTACGGAACCAGAAAACACAGTTTCAAGCATACCTGGATACATTGCGACGGGACTCTTGTGGAATCGCTTTTGGAAAAAAAATCACTGGTGCGCGCCGGGCATATGCAGATTTCATCCGCACCCATGGAAAGGTATCTCACCATGATCTACGATGAGATTTGCGAGAGTTCGTCCGTGGACGAGGGGGTGACATCCGCGCTTATGACAGCACTTATCTGTGCGATTGCGCGGGAGAGGAGGAAACGTACCCTTCCGGGGAAAATTCCGGATCAGCTTCTCAAGGCTAGAAATATGATCGAATCAGGTTGTGAAACCGGATTCACACTTCACGAGCTTGCGGAAAAGGCCGGTTATTCAGTACCGCATTTTTCGGCGCTGTTTAAAAAACATTTTCACACTTCACCGATCGAATACCTGATAAGGGCGAGGATGAACCGCGCCGCATATCTTCTGCGCGACAGCAACCGGAGGATCGGTGAAGTCGCGGCTTTGGCAGGTTATGACGACATATTCCACTTCTCGAAGCTCTTCAAAAAGCATTTCGGAAAATGCCCGCGCGAATTCAGCGGACGGAGGAGGAAGAAATCATAAATCCTGCCGGTGATAAAATTTTCTAATGATTTTCAGGCTTTTCTTTAACGGTGATTTGCATCCTTGCTACTTCGTCTTGTTTTCACCGTCAATCAGGAGTGAATCCTGGGCGTTTAGAGGCGAGACGATGCTTCTGCCAATTTGGGATTCCAGCTCTTTTCTGGCTGTTCTTGCCACATGTCCGCCTTCCTTTGCGACTATCTTGTTCTTGGTGAGGCTGTCCGGTTTTTTCTTTCTGGATATTTCCGTAGTGGATGCTTCCGCAAGCATGTTCAGAACCAGTTCGAGATTGGTCATATTGTCGCGCAGGCCCTGTTTTTTGAGACCTTTAAATTTTTTATAGTCCCTCACGCTCTTATCCGTCCAGGCTCGGGTGATTTCATCGGTCAGAATGGCAAACTCGCTGTCCTTCGCAATGCCCCGTTCCTTCCATTCATCGGTAAGCTCCTTGCGGATTTCGATGCTTTTGAGGCGCTGGTTGATCCACTCTTTGGAATAGCCCTTTTGGAGATAGGTTCGCATTGCGCGGTCAAAAGAGAGTTCCGGATCTTCGGTCTCTTCGATGCGTTCATACCCGACC
>JBAYFV010000391.1:0-2946 GCA_041666985.1 Victivallales bacterium
AGTAAGTTATGTTAGGAAATAAACAGCCGAGGTAATTTCAAAAGCAGCCAGTTACCCGAACGAAGTGACGGTGCGAAGTAAATTCAGCGGCCTACTGCGGTGGCCGCATTTTTATCAGTGTGAAACTTAAGTAGTTTTTGTCTCCGCATTGCGCGGGACAAGCGTCGCTTCGCTCGGCTATGCGATCTCGCTCGACTGAGCCCGTCGAAGTCCGAGCGCAAAAGACAAAGAGGCCGATTGCGCCAAGGATGTCGCAAGCTACTCAAATCAAGTTTCAATGGAGGAACAATGAAGATCATGGCAAAGCTAATAGGATTGATGATATGTATTTTAACCGGTTGTCTTTTGGCGGCGGATGCCGCCGATATAAAGATGCCTCTTGTTGTCTGGGATGTCAATTTCAATGATGAGGCTCTTGATGCTCCGCCACGCCGTATCTCTAAGGAGCAGATCGAGAAGTTCAACACGAAGGGGGATCTGTCATGGGCTCCGCTGCGAAATATCAATCAATTGTCATATGTGACCCGCACGCGTCAGGCAAAAGTCGTACAGGAAGCGGCTGGGCTCAAAGATAAGCCATTGTTTTTTACTTTTACGGAAAATGCCCAGCCGCATTATGGCCCGCAGGTCTGGCTCAATGTGCCATGGGAACTGGCCGCGAAGGCGAAGAAATGGAACTTGTCGCTGGACATGGCAAAAGGCAACGTGTCCATTTCCGGCGGTGTGCTGGTCTGGGATGTGGTCAACATCGAATTTCACGAGGACGGCACCGTGCGTGCCAATGGTACGCAAATCGCGCGCTACGCTGCGGGAAAACCATTGCATATCGAATGCCTGATCAACGTGCCAGAGAAAACCGTAAAAGTCACAGTCGACGCTGATCAGTCCAAGAGTGTCGCGTTGCCATGGTGGCAACCCAAAGCCGTGAATTACTCAGCGCTTAGGCTTGATGGACTGCTGCCCGGCGGACACGCTGAAGCGCCGAGTTCAATCGCGTTCGACAATATCAAACTTATAATGGAGGAATAGAAATGACTTCAAGAGAAAGAATTCTGGCGGCCTGTTCACACAGCACGCCGGACCGTGTTCCAATGGATTTCGGGGGAACTTGCATGAGCCAGTGCTATCCAGAGTTCCTGGCGAAGATGCGTAGAATACTTGGATATCCCCTGCCCCCGGACCGGGACGCGGACGGATGCTGGGTGGACGAGAAAATCCAGAGATATCTCGGCGTGGATTTGCGTTTTGTCCCTTATGCCCCGCCAACGGCGGTGCTGAAGGAAATAGATCAGCCTGCTTACCAGGAGGCCTTATTGGCAAAGGCACGCGAGAAAAAACATTCTGAAGACATTAAAACCACAGCGGTCAGCCATAATTTTCCCCTGGCTGAAAAGAGCTACGAGGAAATTAAAGCAATAAAACCAAGTCTTCCGTCAGAGCCACAACACATGGACTGGATGATAAAAACGGCGAAGGAATATCGCAGTGCCGGATACGCCACCACGTACTGGGTGTCAGGAGGGTTCTTCGAGAAGGGCTGCTATGCCCGAGGGTACGATCAGTTCGCGATGGATCTGCTATGCGAACAGGATATTGTCAGGGCTCTCTTCGATATCTGGCTGGAAGAAAAAATGCATCAGGTGGAAACGACAGTCAAACCGCTGGCGCCCTATATCGATATCTTTTGTTTCGGCGATGATTTCGGCCTCCAGACCGGACCATTCATGTCCCCGGAAATTTTCCAGGAGCTGATATCTCCCTATTTCAAAACTCATTATGGCGCCGTCAAAGCCGCCGCTCCGGAATCCCTTCTGTTCCATCATTCCTGCGGCTCGGTCTACAAGCTCCTTGACGGGATTATTGAAATGGGTGTCGACATCCTCAATCCGATCCAGCCCAATGCAACCGGGATGGAGCCTGAGATGCTCAAGGATAAAGGACGCGGAAAACTCTGCTTCCATGGTGGAATAGATCTCCAGCATCTGCTGCCATTCGGAACGCCGGATGAAGTAAAAGCGGAAGTCGAACGCAGGAAAAGAATCCTTGGAGATGGAGGCGGCTACATCTGCGCCCCGGCCCATTCACTGCCCGAGGACGTGCCAGTGGAAAACATCCTGGCGATGTTCGGAAAATAGCAAGGGCTTTTCTTGAACTAATACTAAGTTGCGATCAGAGAGCACGTCAGCAGAGTGACGTGGCTACAACAAATCCAGGATGTAGCCGCGTCACTCTGCTGACGCGTTCCTTTTCCAATGAATGCAACTCGGTATAAAACCAAATAATCCATGGACCGGCAACGATCTGGGTCAAGGCTGAGGCGGACCGGAAGGCATTCTGCTTTCCTGCAGAATCCAGCCGACATCGTCCTTGTATATTGAAAGAAGTCCTATCAGCTCCTTCCCGTCCTCGGAAAGGAAGACGCGGATGCATTTTATGCCATGATAGTTGAACGCCTTCCTCGTAATCTCCGGCTGCTGTCCATATAGCTTCCATGAAAGACCGTCGGCCGACCAGGAATGCCAGATTGTCTGCGGAGGCCATTTGTCCGTCATCCACATGTGCCAGTTGCCGTCTGCAACTTTCAGAACTTGATGGAAGCACCCCTTCCGGCTGTCAGTGCTGGGAAAATCGGAGATGAGCTCCCTTATATCTCCTTTTTCATTCCTGAGAAATTTCCAGTTTCCTTCGAGGGTGTCGCTCTCTATCGCTGAAAGCATTGTGCCGAATCCATTGAGATACATGCGCCACTTCCCATTCTCCAACCGCATAAGGGTTCCGCCATCGCACCATATTTTTTTCGCAGCATTGAGCTCAGCCGGCTCGCTCTTGAATTTTCCGAGATACTTGGACGTTCCGGGCGCTCCAGTCTTTGAACCACGAACAGCCAGAAAAAGGGATGTCGAACCAGGAAGATAATCGGCGCAGGCACAGCACATGATCACATAT
>JBAYFV010000392.1:0-2932 GCA_041666985.1 Victivallales bacterium
CGATCCGTTTCCCCCGAAGTTCACGGTGATATGAAATAGCAAAACGGTGCGCCTCGTCCCTGACAGCCTGAAGGAGTTTCAATGCCGGCCTGTTCCGATCCAATACAAGAGGACTTGTCCTCTCAGGAAGAAAAATCTCCTCATTTCTCTTCGCCAGGCCGAGAATCGGCGTCGGAGGATATTTAATCGAAACAAGACCGGACAAGGCCGCGCTCAACTGTCCTTTCCCGCCGTCAACCATTATCAGATCCGTATCCGTCCTGTTTTCGGAAAGTTTCCTTGAGTAATGCCTTTTGACAACCTCGTTCATCATCGCGAAATCATCAATCTGATGGACTTCCCTTATCCGGAAACGGCGGTATGATTTGCGATCCGGCCTGCCGTCGCGGAAACAGACCATGCCTGCGACAGCGAACTGTCCGGAAATATTGGAGATGTCAAACGCCTCGATCACCCTCGGCTCCTTTTCAATGCCGAGAGCCCTCTTCAGATCCTTCACCGACTCATCCCCGAAAGAATGGGGAATGGATGCAAAGCGGAAGGAACGTTTCTTTTCCCCGAAAATCTCCCCGATATTGGAAAGCAGATCCCTCCATTTGGCGGCAACCTCGTATTTCCTATCGAACGACGCCTTTTCCATTTTTTTGCGAAGTTCGCAGACGACCTCTTCGCAGTCGCCTCCCAGAACCTTCATCAGGGCGGCGACTCTTTCCAGATATCCTTCCCTTGTGACTTTACCGGCACATGGAGCCGGACAGTTTTTGATTTTGCCTGCAAGACAGTGCTTGTAATCCTTTTCATCCGGAACATCGGGCCGACAGGAGCGGAGTCCGAAATATCTTGTGAGAAATTCCGCCGTCCCCCTTACATCTCCCTTTGGGAAAGGGCCGAAATAACGGTATTCGTCATTCCTCCTTATTCTCGTCATCCTTATTTTGGGATACTCCTCCTCCGGATTTATTTTTATCAGGAAGAATCTTTTGTCGTCACGAAGGAGGACATTGTATTTCGGGGCATATTCCTTGATGAGGCGCGATTCCAGGATGAGGGATTCAGATTCATTTTTCACGGGCATGACCTCCCATGAATCAATGGAATTTATAAGCGAACGGAGTTTGGGGTCCGCAAGCGTTGACCGGCTCCTCTGAAAATAATGGGAGAGCCTTTTCCTGAGATCGGACGCCTTGCCGACATAAATGACTTCTCCGAAACGATCCCGGAAAATGTAAACCCCAGGCTTCCGGGGAATGTCTCCCGGATTGAATGGAACCTTTGGATTCATAATTTTGCCCCCGGCAAAATTACAGGTTATAGAACTCCTTCGGGCCGGAATAGCAGACTCTTTCCGCGAGTTTCGCCGCTACCGGAAGAGGTATCTGTCCATAGTCAACCATTTCACCGATCACGTCGCAGAAAACGCGCCTGAACATTTCAAATCTGGATCCGTAGGACAGAAGCTTCCTCGAATCCGAGACCATTCCTGCGAAGTTCGCAAAAAGATCTACGCTTCCTATGTATTCCAGCTGACGTCTCATTCCGACAGGTGTGTCGCAGAGCCACCATGCCGAACCCAGGTTCACCTTGGCGCCGAACGCCCTTGAGACCGTCGCAAGAGTGGCCTGATGTCCGGATTCAAGACAGTAGAGGGTGACTTTGAGCCTGTCATCGAAACGGTTGAGGAATTTTTTTAGCGGCGCAAGGATATCCATGTGGTGGTTTGAAACATCTCCTCCGGTGTCCGGTCCCAATGTTTCAAAAAGGGATTTGCGAATATCGCGGACGGCTCCTATGTGCAATTGGAAAACCCATCCTTTTTCTGAGTCCATCTCGGCCATCTCCCCGAGTATGTAGCTCATGAAGATTCCACACTGTCCGCATGTGGGCTGTTTTCCTGAAAGGGCGACTTTGAAAACTTTTTCGGCATCTCCAATCTTTGCGTCTCCTCCGTACGGGACTTCAACTCCGTGATCGCTGGCAACGCATCCGTTTTCGGCGAAATGGTGGTGGGAGAGCCTGAGAACCGATACAAGATCCTTCACTGATTTGATTTTGACGCCGAACCTTTCCTCGAGCCTTACCATGTAGTTCCTCCAGTTGGGCGAAAAAATATTCATGGCCTTGTCGGGACGCCATGTCGGGCGTAAAATGGTCTTCCCCACAGACTTATTGACGACCTTGTGTTCTTCGAGAAGATCGCAGGGGTCATCGGTGGAGCACATCACCTCCACTCCAATCTGCTTGAGCAGGGCCTGCGGTTTCCTGTCATTCCCGGCGAGGACTTCAGATGCGCTGTCCCATATCTTCAGTCCGGTTTCAGGGCCGAGAATATCATCAATTCCGAGATAGCGTTTCATATCCAGGTGTATCCATTCATAAACGGGGTTTCCGGCAAGTTCAGGAAAAACCGAGGCCATTTTCATCCATTTTTCCTTCGGAGAGGCGTCGCCTGTAAGATATTTTTCCGGAACACTCCTTTTCCTGAGTACTTCCCATACGTAATGATCCGTGGCCGCGAAAAGCTGCCATGGATTGGCATAATTCCTGTTTTCAGCTATTTCCCTCACATTTGCGTGGTTGTGGGGATCAAGTATGGGCAGATCCTTAACCCGTTTGTAAAGCTCCCGGGCAGTTTCACCTTTAAGCAGATAATTTTCATCCAAGAACATAATTTCAGTTCCTTTCATTATAATTTCAGTAACTGAAATTATAACTTGAAATGAATTTTTCAAAAAAACCTGCGCAAATAGGGATTATAGAGGCTTGATTGCTTGATAATTTTATTTTGCGTAGCAAAATAAAATATGAATATGGAAATCCTCACATCAGAATGGCCGGAACACGAACTGCTTGATTCGGGCAACCGGATGAAACTTGAACGTTTCGGCAAATATACAATCATCCGCAGCGAACCGAAAGCGTGGTGGAAACCTGC
>JBAYFV010000393.1:0-2927 GCA_041666985.1 Victivallales bacterium
ATTTAATCTCAATATTTTAAAGGGCATGTCGCTTGAAAAAACATTCCCCGGCAACTCCGGGGAACTGCCGTGACAATCAATATTCCTGTCGTCTGAAGCAATTATTTCATATAATGAGCCGCCACTTTTTCGAAGGCGGCAATGCAAAGCTCCATATGCTTTTCCGTGTAGACAGGGTGAGTGAAGAACGAGATCGTCCGATCAGTCAACCACTTGGCCGTTTTGCAGTCGCATTTCGTGTAGTCTATCCTGCGGACGGACGGATCATCGAAAGGATATTTCCTTGTGCCGAATCCGTTGCGTTCGACATAGGCGCGCTCCTTGTACATTTCAGGCCACAGGACACTGTAAACCGGAACCCCCTCCTTCTCAACAGCCTTTATGAATGTCTTTGCATCACAGGTAAGCCTGTCAAGATTGAGCACGAACGGCGCCCACCAGAAAGAGTTGACTCGCTCCTCCGTGTTGACCGGAGCGTGGGATATGGCCGGATGATCCTTCAGGCCTTTTATGAGGATTTTCCCGTTCCTGACGCGGTTCTTGAGATTCCAGGAGTCCAGACGCTCAAGTTCGCAGATTCCTATCTGCGACTGCATCTCAGTCAGGCGGAAGTTGAAGCCCACACGTTTGTGGATGTACATGAGCTTGCCCTCCATCTCGAGCAGATTGAGGCGTTCCTTCACATCGTAGCCGTGATCTCGGAACGATCTGCACTCCCAGGCAAGATCCTCGTCATTGGTGACAACCATGCCTCCTTCACCGCCCGTGGTGAAATGCTTGCTCTGGCAGAAACTGTAGCATCCCACGTCCCCGATTATACCGGTTTTCACACCCTTATAGAAGCCGCCGAAGCACTGGGCGCAGTCCTCGACAACCTTCAGCCTGTGCTTTCTGGCTATTTCAAGAATCGGCCCCATGTCGGCCACGATACCGTAGAGATGGACGGCGATTATCGCCTTCGTGCGGTCAGTGATTTTGGATTCGATGTCTTTCGGATCAATCGTGTGATCGACAGTCACGTCGGCAAAAACCGGAAGCGCACCGGCCTGCAATATGCAGAAGGAGGAGGCTATGAACGAGTATGAAGGACATATCACTTCATCGCCGGGGCCTATGTTGAGGGCGGCAAGCGCGGTATGGAGTGCGGCAGTGCCGTTCGCAACGCTGATCGCCTGCTTTGCACCGTTCCATTTCGCAAATTTCTTTTCAAACTCCATTCCTACAGGACCTGTCCAGTAGTTCACTTTTCCGGCGCGCAGCGGCTCCATCGCCTTTTGAATGGTAGACTCCTCGAACTGCGGCCATTTCGGAAACGGTTCGGAATTCACCGGTTTTCCACCCATCTTTGCAAGCTTTTCCATCAGCGTATCTCCTTTTTTTGCCTTGTCCATACTTCCAACATCAGACATATGATAATGGATGTCTTCCATTATGTCAAGAAGCCGGTTGCATTTATCTTTCAAATTTATTTCAATGCACATGGTTTTCCATTCGACGAATGAAAAACTATATGTAGTAGAAATCCTCAACCTCGAATATTTTCGACAGGATCAGCGCCGCCGCTCCACAGGCGATCGGGTCGGGCGTTTTCGATGCGACTATGCTGGCATCCCTCATGCAGATCTTCAGGGATGAAGCCGCCGCCGCCTTCGAAATCGCCGGCACGAGAATGTCCCCGAACACATCAACCATCCTCCCGCCAAGAACTATCAGGTTGGGATTGAACAGATTTATAAGATTGCCGATACCCCATCCGATCTTCGTTCCAGCATCCTTCAAAATTTTTTCCGTCTTCGCCGCAGGAAGTTCCGCAAGCTCTTCAAGGCTCTCAGTCCTCACGGAATGAAGCCGCCGCAACTCCGACAGGATCCTGCCCTCCGACGCATACGCTTCAAGGCAGCCCCTGCTCCCGCACCGGCACAGAATCCCGTTCCGTTCAACAACCGTATGCCCAAGTTCACCGGCATGCATCCCCGTCCCCCTGTAAAGCCTCCTGCGGCTGACTATCCCCGCACCGATCCCACCGCCGAGCTCGACATATATGAAGTCGTCGCTGGAACTCCCCGTCCCGAACCATTTCTCCGCCAAAGCGCCAACCATCGAAGAATTTTCAACATAGACCGGCTCACTCATGAATTTTCCAAGAGCCGATTTCAGGTCCATGACGGCCGACGGAATATTGAACGCCTCCAGCACAGTCCCCTTTCCGGGTTCGACAACGCCCTGTACGGAAACCCCGACACCCCGGTAAACCTCTCCGGACGACGACTTCAGCCGCTGGTAGACGCTTTTCACGGCGCTGAGAAGCTTGTCGGATCTCGTATTCATATTTTCATCCCTGATGCGATGGGAGAAATGGACTTTCCCGTAAAAATCCATCATCACGCCCCCGACGCTTCCGGAAGTGATTTCCAAGCCCATCACCAGATGCTTCTTGAACTCCAGCATCGTGAACGGCCTCCCCTTCCCCTTCTGCTGCGCCGTACCGGTCTCCTCAACCAGACCTTCGGCTATGAATTCATTTACAAAGTTGGTAAGGCTCTTGCGGTCAAGCCCTGTCTTGTCGGCAACCTGTGATCTTGCAATGGGACTGCCAAGCCTGATCGTATTTAAAATCTGGGCCCTGTTGATGCTTTTGATCAACGCATGGTTCCGCAAGCAGTCCTTCATACTTTCCGACTCCGTTTGTTTTTTTTAAGGAATATACTGGAACACTTCCACCAGCACAAGCAATGAAAGACGGATTGTACGCTCTACATGTTTTTCCAGGGGCTGGAAAACATATGCGGGAATCATGGGAGCCTGTTTCAAAACTCAAATTTAAAGGAGCGCGGGTTTTCTTACCCGCGGAAATCTAACTCAAATGGCGGACTGGAAAGTCCGCCCTCCGTTAGTTTTGAATCGGCTCAAGGTAATTTTGAAATCAC
>JBAYFV010000394.1:0-2903 GCA_041666985.1 Victivallales bacterium
AACCGCTCGCAGCGATTACCCGCCGCGATCCGACGATTGTCGGGCGAATATGGCCTGTCGCGGAAAACTATACCGCCATCGTCCTCCTTGATTATCTGATCGCCCATTACGGGTATCAGGCTTTGAAAGAAAAATTTTCTGACAAGAAGTGAGCCTTGTCAGAAAATTTATTATGCCAAATAAAAATAAAATCAAGAAGGAATCAGTACTCAGTTCCCGCTCCTGCGGTAATTTCACAGCGCTGACTCCCGACGTAATTGTTTCGGCTGTAGAAAAAGCCACGGGGAGAACACTTGCCGGATTCACGCATCCGCTCAACAGCTATATAAACCGGGTATATGAACTTCAGACAGCCGACCGGGAACGTATCATCGCAAAATTCTACCGTCCCGGACGCTGGTCAAAAAAAGCGATTCTCGACGAACACGATTTCGTGACGGAATGCGAGGCGGAGGAAATTCCCGTGGTCGCACCGTCCAGGCTTAAAGACGGCAGCACTGCAGGGGAAGTTGACGGCATATTTTTCGCAGTTTACCCGAAGAGGCATGGACGCATATGGGAGCAGACCTGTGAGGACGACTGGAAACGGCTCGGCCGCGTAATCGCCCGTGCCCACATTGTCGGAAGCCGCAAGGAGGCAAAACACCGCATGCAGCTTCACCCCGAAGAAACCACCGCCGTAGATATCGCCCAGCTGATTGACGGCGGACACGTACCGCAAAGATACCGCGAATCGTTTGCCTCCGTAACCGGACAGCTCATGGTGCTGATCCTTCCACTTTTCGACGACTTTGAATATATCCGGATCCACGGCGACTGCCATTCCAAGAACATCCTTCACAGACCTGATGAAGGTCTTCTGCTCATAGATTTCGACGACATGCTCATGGGTCCGCCAGTCCAGGACATGTGGATGCTCCTGCCGGGACACGTTCTCGATTCGCAAATAGAACTCGACCTGATGATCAGGGGCTATAACGAGTTCAGGAAATTCGACGAACGCAGCAAAGTCCTTATCGAACCTCTCCGCGCAATGAGAATGCTTTATTTCCTCGACTGGATAAGCCGCCAGAAGGAAGATCCCTGCTTCAACACAAACTTCCCGAACTGGAGCAACGACTCCTTCTGGTCTGACCATGTGAGGGAACTGAACCGGCAGTTCCAAAACATCAAAGAATATATTTCCTAATCATTTTCCGGGGGAGGCAATGTATTGAATTCCTCTTCCTTCAAAATCTTTTCCGGGACATGCACGCGCAGTGCGGAAAATATATTGGCTACGGCGATAAACGCGCCGATAAGGAAGACATATTGGAATCCGAATATATTCCAGACAAAACCGCAGGCGAAGGCGATTCCGATTGAAAATACGTGGTCAATTGAAACCCCCATCGTGAGTGTCGGCGCGACATGTGACGGGTGAATTGCAATCTTTTTAAGATAAGTTGCACGCGCCATGCCTGCCGATATCAGAAGCATGTCAATCACAAAGCATACGGCGGCGATGACATATGCGGTATTTCCATTTGGGAAAACGCTCTTTGCAAATCCGTATCCGATACAGACAAACACGAGTATTGACGCTTCCGAAACAAGGACAAAGCGTTCCCCCATCCTGTCAATCAGCCATCCGAGAAACGGCTGAAAAAATATTCCGGCCACACCTCCGACTATGAACAGCCAGGCAATGATATACGTGGGTTTGTCAAAGATTGTGACAAGCACCCATGGCGCAAATGTGATGAATATCTGTTTGCGCGTCCCGTAAAGGACGTTCAGCCAGTAGAAAAGCCTGTATTCCCTGTACAGCTTCAGATGAAGTGTTTTCTTATGCGCCGGAATCGGAGTCATTGCCATGAAGCAGACTGCGGCGGCAACAAGCGTAACTGCTGCAATAATGAATGCCAGCGCAAAAGAGAAATGCAGATATTTGAAACCGACGTAGACCAGCAGGCATCCGGCGAGCGATGTGAGATTGCGGACACTGCTGAACTGCCCCAGCCTCCTCCCCTCCTGCCCCTCATGCGCCAATTCCATGCCTATGCTGTTCTGGAGGGATATGAAGAGATGCTGCCCAAGGCTCATGATGAAAAGCCAGGCGAGCATGACCGAGAATGCGGATCCGCAAAACGCGAGGAGGACGAGGCCGACAGCCTGGAGTATCATTGCGAAAGCCGCAAGACGCCTGCCGGGAAGAAAACATAGCAGGGCGGATACGAATACGACGGAAAATCCCGGAAGTTCACGCGGAAGTTCGAGTACGCTTCTCTTCAACCCGCTGATCTTATACGTTTCGCTGAGGAAATTGTTGAATGTGGATTCGATTACCTGCCCGGCAAAACCGATTATCGCAACAGCGATTATGAACAGCCAGATGTCGCGGTGGACATTGGAGATGCGAATTGAAAATCTTCTTAACATTATTAATCTTTCAGATACGGCCTATAAAAGGAAGATTTCTGTAATACTCGTTGTAATCCAAACCGTAGCCGACCACAAAAACATCAGGGATTTCAAAGCCGACAAAATCCGCTTTTAACGGTATCGCCCTTCTCGAAGGCTTGTCCAGCAACACGCAAGTCCGTATGTCTTTCGGATGATGCTTTCCAATACCTGACATTACTTCCGCCAATGTTCTTCCGGTATCCAGGATATCGTCCACGACAAGCACATGCCGGTTCCTAATGTCAACTTTTACGCCTGCGGTGATTTTTATTTAGCCGGAACTCCGGGTTCCCCTGTAGGAACTTGCGCTTACGCTGTCCAAATGTATCGGAAGTTTTATATTCCTGATCAGATCCGCCGCAAAAACAACCGCCCCGCTGGAAACAAAAATGACTGTAAGATGTTTTTCCCCGTAATAAGCGGATATTTCCCTGCCAAGCTCGGCGACTCTTCTGCGT
>JBAYFV010000395.1:0-2898 GCA_041666985.1 Victivallales bacterium
GTCTGGCGGGTGCTGTTCATTTTTCCGGCCAGTGCTTTTAACCGGAAAAACTTTGCGTCGGGACAGAAATGGGCAATCAGCGTGAAGTTTTTTAACAAGGGCATTGTGACCGGCTGGCCGGACTCGTCGCTGCATGACTCAAATGCGTGGGGCATTATTACGCTGGTTGAGTGACTGCGGTTAACTGGATTTTAGGTAAAAAGCGTCAAATGCGCGGAAGGAAGGTAAAACATAGCGATAAAACCTTGAGATGGCTGCAAAATGGTGAACCATAGTCGAACATCAGAATGCGGTTCGGTAGATAGATTCAAAAAACAGAAAAAGTTTAGAAGGAGGGAATGTGTAATTATGAAGTATCTCATGAAAACTATCGCGGTGTCTCTTTTCGTTACCGGGGTCATCACCGTGTCGGCTGCCAATCTGCTTACTGATACCAAGTTTTCAGTTGAGAGTGGCTGGAACAGTTATGTAGCCGTGGTCGGTGGGAAGATTGCATTTGAGGATGGCGAGGCTATCGCAAAGTCTCCTGCCATCGAAAAACAAGTTGATGCTAATCTCCAGATTATAAAGGAGATTAATATTGATGCAAACAGGAGTTACAAATTCAAGTTCAAGGCCAATACCGAAAAAGCAGGCAAGCTCGCAGTCGTTTACATCCTGAGCAAGTATCCTTACACTGTCTATGCCAACGCCGATATCGCCTTGGAACCTGGTGAGAAGGACTATGAGTGTATACTTGCGGTTAATAAAGACACCAATGGAAATTATTATGCTCCGCGTTCTCTGCGTATTTACCCAGGTGCTTTCAAGGATGCGACGGTCACATTGTCAAATGTATCCCTTGAGGAAGTGAAGTAGGCTACGGATCGGGGGACAGGTTCAAAAAACAGGAAAAGTTTAGTATGATTGCACATTACATTTTAAAGCATGCCGGTCGGCTTGCCATGGGATTTATGTTCCTGATGTTGGTTGGCTTTACCGTTGAAAACCCGCCAAAGCAAACATCATCCTCTCCCATCATCCTGGCGGGCAAGGGGCAGGCTTTGGTTCCTATCGTCATCAGTCCGGACGCCTCGTCGTCGCTGAAAGAAACCGCATGCGATTTGAAGCTGTACCTTGATCGGATCACTGGCGCATCATTTCGAATTGAAGACGGGGATGGGGCCAGCGGGATTGTGTTGGGCACATTGAGCCAGTTTCCCGAGAGAAGACTGCAAAAAGACCTTGAGATCCGCGATGGATACGATGGCAAAGAAGCTTATGTGATACGTTCCTCATCAAACAGACTGCTGCTGCTCGGCGCCACGGATTTGGGCGCCAGCCATGCGGCTTTCCGCCTGCTGGAGCACATGGGTTGTCGCTGGTTCTTTCCCGCCAAGGAGTGGGAGGTCATTCCCAGGATCACCAGCCTGGATGTCAACCTGAGCGAAAGCGACCGTCCGATATTCCTCTCTCGAAATGTTGGCTACACTGCCTTTGATGTGCGGGATAAGCAGAACTATCTGGCTTGGATGCGCCACAACCGGGTGGCAGAGTCATTGACGGTGAGAAGTTGGCACACCTATCCGTACATTCTTGCTGATAACAAGGCGGTGTTTGAAGCGCATCCGGAATATCTGGCGCTCAAGAAGGACGGTAAACGGGATAGTACCAATCTGTGTCTCAGTCAGCCTGCAGTTCGAAAGATGGCGGTACAGTATGCGCTGAATTGGTTGAAAAAGCATCCGGCGGATGACATGGCTCCGATGGATCCGAGCGATGGCGCGGGATTATGCGAATGCGAGCAATGCCAAAGCACCTTCAAAACGATCTCAAACGCCGCCTTTGGCCTTGCCAATGAAGTGGCATCCGCCATTGCCAAACAATATCCCGGCAAGATGGTCGGGATTTACGCGTACGCCTCCCACTCCGAGCCTCCTGATTTCTCACTGAACGACAACGTGTATGTGACGCTCACCATTGGGAATTTCTCATCACACGATACCTTTGATGAGTTCGTCGAGCGATGGCGCGAGAAATGCAAGCACTTCAGTTCTGGTTATGAATATTATAGTGCAGTCTATGATGGATGCGGCAGATCTTTCGATACGCCAGGACTCCCGCCGGGTGGCCGTTTAGCGAACCTCAAGTATCTCCAGGAATCAATCCGTTCTTATGCGGCCAACGGATCCAGAATCATTACCGGCGGTCGTGAAAGTGATTTCGGGATTCATGGGATCGGCAACTATGTTGCCAACCGGTTGATGTGGAACCCCAAGGCGAACGTGCCCGCGCTTCTGGAGGATTTTTATGCAAAAGCCTTTGGGGACGCAGCGCCGGTAATGAAGCGATACTATGAACGGTTCGACAGTTCGCGCGATCCGCTGATCAGTGAATCCTTCTTTGCTCTGGCCCTTCGCGACCTGGCGGAAGCCTCGCGAATGGTTCCAAGTTCACCGGAAATTCAGGCTCGACTGAATCATCTCAAAATTTATCTGCGTTACGCCTCTCTGGGGTGGCGCATGCGGCATGAAGTAGATGACAATCGGCGTCGCGAACTTTGCAGACAGGTCTATACCATTATTTATCGGCAACGATATACGGGCATGGTCGGATGGTACAGGTTTCAGATAGAGCTAGCGACTTTGCCAGATTCTCTCCCCAAAGACCGCGCATGGATGACAGCCTTACCGAAGGAACCGTACTCGGATGAAGAAATTACTAGGGAATTTGCCGAAAGCCTTGAGCAATTCCAGCCTGATCCCGTGGAGGAGATCGCTTTTTCCCAGAAGCTTGTCCCCGTGGTTCTGGGTGAATCTCCGTCAGTCGTCGTAAGGCACAACTACTATTCGAGAAACATTTATAGCCTGCCATATACAGGCGCAAGTCCCGTTTATGTTATCCATTGCCTTGATGACA
>JBAYFV010000396.1:0-2886 GCA_041666985.1 Victivallales bacterium
ATCAGTTTTCCGTAACTGGAATTCAACGCCTTCCGGCAGATTGTCAGCTGAAATCAGGGAAGTTTGAAGCACACGTTTCTGCAATTCTCCTATAAGTTTGCCAACTTCCGACGCACCGCATCCGAACAGTGCGCTGTCCGGTTTTGAACGCTCAAGGCGCAGACCCGGCCTGCACATTGTAAGAAACCAAACCTGGCCTTTCCCGCATTTGCGGTAGAGCAGAGCCGGATCACCGTTTTCCCATAGCGATAATACTTCAGTTCCCGGTGAAGCCGTTATTTTCGCGTAATTCTGGTCGGGGTCATATTTGACCTGGATATTGTCCCAGGTAAAGCCATGTACGCCTTTTGCAGATGTCTTGTAATGAACGCCGAAAATATCAGCGAGTGCGAAATCGCTGCGGATTCTTCCCCATTCGTCGCAAAGAGAAGATTCTGCGGAGGCAATCAATGAGCCGCCGGCGTTCACCCAGTCACGAATCATTGCCTCCTCTTCGGGTGTCATGACGCGACTGTCCGTAAGAATCGCAACTTCGTATTGCCTGAGCCGCGCAGGTGTCATCGCTTCGATGAAACAGAGATCCAACGGTCGGCTTTGCGCAACTAAGTCGGAATAGATCCCCTGTTGATCATCAAAGTAATCAAGCGTGGTCAGACCTGTAACCGGAAAGCCTGCGTCGGTGGCGCTACCTGCTATAGCTGTTCGTTCCGAGTATAATATTAAAGTTTCTGCCACCGATTTGGCGTCAACAAGATAAGGCTCCGAAGCTTTCGCCTTTCTGAAAATATCCGTCTGGATGTCCCAGTATTCAGGTTTCCAGTGGGATGCGGAATCCCGTCCCCGGTCGTCACGGTCATCTTTTTTCCCGCCGGTACGCCAGAAATAGTCAGGATCGCGGTATTTCGAGATGTAGGGATAAACCCATTGCAGGATACCGTCAGCATGGAGCATCCCCGTGCAAAGCGAGCGGCGAAACCGATCGGCTGATTGGCATGAATATCCCGACCCCGGCACCATTATCGCCTTATCCTTTGCGCAAGTGTGCAGCAGATGCATCGTGAAGCCTTCCCGTATGGCGCCGTCATTGTAGAGATCGGTGCCGACCAGAGGAACCGCGCCGGCGG
Organism: Victivallales bacterium; assembly: GCA_041666985.1. Lineage (GTDB taxonomy): Bacteria > Verrucomicrobiota > Lentisphaeria > Victivallales > GWF2-50-93 > GWF2-50-93. The sequence goes on from JBAYFV010000396.1 coordinate 1,125, forward strand.
AAAGATATGACGCCATTTGCGGTTGAACCGGTTGCTGATTGTTGACCAGCGGGAAGAAAATATATCCGTGTTCATCGCAGTATTTCTGAAAATCAAGGAAATAATTCTTCATCAATTCCTTCTTGAACAACTGCCATTCCATCCACACAGGCAAATCCTTGCTGCTTTCAATTTTCATCACCGGCACCATGTTTTCAGGAAGCGTTACTCCGGCTTTTTCAAAACGGGATTGACGAGATTCAAGATGTTTTTTAAATGCTTCGCCGAATTTAGCGTATTCTTCTTTGGGCAACGCCTGAATATTGTGATCCATGATTCGCGGTTCGTCAAAGGCAATTCCCGCATAACTTTTATTGTTTTTTCCGAAATCTTCAAAAAACATATCAGCGACTTCCTGTCGTTTCTTGACATCCACATAACACTGCATGTTCCAGGCAATCGTTGGAGGCTTGGAATTCTGTGTCCAGCCAACCCCAATATAAGGCATGCCGACTTTATCAAGTTCTTTATCCAGAAGTTGATATTTATCCGGAGTCAGATAACCGTACATAAGTGTTGTGTCAATATTACTCAGGCTTTTTGCTACATGCTCATAATCTCCAATATATCCAAAGCACACGCCTCTCAAAAAGTGTTTTTGCCAGCAGTCATTGAGATTTGACCTTTTCTTCTGGTAAACGAGGTTTTTAAGGTATGGCATCGCATCTTGCGATACCTGATCGGCCTTTGCCTTTGCCCATTCCAAAAAAGGGTTAACTCTTTTTTCCAGGTCGCTTAAATCATTTGACAATTGTTGTTTTGCCGACTCCGCAGTCATTTTTTCTGAAAAAGCTGTTGATGGAACCGGAAACTCATGCTCTGACCAACCTTTTTTACGGAACGGGTTTTCACTTTTGAATATCTCTGTCTTATTAATCATGATGCCAATACGGGTCACTCCCGGTTTTTCGCAGTCCAGCCCGGAAATCACCAGTTTTGCATCTCCGGCGGGAACTGGGTTGACTTCAAATCCGGCAACGGTCTTATTGATTGATGATTGCAGCCCGTATACACCCACCACAGGACTGGGTTCGCAAAGATATGAATATCTGGGGAAATAGAGATTATTGCGAAAGGATTTCAGGGGAATATCAACTGTTGTCCCGTCAAGCCATACAAGTTTGGCTGAGCGCAGGATAAACCAGCCTACTTCGCTGGCGGATGAATCTTCAAGACTTTGAATTGAAAGCTGATAATCACCGGTGGCGGGTAATTCCCTCAATTGCCTTATGACAGCATTTTGCTTCTGATCCAAAAGAATCCAGAGGGCACGCATCTCTTTATCTGTCTTATCGATTTCATCAAAGATTTTCTCAGGGATGTCTCGTCCCTGGCGTTTTGCCTCCAGGAGATCAAATCTGGCCAAATCAACGCGGATTCCGGCATCGTGATAAGCCTTGTCTATCGCCTTTCCGGCTACGGCATGGCGAATATTCAACGTTCTGTCTTCCGCAGTCGCTTGAAATGACAGCAACAGGAAGGTAATAATCAGAGCGACATCAAACAAACACCTTTTTCGTCTCAATTTTGAAGGCATATTCCTGAATCCTTTATTTTTCAGTGATTTGATGAATTATTTTAATCAGCATATCAGCTATAATTTTGTGGCCTTTGCCATTTGGATGCATGCCGTCCAATAGAAGATCGTTCATATCCTGCCCTTCTTTCTTGTCATAACTTTGGAATTCTGCATAAACATCAACTAAGGGAATTTTTTCTGCAT
>JBAYFV010000397.1:0-2882 GCA_041666985.1 Victivallales bacterium
ACGATATTCATCATGAAGGCCCTGCATCCCCAGCTCAATGAACCGCCTGCGCCACTTTGCCACTGTCGATGGATTCAAGTGAAGCTCTTTTGCTATGGACTCATTATTGATGCCGCCTGCCGCTGTCGGGGGACGGTCAAAACCAGCAGTGAAAGGTCGAATCAAAACCAGCAGTCTTGAGAAGTGAATTGAGCCATCGTAAAATAGACGCCAAAAGGAAAGGCGGCATGGAAGATGGCAAACAAACTTGAGGCTGAAATGGTTAATGCAGTAATCACATTGTACAGGAAGGGCTGGGCAAAGAGCCGGATAGCCCGTGAGCTGGAAATAGACCGGGGTGCGGTGGCGAGGCACATACGGCTTTCCGAGGAGTGTGTTTCAAAACCCGCAATTCCGACCCTCGGGTCATGCGGTCCTGAAAATTCAAAACCCGCAATTCCGACCGCCGGGCGGAAAAGCGACTGCGAGGAGTTCCGCCAACCGATCCGGGAGAAATACAGCAGCGGACTTTCCGCGCGGAGGATATACCAGGACCTGGTTGTTGAGAACGGATTTTCCGGGAGCTACCAGTCCGTGAAAAGGTTCGTGAAGCGTTTCATGGCCGGAGCTGGAGAGCTTCCGTTCCGGAGGATGGAGGTGCTTCCCGGGAAGGAGATGCAGGTTGATTTCGGACGGGGCGCGGCAGTGATTGATGAGAGCGGGAGGAGGAGATATCCGCATCTGTTTCGTGCGGTGCTGAGCCATTCGAGGAAGGGCTACAGCGAGGCCGTGTTCCGCCAGACAACCGAGGAGTTCATCCGTGTCCTGGAGAATGCGTTCCGGGAATACGGCGGAGTTCCTGAGACCGTGGTCGTCGATAATTTGAAAGCTGCCGTGATCCATGCGGACTGGTTTGATCCGGAGCTCAATCCGAAGATAAAGTCGTTCTGCGAGCACTATGGAACCGTACTACTTCCTACAAGGCCAGGGATGCCGAGGCACAAGGGGAAGGTTGAAAGGATGGTCGGCTACGCCCAGGACAATGCGCTGAAGGGGATGATCTTCAAGAGTCTTGCCGGACAGAACGAGCATCTGTCGCATTGGGAGAGGAACGTAGCTGATACCCGCATACACGGCACAACAAGGGAGCAGGTGCGGACGGCGTTCGAGCGTGAAAAGCCGTTCCTCCAGGCTCTGCCCGCCGACCTGTTCCCGTGCTTCAAAGAGAGCAGGAGGAGCGTCCACTGCGACGGGCACATAGAGTTCGACAAGGCCTACTACTCGGTTCCGTACGAGTATGGCCGCCGGGACGTGACTGTGAGAGCGGATTCGCGGATGGTGAGGATCTATGGTCCTGGAATGACGGAGATAGCCGTCCACGCCAAGGTGGAGTACGGGAAGTTCAGCACGCAGGACAGGCATGTCCCGGACAGGAAGAAATCCGAGGCTGAAAGAGGCAGCGGTTGGCTTCTGGAAAGAGCCGGACGCATCGGGCCGGACTGCAGGAAATGGGCTGAGGCCGTGTTGAGAAACAGAGGCATACAGTCGATAAGGACGCTCCAGGGTCTTCTTTCCCTGGCAAAGAGGCACAGTGCAAAATCCATAGAGAACGGCTGCCGGAAGGCCATGGTGCTTGAGATGTTCCATCTGCGGGATGTCAGAAGGCAGATGATGAACGAAGAGGAACAGCCGCAGTTCGAGTTCATACAGGAACATCCCCTGATAAGGAACCTCGACTTCTACAGCGGCCTTGCCGTATTCCACGAAGACAATGAAAAACAGAACAAGGAAGAAATCCATGAAAACTAATCTTATTCCAACCATGAGGGAACTCCATCTTGCCGGAGCAGTCTCGACGCTCGAAGTAAGGCTGCAGGAAGCGGCCGCCAACAGGCTGAGCCATGAGGAGTTCCTCGAACTTCTCCTGAAGGACGAAATCAACATCAGAACCGACCGCAGGGTGTCCAAAAGGATAAAGGCGGCCTGTTTTGCCGGAACAAAAACCCTCGAGGACTTCAACTGGGAGTTCAACACGTCGATAAACAGGAAACTCGTCTTCGACCTTGCATCATGCGACTTCATCAGGAAGTCCGGGGACGTCCTCTTCATCGGTCCGCCGGGAGTGGGAAAGAGCCATCTTGCACAGGCCATCGGCATCCAGGCGATAAAGATGGGGCTTACCGTCTATTACCGCTCGATCTTCGATCTGGTCAGGGACTTCCTTGAGGACGAAGCGTTCGCCGGAGAGGACAAGGTGCTCAAGAAATATCTGTCCTGCGAACTGCTGATCATCGATGACATGGGACTCAGGCAGCTTCCGAAAAGATCCGGCGAATATCTCTTCGAGGTCATCATGCGCAGGCATGAGAAACGTTCGACAATCATGACGAGCAACAGGCCCCTTGATGAATGGGGGAAGCTCATAGGAGACGTTCCAACCGCAGGAGCAATACTCGACAGGTTCCTGCAGAACGCTGAAACCGTGAACATCACCGGCAGAAGCCACAGGCTCAAGGACAAGGCCGTGGAGAAAACCAGGGAAAAGAAGGAAGGAGTGTGAAACCAACGCGTCATGCCTGGACGATCAGGCGGAAAGTCTCCGACGAGCTGTGGGGCCCATTCTCGACCTTCCGCCAAATCGTCCTGTGAAACGCCCGGTCAGAACAAAATCGCGAAAGTCTTTTGAAAACGGGGGATGGGAAAAGTATCTTATCCCGGTATCAGAAAACTGCTGGTTTTGATTCGAACCTTACCTGCTGGTTTTGAACTGACCCTTGACACTGCCGCCAATAATACTATCTTAGCCCGGATTACGAAACTGTGGGGAAGGCTTCTTGATCCTGCCCAGCATTTTAATTCTTCTTTCTGCTGCTCTGTTAGCACCATCTCTTTTTTTGGACGCC
>JBAYFV010000398.1:0-2840 GCA_041666985.1 Victivallales bacterium
CCAAATAAAATATCTATTGCTTCACGAGATAAGAAAACCTACATCGGCGCCCAGAATTGGATTATCGATCAATTATTAAAGGCAAAGCCAAATGCCAGAATTGCATTTGTGACTCATTTTTCTAAAGACGCGCATAATGAAAAAAACAGATGGGGAAAACTTATACAAATTCAAAATGCGCTCGGCGAATACTGGGGATTTCCGACATGTAAGGTATATTCAAAAACCGGTTGGATAAACAGGGACGGCAACAACACTGTCAAGATTTACAACCCGGACGGCATTCATCCCGCATCGGCATCCACAACGCAATCCGTAGATATTCTAACTGTTATCGTAACCGATTTCTTAGGAGGAATTTTTTGAAAACTCCCCAAATTAAAAGGAAGAACCGTCATGAAAGCTGGATTTTTCGAAGTGGACATTACTCCGCGGGTCGGAGTGGGACTGTCAGGATTTGGACCTTATCTGAACAGGTATTCGATCGGGGTTCGCGATGTTTTGAAGGCTCGCGCCGCTGCGTTTGAACAAGGCGGAACAAAAGCTGTCATCGTAAGCTGCGATCTTATCGGAGTGACTCCTGAAATTACACAGCAGGCCAAGAAGCTTGTTGCAAAAAAGACCGGAGTTCCATCGGGAAATGTCATGGTGCATGGCCGTTGTCACCATGCTTGCACTGCGAACAATAATAATCCGTATTGAAAAAGGGGAAGACCTCATGATTCAGACCGGGGAAATCCAAGGAATAAGACTCGGGCCGGTGGAATTCCTGGGGGCTCCGTTTGAAATCATGCAGGCGATAAAAAATGATGTTGTCGCAGCGGCAGAGGCGCCGGTCACGCTGGTGATAGGCGTTACAAATGGCAACATGGGTTATGCCCCGGATAAGACCGCCGCCACCCGCGGCGGTTACGCCGCCGATACTGTTCCGATGATTGTCGGCAGAATGCCTTTCCGCGACATTCATACCGAACTGGCAAACGCGTTCCTGGAGATTGACCGTACTTTATCTGAAAAGTTTTAAGTTTCAGGATTTAATCACGGAAGCGGTTTTCCCTTAGCGAACTTTGCGTTAAAAATTGGCGGAACCCTTGAAAGTCGTCAGACAACCTTTGTATTCCCTGCGGAAATCCGCCCAGATGTTTCTGGCCTGGGAGAGGCTGCGGACATACGGATCAAGGCACAGCGCCTGCAATGCCAGACTGTCGTCGCCCTCATGCGTTGCCTTGGCAATCATCTCGTGCAGGGTAATCTGGCGACGGCAGATTTCCATCGGCCCGATCGGCAGTTCTCCCACGTAAATACTGCGAACCTGCCCGCCGACGGCGATGCCGGGAACGTCAACGATTGCATCTGACGGCAAGTTCGGGAGCGCGCCGTGATTCACAATGTTAATGGCGTCAAAGTAGGTCGGGGTATTGGTTTCCAGCGCCACGATCACCTGGCAGGGTTTTTCCGCGTAATACGGATGGTCGGGGTTGACCGGGAACGGCGGTTTCGTAAATTCCCTGCCCAATAACCGCTGCATTTCCAGCGTGTGGGTTTTCCTGTCCGCCAGCTTTTCGTACTCGTTTGCCAGCGACTCATATTGATGATCTTTCCATTCGGATTCTTCCCAGAAGAACGGCAGATACTCGATCATGTGGTCATCGTAACCAATCGGATAAATGTTGAACGTATTCAGTGTCTCCAGCGTAAACATCTGCAACGGGATGGAATCAAAGCGTTTTTTCCAGTATTTGGATTTTCTGACTTTGGCCAGAAACTCCTGCATGCAGCTTTCGCGAGTTCCCTTTTTCCTGATGTCAAAGAGCCAGTTCAAATGGTTGACGCCTCCGGAAATCACTTCCAGTTCACCGGGCTGCATGCCAAGCTGTTCGGCAATGAGGCCGAACGAACCGTGCACCTGGTGACAGAAACCGAGAGCCTTGATCGGCGAGTAATTCTTGAAGTAGGTGCACAGAACAGACATCGGGTTGGTGAAATTCATCAGCCAGGCGTCCGGGCAGAGTTTCTCCATGTCGGCCAGGATTTCCCTGAACATGCAGATGTTGCGCATGGCGTGGATCATACCGCCGGGACCGCCATTCTCGCCTTTGACCTGATGTACGCCGTGTTTGGCGGGGATGCGCAAATCTTTCACCCAGTTGGAGTAACGGTTCATCTCGCACGAGGTAATGACATAATCGCAACCGTCAAGCGCCTTTTTCCGGTCAGTCGTCGCTTTCAGTGTGATTTTGATCTTCTTATTCGATTTCAAGATACCGGATACCACCTTCTCAGCAGCCCGCAATCGCTCCGTGCTAATATCCTGCAGCACGAATTCGCCGCCGTTGAAAAGTTCATGCCCGATCAACTCTTTCGCCACGCTCATGACAAAGCCGGAACCGGCCCCCAGCATTGCAATCTTCAGTTTTTTCATTCTCATTCTGCCTCTTTTATATGATAACTTATCCCGCAGGGATGACTAAAAAGGAAACTCATGAAGATAGTCGTCAATTGACGAATTTATACTCCACACAGGTGAAAATTTAACTTTTGGTTGCGAATATTTTGAGGATTGGTTTGCATTCGGAGAGGCTTTCGATACCGGGGTATCGGAAGCCCTCGATGAATGCGAATCCAAACTCGAAAGATCGCAACCGCATAGCGGCGAGCGTCTTGCGTCCGTTTTTTTCACAAATGGCGTTGACTCACCTTGCTAAAACGTATATAATGCGAGCCAATTTCAAAAGTAGTCAGGATTCAGAAGTCAGGATTCAGAATAAAACCGAATTTGAGTTCAAATTCAATTCTGTCTCCTGAATTCTGACTACTGAATTCCTAGTTTTGAAATTACC
>JBAYFV010000399.1:0-2835 GCA_041666985.1 Victivallales bacterium
AAGATGCCGATGTGCTGATAGATGTTTATTTCTCCGACAGGGATCCCGTTAAAGACATTTCGGTGAAAGTCGGCGCCGAACGGGTCATCGCACTGCGACTGGATCATCCGGAGGATCTGGCCGGCTTAAAAATTCCGCCGTTGACCCAGTACGCATTGCGCATCCGGTCAAGTACAAATATCGTGGTTCAGTTCGGACGTCTGGATACTACTCAAAACAATATGGCCTATTACGGCTGCATCGGACATTGCGAATAGCAGAGCAGGGATGCGTAATTGTTTTTACTGAACTCTGAGCTGTTTAAGGAGAGTCAGGAAAAAATCCTCATTCCAAAGCTGCAGTTCGGCAGGATCTGAAATGAAAGGTTCAACATCTCCCTGTTTTTAAGCATCAGATTGATTTTGTTCCGCGGTGATGCGTAATTCCTCAAAAGCTGCATCGGATACTGCGTTTATTTATCGAGACATTTAAATCAATAGCCGCTTGGAATCTTGAAATGTTAAGGTAGATTTCAGAAATACGAGGCTGTATATCTGAAAGAATAAGTTGGCTATATATGTTGCAAAGCATTAAAAGTAAAGTTGTTTCAAGAATTTATGGACACGGAGGGGGGTATGTCTTTTCCGTGGGTGGGTTCTATGACCTTGCGCCACGCAGTTCTGTAGACAAAGCCCTCTCCGACCTCTGCAAGGAAGGTATTATACGGAGACTGTCTCCAGGCATCTATGACTATCCTGTTTATGACGAGAAGTTTGGTGGACGGCTGGCTCCCGACTTTGACAGGGTATCAAAAGTTGTTGCGGAAAAGAACGGATGGAGAATACAACCTTCCGGAACTCTTGCCGCCAATCTGCTTGGATTATCCACACAGGTGCCCGCGAAAAGCATATATCTTACCGATGGACAGTCAAAAACAATGAAAATAGGTAATCGGAGCTTGGTGTTCAAGCGTGTCCCTCCGAAGGAACTGCTCCCAGGAACCGAGATTGTAATCCTGGTGACACAGGCTTTGCGCAACATGGGAAAAAATGCCGTAGACGATGAGGCGATTCAGCACCTTCGGGGAATGTTGACCGACAAAGACAAGAAGGCTCTTCTGGGCGAAACCAGACACATGGAGAACTGGTTATGGGAAGCTATAAAGAAAATAGCCCGAAAGGGAGTGGTATGATATGGACAAGATAGCCAGCGGCACTCAGGAATCCCGTTCCCGCCTCTTTACCCAGACAGGAGAAAAAATCGGGATTGACACACATTTGGCTGAAAAGGATATCCTGGGCATGCTTCGCGATCTCGAAGTAAAAATAAATTCAATAACTCAGGACACAGCATAGCCGACAAACTTTGCGGATTTCGCAACGGCTCGGTCAGGGTTGTTAAAAAATATCCGTGCAGAAGCGTATGAAGGAAGGAAAAGTTGATTTCTCCCTGCTGCGGAAATGAGATCTTTTTGAGACATGCGCCTATTACGGCTGTATCGGATATTGCGAATGAGCCTCGAGGTTAACCCCGGTTTTCGAGGCGTTCGCCTCGAAACATCGGCCTCCCGGTGCATTTTGCCTCCTTAATCGCAAAATGTAGGTAATCACGGAAAAGCAGGAAACGCTAAGAATAAAGCTGATTACGCGTAGTCAGGGACAGCGTAATAAGGTATGATAAGCACATGACAGAAGACATTAATGCATTAATGCAACTGGAGGGTTACATGCGCCAGCACTTATCCGAGCCAGAACGAATGCCGGAAGACGAAATTCATCGGGAACGCCGTGTGAGGGAAAAGTTCACGTCCGGCGTGGTCTATGAGGTAAAGCCGAGTGCTTGCGTAGCAAGGCGAGGATTTACGTTGATAGAGTTGTTAATCGTAATCGCCATCATCTCGATACTCGCGGCAATGTTGCTGCCGGCGTTGAAGCTTGCCAAGGACTCCTCAAAAAACATCATCTGCGTCAACAACCAGAGACAGATCGGGCTGGCGATACTCAACTACGCAGGTGACTATAATGATTATATAACCCCAGCTTGCTGGGGGTGGAGCCTCAGCGGCGCAATGAATTGGGCATACCTGTTACCCTCTCTTGGCTATCTCCCACCCATTCCCACCGGCAGCGCCCTCAAGACCTACAACCACGTTTTGTTCTGCCCAATGGCTAGTCCGCCCGATGAGGCTACTGATAGAACCGACTATGGCATGAACTTATGCATTGCCGCATTCAGCAAGGACGGTATAACTCCCTACGCCAGTGCCGGCAATACCTCCGGCTGGACGAAGCTGTCCCAGTTGCACGGCAACAAAGTGATCCTTGCCGACAACAACGGCTATGCATTAAACGACTACGCCGATTTTCTTTGCTTGCGCTGGCGTCATGGCAATGCCGCCGCCAATTTTCTCTTCACTGACATGCACATCGAGCCGTTCCAAATGTTCCAGAGGAGATATGTTTGGGACACGTACTGCGAGAAATGATAGATGAAGCAAAAATACTAAAAGAGGAGAACAGATATGTCTACTCGACGAAGCGGAATGATTATGTTTGCGGTTTGGCTGGTGAGTCAGGGCGGTTTGGGACACTTGGTGGCGGCGGCCGACCGCGGTGGGGCTGAACCGGTGCGTATCCGGATTGTGTTGGGCGCCAGAGCGCAGCCGGCAGAGGCGGAAGGTGCGAAGGAATTGAGCGACTATGTTTTGAAGGCAACTGGAACCACTCTGTCCATCGGCAAGGAAACGGATGAGGCGTCCGGATTGGCTATCGTGCTTGGCACGACGCAGAGCTGTGATCGGGTCGCGCAAGCTGCTACCAAGTTGACCGCTGATTGGAAAGGGCTTGGTCTTGAAGG
>JBAYFV010000400.1:0-2825 GCA_041666985.1 Victivallales bacterium
AAGCCACGTCTCCAAATCTTCAACACCTTTCAGAAGATGCTCAAGGGTCCAAACGGTGTTGACTTCAGGGTCGCGTCTAGTTTTCGAAGTCAAAACCCTGCCCCCCGCATTTACCGTATGCACCTCATACGAACTGCCTCCCTCCATATGGCGTTTTATGTCCGCAGGCGCCTCTTGATTGCCCCCTTCATGTTTAAAAGGAACGGATCTCCTCACAATCCTGTCAGTCTTCTCTTTCGCAAGTTCGATGACAGGCCTCCAGGAAGGATCTGAATAGATGTTGAAAGGATCATTGTCGAAAGGATTTTCACTGTATCCGTTTATCTCATAGAAACAGACAGGCGGACGGTCTACGTCCTGTCCACTGATTGAAGCCATAAGCCGTTCTTTCCTTGTCATGTCCCAACCTCCCGTATTTTTTTAAACTCCTGACATTATATAACTTGGAAAGCCGTTTGTATTTAGTAATTATTCCTATTATATTTCGCAATTAGTATCGTTTTTTACTAATATTATTTTCTTTTTTGTATCTATTGTTGTTTTATTATGTCGCAATAAAAACCAATGCCGACCCAATAAATCAGGCGGCTTTTCCGGAACTTGAAAGAACGCCACCAACTTGGTGGCATGGTATTTTACTTATGAATATGTTAAACATAAAATTCCCTGTTGAATATGTCTCAGGTGTCTGGAAGTTCACAAGGGCTCCACGCAGGGACATTAAGGCCAAATCAACTCCGGATCATCTTCTTCACCTGGTTGTTTCCGGCTCCTACACACTGAAAACCAACGGCAGGGTGTATGAAATAAAACCCGGCAGCATCATCTATTACTACGCCTCGGAGGATGTTGAATGGATTGAAAGCAGGGAAACCGTTGTGTTCTATTCGGTGGCATTCAAATCTGAACTCTTCAAGCCCCTGTCTTTTGAAAACAGGGTGTTCAAAGCCGCAAAAAGGACGGTATCCGCCTTTGGAAAACTTTATGAATACTCCCTGTGTCAGGATGAATATGTCAAAACCCTGGGCATTTACAGTTCGCTCCTGGACATATTGGCGGATATTCAAAAAATCACGGCTGACACGGACACGGGGGGATCAAAGGATGAAGCGGAAAATATCTGGAACAATATTGAACTGAAAATAAGAACTGAAAAAAAGTTCAGGCCTCAATTGAACGAGTTATGTGAAATGTCCCACAAAAGCCGGGCGACGCTGATAAGGATATGCAGGAAGTCCACAGGAGAATCCCCCATGAGGAGAATCCGGAATATAAGAATGGCTGAAGCCAATGGCCTTTTACAGTTTTCAACGTTCAACATAACCCAGATTTCAGAACATCTGGATTACCCGAGGATCCATGAGTTTTCCAGGGAGTTCAAAAAATATTTCGGTGTTCCACCTACCCGCATATTGAACAAAGGGAACCCATAAAAGGCAATCTTCGCAATGAAATTCAAATCGGGTATTGAAAGTGCGGAGCATACTGCTATTTATTTAGTCCTGAAACTTTCAAGGGAGCTTCTTGAACCCGTGCCTTTGTGTCCCTGCGGTTAATTTGACAATCATAAATCGAAAATGAAACATGACTGAACCAAAATCAACAATACAGATGGAAATAGATTTCCAGAGGAAGAGGAAAAACATATTCCGCGACAACTTGGACAAGGGTAATTTTCATCTCCTTGTCGAGGTCAACACCCCGGAAAAGAAGGATGACTTCTCAATAGCCGCATCCAGGCTGAATGCGATCTACACAGCTCTGGGCAAATCTGATTCCGTATCAACGGGACTCGCGGTGACCGACAAGATTCAGGGTCACGCCACATGGAATGTTGCGGATTTCGCAAATGAGCTGCCAAAGGAGGACAGGGACAGGCATGTCCTTTATATCAGCGGCAGAAATTCTTCAGCGGGCGACATCGCCGACACGATTGGCAGATGCAAGTCATCGGGATTCGAAAATGTCGTGGCTGTGACAGGTGACGGCTACAGGCCGGAGGGCGCAAAGAAAAAACAGAGACTGCATTTTGTGGACAGTGTCACCATCCTGAACATGCTCAAGACCGAAGACGGGGATTCGTTTTTCGCGGGATGCGTCCTGAATCCGTTCAAATACACGCCATCCGATGTTTTCCCCCAGTATTACAAGCTGGTCAAGAAGGTGAAGCAGGGCGCGGAATTCATTGTCACCCAGAGCGGCTGGGACATGATGAAGCTTCAGGAGATGCGCTGGTATCTTGAGCTGAGAGAGCTTCATTACCCGTCAATCGCGAGGTTCACACTTCTCACCAGCGATCTTTTCGAAGACATATACGCCGGCAAGAAGCCCGGAATCCATATTTCCCCTGAACTGAGGAAGATTCTCCTTACCGAGTCCAAATTCGGTTATGCCCAGTTCGCGTCCGCACAGTGGAGAAGACTCCAGATTTACGCGGCGGGTGCAAAGCTCCTCGGCTACAGCGGCATCCAGATTTCCGGAATAGAGCGACAGGAGCATATTTCCGCCGCCTGCAAAAAGATTACGGAGGCGCTCAGGGAATTCAGGTCTTTCGAGGAATGGCGCGACGGCTATCTCGGCTATCTTTCACGCGCCGACATGACTCCCTATCCGTACCGTTTTTTCCTGTTCAACAATCTGTTTACGCGTTCATATCCGGAACTCGCCAAAATGAAGTCGGAAAAACTTCCCGAATGCGGAAAGTATGAAAAACTTCATTACAGGATATGTAAAACGCTGTTTTCAAAATCACACCGCCGCGATTCGAACGAGCACTTCCTTACAAAAAAGATTTTTGTGGGCTGTAAAAAATGCACATGGTGCCG
>JBAYFV010000401.1:0-2808 GCA_041666985.1 Victivallales bacterium
AATTATTATGCGATTATAAAAATCAAATCAACCGGAGGTGCGTATGATCGGCTATCAGGAACTGATTATTATCTTTCTTATTGTCCTTCTTCTTTTCGGAGGGAGCAAAATACCGGAGCTGGCCCGCGGGCTCGGCAAGGGGATTCGCGAATTCAAGAAGGCGAAAGACGATATCCGCGACGCCATAGAGAAAGAAGAACCTGGCAAACCTGCTGAAAAACCCGCTGAGAAAAAAGACCCCAAGGATAAAGATCCCGGAAAAATAGCCTGAATGTTTTTTTATTTCCGGAGAAATTCATTTCCCCGAGCCGGTTTCCTGAATGCGGAACCGGACAAGTTCCCTGTGTTCCTCATCCCATATTTTCAGCGGAATGGTTGAAAGGCTCTCCCTGATCGTGAGGGGCGGCCTGGCTTGCAGTGCCGGAACAGCATCATAGCAGTCCTTGAGTCTGTAATTCGGAATTCTGGGGCCAAGATGATGCACATGGTGGTATCCGATGCTTCCGGAAAACCAACGCAACACCGGCGGCAGCCTGTAGAAGGAACTTCCTTCCATGGCGGCGCGCAACGCGTCCCATTCCTGTTTGCGAGCCCAGTACACGCCCTTGAACTGGTGCTGCACATAGAAGAGCCAGACTCCCGCCGCCCCGGCAATCCATATCACCGGCAATTGGATGAGAAGATACGTCCGCCAGCCAATGCTCCTGGCGGAAATCAGCACTACTCCGGCGATGAGCAGATTGGTGAACAGGGCGCTCATATGCTCTTTGCGAGTCGCTTTTCGGGTCGGAAGCCGATAGCGGAGCAGAAAACTGAATAATGCGCCCAATCCAAACAGCACCAATGGGTTGCGGTAGAACCTGTAGAAGTTTTTTTTCCACTTCGGGGAGTCTTCGTATTCCGTCAGAGTCATGGTCCAGATATCGCCGTACCCGCGCGCATCGAGGTTGGCGTAGCTTGCGTGGTGACGAAGATGGCTGAATCGCCAGTCTTCGAACGGAGTGAACAGCAACACGCCGAAAAAATAGCCGAAGAGCGTGTTCGCCCCCTTCCACTGGAAGAGCGAACCGTGTACGCAATCGTGAAACAGGATGAAAATCCGAACCAGAAACGCGGCGGCAACAACTGCAAGAGCCAGAGTTAGCGCATACGGATAACCACGCTGGATCGACAGGATCATCAGAAACCATAGGCAGAAGTAAGGAAGAATCGTGTTCATCAACTGCCAGCTGGTCTTATAAATACTGGGATCCCGGTAGTTTGACAGGGTTGTGTGCCAGGCGGGCCACTCGCGGCCCGGGATATGCTCCTGCCGAGTCTTGTTGGAAGATGCTGTTTCAGTCACAGTCATATTCGCGCCTCCGGTTGACTATTCCCCGATTAATATATTTATCTCCAATCTGATTGCAATTGCAAAATTGCCTCTTTGAATTTATTTGAATGAAAAACTATATTCACCAGTCCTTTCGTAAATAGGGTTGAATTCATAATGGGAGACATGATAATGGCCGGGATTTTCAAGGCTTATGACATCAGGGGTATTTATCCGGAGCATCTCAACGAGGATATGGCTGAAAGAATAGGCCGCGCCTTTGTGCAGTTCCTCGAGGCGAAGAAGGTCGTTGTCGGCCGCGACATGCGTCCCCACTCGGTTCCGCTTTTCAATGCACTCGCCAAAGGGATGACGGAGCAGGGTGCTGATGTCATTGACATCGGGATGTGCTCGACGCCGATGTCCTATTTCGCAAACGGAAAGCTCGGTGCCGACGGGAGTGTCATGATAACAGCCTCGCACAACCCCGGGGAATGGAATGGATTCAAGCTCTGCCGCAACCAGGCGATTCCGATCAGCGGCGCCACGGGCATAGCCGACATAGAGAAGGTTGTCCAGAACGGCTCATGGGGCAAATCCACCCGAAAAGGAAAAATCACAACCTATGATATTGCCGGGGAATATGGCGGGCATCTCAGGAAGTTTGCGAAACTCAACCGCAAACTCAAGGTCGTTGCGGATTTCGCAAACGCAATGGGATCATACGAAATAGCCGGAATCAGGGACATGTTCGAGATAATCCCGCTCTATGAAAAGCTCGACGGGACCTTTCCGAACCACGAGGCGAATCCCCTTGAAACACATACCCTTGACATGCTTCGCGCAAAAGTCAGGGAGGTCGGAGCCGATTTCGGCGCAGGTTTCGACGGCGATGCCGACCGCTGCGGCTTTATTGACGACAGGGGCGAGATCATCCCGATGGATCTTTTTACGGCCCTTATCGCACAGGACATTCTTTCAAACGGTCCGGCTGCAATTCTCTATGACCTGAGAAGCAGCCGGGCGGTGAAGGAGTGCATTGAGAGGAACGGGGGCAAAGCCATAATGTCCCGTGTCGGTCATGCATTCATAAAGGCGCAGATGCGCGAATACGGCGCGGTTTTCGCGGGCGAACTTTCAGGTCATTACTATTTCAAGGAGAACTACACGGCCGAGTCGCAGGGACTCGCCTTCATAATGCTTGCGAACCTGATCTGCAAGACAGACAGGAAAGTCAGCGACCTTGTCGCTCCGCTCCGCATATATTTTTCGAGCGGTGAAATCAATTCGAAAGTCGCCGACGTGAAATCCGTCCTGGAAAAAATCAAAAAGAAATACACGGACGGAAGAATGTTCGAACTCGACGGGATTTCTGTAGAGTACAAGGACTGGTGGTTCAATGTCAGGGCTTCAAACACAGAGCCGCTCCTGAGGCTGATTATAGAAGCCGGGGACAAGAAGACCATGGAAGCCAGGCGCGACGAACTGCTGAGCAT
>JBAYFV010000402.1:0-2801 GCA_041666985.1 Victivallales bacterium
AATTCGTAATTCGTAATTCGTAATTCGTAACCGTCCTCAGTCTCCGTTAATCTTGCTGAAGAGGCATATGCCTTTCATGACTTCAACCGCGCGTTCGAGCTGCACATCCCGGACGGTGTCCGGACCTTCCGGTTTGATTACACCTGAAGAGGAGAGGCGCTGAGTATAGATTTTATCCATCATTTTCTGGCTGATCGGAACCTTTATGTCGGGTTCGACACCGTTCTCGTGGATTACCCGCCTGCTGGGGGTGTAATATTTCGCAGTCGTGAGGCGAATGGCGCCGCCGTTGTCCGGAAGTGCGAGTATGGTCTGGACAGATCCCTTCCCGAATGTTTTATCTCCGACTACGATTGCCCTCTTGTGATCCTGGAGGCAGGCCGCGAAAATCTCAGATGCGCTTGCGCTGTTGCCGTCAACAAGGATTCCGATTTTGATGTCAAGGTGTTTGTCGCACCGTATGGAGCGGTATTCCTGTTTCTGGGACGGGAGGCGTCCTTCCGTGGAAACAACAAGTTCGCCTGTTTCGAGGAAGCGGCTGCACAATTCAATTGCCGAAGTGAGTAGTCCGCCGGGGTTGCCCCGCAGATCAATTATGAGCGCCTTTATATTCTGTTCTTTCAATTTCCTGAGACTTTCGTCGAGCTGTGCGGCGGATGGAATGTTGAACTGTGTAATTCTGAGGAAGCCGATCCCGTCCTCGATCACTTTTGCGCCTTTGATGGAAGAAACTTCAATGTTCGCGCGTTCAATCGTGAAGTCTTTCTTCGCATCCTCGGATTCCCTGTAGATTGAAATGGTCACAGAAGTCCCCGGTGCCCCTTTCAGGAGCTTTATGCAGTCGTCAAGGGTCAGCGAGGTTGTCGGATGGTTGTCTATGGACATGATGATGTCGCCGGATTTTATTCCCGCCTTGAAACCGGGAGTGTCTTCCATGGGGGCGATTACTTCAAGCGCATGATTCCTGAAGGTCACAACTATTCCGATTCCTCCGAATTCCCGTCCCTCCGTGTCTTCAACGAGTTCCTTGTACCCCTCCGGTTCCATGTAGGAGCAGAAAGGGTCGAGTTCCCTCAGCATCCCTTTCATTGCGCCCTTGATCAACGACTGATAGTCCGCCTTGTTGGCGTCAACGTAGTCCTTTCTGACTTTCTGGAGCACAAACATGAATTTGTAGATGGAGGCATAGCCCTCGTCCGAAGCCTCGGAACTGCCGGACGAATAAACGGAGTACCCGACAATAAGGTTTACTGTCAGGATTGCGGATACCGCAAAAACAAGTATGTTTTTTTTTCGTAGAACGGTTGTGATATTTTTGTAAGGCATAAGATGATTCCGTAATTTATGGATATCCGGATAACATTATAACATTATGAATGAAATTCAATTTGGGAAACCCCTAAAAACACCTGGAACCGGTGAATTTCATTTTACGTCCGGCATATTGTGATATATATTGTCGGAAACAAGGGGAGGGGATGATGGAAAATCTGAAGCCAGGCGACAAAGCACCCGATTTTGAACTTCCGGATCAGGACGGGAAAACCGTAAGGCTTTCAGATTTCAAGGGGAAAAAACTTCTTCTGTATTTCTATCCGAAAGCGAACACGCCGGGGTGTACCCTCCAATCATGTTCGGTAAGCAGGGCGCGCGAAGATTTTTCATCCCTCGGTGTTGCTGTTTTAGGTATGAGTCCTGACAAGCCGGCAAGCCAGAAAAGCTTCGACAGCCTTTTCAATCTGGGGTTTCCGCTCCTTTGCGATACCGATCATAAAGTCGCCGAGGCCTACGGTGTCTGGGGCGAAAAATCCTTTATGGGTAAAAGGTTCACGGGAATAATTCGTTCGTCATTTTTAATGGATGAAGACGGGAAAATTCTGCAGACATGGTATAAGGTAAGTCCCGGAGACACCGTTCCAAACGCTAAAAGTTTTCTCGGGAAAAAGTAAGACTGGGGAGATTCACCATGCTATTGATACTCATGAGGTCGGCCGAAAGTGTTCCGCTTGAGCCGGGACAGCGCGATTCGGAGAGGGCGCTCACGGACTCGGGCTACGGGGATGTGATTTCATCGGCCATTTTCATCAATTCTTTGGGGCTTGACCCCAAGATTGCCCTATGCAGTCCCTTCAAACGCACAAAACAGACAGCCGATATTCTTTCCGAGCATCTGACAAATCATGCTCCGGTTGTGATAGCTCCTTCAATAATGCCGGGTTCGGGTGTCGAAGAGCTTATGCGGGCGGTCATATCAAATTCAGACGCATCAAGCGATGAATGGGTTCTCGCAGTGGGGCATCAGCCTGATATCGGAATGACATTGAGCGAACTCCTGGAACCTGCCGGCAAATATACGATTCCCGTTGATTCAGGCTCCATTTTTGGAATAATCGTCCAGAATATCAACGGCAAACTGAGCGGGCAACTGATGTTCCAGTTCTCTCCTACCGCCATGAGGGCCTGATGAATTACGAATTGCGAATTGCGAATGAAGAATTTTTATGAACACCAAACAGCCAACCAGTCTTCGCATAAGCTGTGTCCGGTGCAGCACTCGGTTTCCAATTCCCATCTGCCTGTGCGTACACGCAGACAGGTCGGAATTGAATTCAAGAAAATCTTAACTTCTATATTCGTCATTCTATTGAGGTAATTTCAAAATTGCCGAATCCAAGGTGGGGATGGCTCTCCGAGCCGTCCGTTTTGAGGCGGCGCGTTACGGAGAACGCGCCCTACCTTCGCCAATTTTGAAATTGGCTCAAACTAATAAAAAAACAATATAAGAACATGCCTTGCGGCAT
>JBAYFV010000403.1:0-2792 GCA_041666985.1 Victivallales bacterium
AAATGGACGAGGAAAATAAATTTGGTTTTTTCCGTGACAAGGGAATCAAGAGCATTCATCGCATCGTCGTTGCTCAAATGTCCGCGTTTCCCGAGCACACGCATTTTCAGCCTGAGGCTTCTTTCGGAATTACGCTGCATCTCGACATCATGGTTGCACTCAAGAATAAGCGCATCGCAGTCCCTCAGCCTCTGTATGCATAACGGGTTTATGTGTCCCAGATCGGTGGCAATTCCGACTTTCACCGAATCCGCGGAAATTACGAACCCGACCGGATCCACCGCATCATGAGGCACCGCAAAAGGCCTTATGTTGAAAGGTTTGACTTCAAATATCGAACCGGTTTCAAAAAAAAACTTTTTCTTCCCGAGCTTACCGAGATCGTTGAGATACTGCCCGGTCTTCGCGGTCAGATAAGTCGGTATGTCATAATCGTCCGAGAAAAGCCTCGCCCCGTTGACATGATCCCCGTGTTCGTGGCTGATAAGGAGGGCTTTTATCTTTCCGGGATTAAGGCCGCGGCTTGCGAGCCTCGCAACAAGCTCCTTCCTGCTGAAGCCGGCATCCACCAGAACCCCTCCCTCTTCAGTATGAAGGAGGATCGCGTTTCCGCGGCTTCCGCTGCCAAGTACAGTTATTCCAAAACGCATAAAATTTTCCCGCCGTTTTTAAAATCCCTTTTAGAGATTCCCTTTAGGAGTCGTGCAAAAATAACTTTTACATTTAGCTAAAACAGAGAATAATGTCTATATTAAGGGGATTTAATCATTTTAAAAATTAAAACGTAAAATAACAGTATTCAGGTTTTTATCCATGGCCAATCAGGGATTAGTTCAGTCACAGCAGTTGAAACAGGAGCAGATACTGGCCCCCCAGCAGATCCAGTCGCTGGAGATCCTCATCGCGCCACTGCTTGAACTCCAGATGAAAGTGAGCCAGGAACTTCAGGACAATCCCGTTCTTGAACAGGAAAAACCCGGCGGAGAGGAGCTTGCGGGCGACGTGCTTACAGATTCATCCTCCGCAGAGAATGACGTGGGGGAAAACCGGACACGGGATGATGCCGACAAGTCAAACCAGGAGATCTCGGAGCTGCTTCAGCTCTCAGACTCATGGCAGAATTTTCTTGTTCCCTCCCATGCCGGAAGGCAGTACACTGATGAAGACGATGAGAAACGCCACCATTTTTTCGAGTCCCTCACCGAAGAGGCGTCCCTTCAGGAACAGCTTCTCGACCAACTGAAACTTTCCGGTGCCGACGACAAGGCAAGGGATCTTGCCGAACTGATCATAGGAAGCATTGATGAACAGGGCTATCTGAGAAGCCATCTCGCAGACCTCGCCACCGCCGGAAATGTCACTGTGCAGGAAATGGAGAAAGTCCTCGAACTCGTCCATGGCTTTGATCCGCCGGGAATTGCCGCAAGAGATCTGAGGGAATGCCTTCTGCTCCAGCTGAAAGCCCGGGGAAAATCAAAATCAATGGCCGCCGAGCTTGTCAGGAGCCATTTGAAGGAGCTTGGACAGAACAAGCTTCCACAGGTCGCACGGAAAATGAAGGTTTCCATGCAGAAACTTAACGATCTTATCGAGCAGATACGCGCTCTGAACCCGCATCCGGGCCTTGCCCTGGCTCCGAACAACCCGATTTTCGTGCTGCCAGAGGTGACCGTGGAAAAGAAAGATGACAAATATGCCGTGATTTCGAAATCCGACAGCTTTCCCAGACTGCGGATTTCGCAGTTCTACCTGAAGCTTCTCGAAGATCCAAACACTTCAGAGGAAACCAAGAGCTACATAAAGGGGAAACTGCTTCAGGGCAAAGCCCTGATTAAAAGCCTGTCACAGAGACAAAGCACCATTAAAAGCATCGCCGAAGTCATTGTAGACAGCCAGTTCGACTTCTTCGAAAAGGGCGTCGAATCCCTCAGACCGCTCACAATGCAGCAGGTCGCGGACAAGATAGGCATCCATGAGACAACCGTCAGCCGCGCCATCGCCAACAAATACATGCAGACGCCAAACGGCCTTATTGAATTCAAATATTTCTTCTCATCCGGGTTCAGGGCTGATGACGGCGAAGTGTTTTCAAACAGGAGCATCATGGAGAAAATCAAGGATTTCGTCTCAAAAGAGGACACTTCAAAACCTCTGTCCGACAAGCAAATAGCCGAGATGCTCCTGGCTGACGGGTTGAAAGTCGCCCGGCGCACCGTGGCAAAATACCGCGAAGAACTCGACATCCAGCCCTCGCACCTGAGAAAGGAATTCTAGTTTGGTAGTAGCGCAATTTATTGCGCGTCGCCTTTAAGAACGGCGGATATTTAGATGAACAAGAAAGAACGGTGTTACTATCCCGCAATTGAGAAAAGGAAGAGTCTGACATTTCGGCAATCCACGGATTCCCGGATGGCTTATGGATGAGTTGTTGAAGCTCTCCGCCGAGCAGATTCCACAGTTCAGGATGGCTATTGACCGGTCGAATCGTTCAGCCTTGAATCCAGCCTCCTCCAGCAATGTCACAGCGTGTTCAACCGATTCGGTTGCGACAACCAAATCAACATCCTGAGTCACCATGGGTTCTTCAGCCCAATGATTGACCGCAACGCCGCCAATGGCGCACCGCTCGATGTCTGCCCGTTCAAGACAATCCACATATTGGAAATAAGTTAGTTGAGCCGATTTCAAAACTCAAATTTAAAGGAGCGCGGGTTTTCTTACCCGCGGAAATCTAACTCAAGCGGCGGACTGGAAAGTCCGCCCTCCGTTAGTTTTGAATCGGCTCAGGGTAG
>JBAYFV010000404.1:0-2785 GCA_041666985.1 Victivallales bacterium
AACAGATCACGCGGGAATCGCAACCGAGACCCGTGTTGACAAGCAGCTCCGCGAAACAGAAGGCCATGGACGCGACCATTACGGACGCGAGGAATTCATAAAACGCGTATGGCAATGGAAGGAGCAATACGGCGGCACTATCATCAAACAGCTGCGCAAACTCGGAACTTCCTGCGACTGGGAACGCGAACGCTTCACTATGGATGAAGGACTCAGTCAGGCCGTCCGCGAAGTGTTCGTCCGCCTTTACGAGAAAGGATACATATACCGCGGTTCCAGAATGATAAACTGGTGTCCGGTCTCGAAGACCGCCCTCTCCGAAGAGGAGGTAATCCACAAGGATGTCCACGGTTATTTCTACCACTTCAAATATCCCCTCTCGGACGGCTCCGGCCATCTCGTCATCGCGACAACACGTCCGGAGACCATGCTCGGCGACACCGCCGTCGCCGTCAATCCCGGCGATGAACGCTACAAGAATATTGTCGGAAAGACAATTGACCTCCCGTTGACCGGCAGGAAGATTCCGGTGATTGCGGACGAACATGCCGATCCTGAGTTTGGAACAGGCTGTGTTAAAATCACTCCAGCCCATGACCCGAACGACTTTGAAGTCGGGCTCCGCCACAAGCTCCAGATCCTGAATGTGATGAACGACGATGCCACAATGAACGAGGCCGCAGGCGAGGAATTTGTCGGGCTTGACCGCTTTGAATGCCGCGAGAAGATCGTGAAGCTCATGACCGATGCGAAACTGGTTGATAAAATAGAAGATCACATGCACAGCGTCGGCTACTCCGAACGCGGGGATGTTCCGATCGAGCCGCGTGTCAGCGAACAGTGGTTCGTCAACATGAAAGAGCTTGCGAAACCCGCAATCGAGGCTGTCAAATCCGGAGAAATAAAGTTCTACCCCGACCGCTGGACAAAAACATATTTCCACTGGATGGAGAATATCAAGGACTGGTGCATCAGCCGCCAAATCTGGTGGGGGCACCGCATTCCCGCCTGGTACAACAGGAAAACCGGGAAAATATATGTCGGACTTGAAGCGCCGAAGGATATTGAAGACTGGGCGCAGGACGAGGATGTCCTCGACACCTGGTTCAGCTCATGGCTCTGGCCGTTTTCAATCATGGGCTGGCCGAATGATACGAAGGAGCAGCGGTTTTTCTATCCGACATGCGACTTGGTGACCGGACCCGACATTATTTTCTTCTGGGTTGCCAGAATGATTATGGCAGGCTGTGAATTCAAAGGCGCAATCCCATTCAAAAACGTTTATTTCACGAGTATCATCCGCGACGAGACCGGACGCAAACTCAGCAAGTCGCTGGGGAATTCTCCGGATCCCCTGGACGTCATCAAGACTTACGGAGCGGACGCGCTCCGGTTTTCAATCATATACATTGCGCCGCTCGGAATGGACATCCGCTACAGCAACGAGAAGTGCGAAATCGGCAGGAACTTCGCCAACAAGCTCTGGAACGCCTCACGCTTCCGCAAAATGCAAGCCGGCCCCGGCAAGTCGGGTTTTGATATCGGTTCATTGGCTTCAGGGGATCTTTCGCAGGACGACAAATGGATGCTCGGCAGGCTCAACCAGGTTGTCGCATCAGTGAACGAATCACTCGAAGCGTTCAGGTTCCATGATGCCGTCCACAATCTTTACGAGTTCGTATGGGGTGAATTCTGCGACTGGTATATAGAAGTTTCGAAGGACACTTTCTTCAGCAAGGAGAACAGCGATAAGAGGGACAGGGCACTCGGCCTTTTCGATTACGCGATGTTCGCAATACTGAAACTCCTGCATCCGTTCATGCCGTTCGTAACCGAGGAGCTTGCACACCAGCTCGGATATCTGGCGGATGGCAAAAGCATAATGCTTTCAAAATTTCCTGAGGCTCTGTTGCCTGCGGATCTCGCAAAGCTTGGCATCAGCGAGGAACTTGTGAAAAAGGTTGTTGCGAAATTCGCAATAATCAGCGCCGGCAGGAATCTGCGCGCATCCTGCAGCATCGCGCCGTCGCTCAAAATCAAATATTTCATCAGGCCCGTTGACAAGGCGACCGAAGTTTTTCTCGAGGAACAGCGCCCCGCAATCGAACTTCTCCTCCGCGCCGAAAGCGTTGCGATAGATGCGAACTTCGCAGCCGCCGGACCGGCTCCGTCAATCGTAACCGATGCGGGTACTATCTTCATGCCTCTCGAAGGCCTGGTTGACATCAAGGCGGAACTTGCCAAGCTTGACAAGCAGAAGAGGGAACTTGAAGGCTGGATCACAGGATCAAAGGCGAAGCTTTCAAACGAGCGATTTGTCAGCAAGGCTCCGCCGAAAGTCATCGAGGAGGCGAAGAAAATCCTAGCCGAAAACGAGGACAAGCTCAAGCGCGTAGAGGAAATGATTAAGTCGCTCGGGAAATAAAATCCGAAGCGGATTTTATAACCGGGGAATTGGTAACCGTTAAGCTGGGTGTTCTTGAACTCAATAAAACTCTTATTTTGAAATAGTAGCTCGCGGCTTCAGCCCGAGAGAATCTAGGATTTTCGCGGTCTAAAGAACCGCGTTGCTTACTAGCTTAACGGTTACGGGGATTGTCAATTAGTTTTGTTCGTGACCGAAATGACTTTGAGAAGACTGTGAAAAAGATTGAGACTGTTAAGCCAATTTCAAAAGTAGTCAGGATTCAGAAGTCAGGATTCAGAATAAAACCGAATTTGAGTTCAAATTCAATTCTGTCTCCTGAATTCTGACTACTGAATTCCTAGTTTTGAAATTACCTCA
>JBAYFV010000405.1:0-2784 GCA_041666985.1 Victivallales bacterium
AGTGTATTATGGCAAAAACAAATGCTTAATCATTTGTTTTTGCCATTTGAGGCAATTTCAAAATTGCCTCTTGCTGAAGCAAAACCAGCGGAGGGCGGGTTTTCTTACCCGCCGTTCGAGTTAAGATTTGGCGGGTTGGAAAACCCGCCCTCCGTTAAATTTTGAATTTTGCAACCAGCTCTCCTATATTAATTTTTTCCGTTCCGGAAAAAATTACGGCATTATGTCTTTGATCACAATGTCGCCGGGGAGGGTTGACATTTGGGGCCAGATTTTGCGGCCGGGATAGATGCTTGTATGTATTCCGGTATGGACATTGTCGCCCGTTATGACACCTAGCTTTCTGCGGCCCGTGTCAACTAATTCACCGTTCAGAATTGAGCGGTGGCTTTTTCCGTCGTGGCGGAAATTCGCAGTTATTGTACCCGCTCCGAGATTCGAGGAGGCGCCAATTATGGAATCCCCGACATAGCTCAGATGTCCGGCGCTGACTTTTTCCATCAGAATCGAATTTTTTATTTCCACGGCCTGTCCGACATGGCATTTGTTGCCGATGAACGTGTTACCGCGGAAATAGCAGTTCGGTCCGATTTTGCAGTCCTCCCCGAAAACAACATTTCCGTCAATGTAGACTCCGGGCAGGATTACAGTTCCTTTTCCGACAATTATATTGCCTTCGACCGTCACTCCTTTGCGAACTTCGCCGTTGATGACGCTCTTTCTGATCGATCCGACAATATCTTCATTCACCGACAGCAGATGCCATGGCGCAGCAATTATGAGCGATTTGGGATCTGCGGGCATCCATTCGGCCCTGTTGGGAATATTGACATCGGCTGAAATCCAGGCGACCACCCTTTTATTCTCCCCATGGTAGACAACCGCCTCCCTGCGAATTTCGCAAAGCGATGAGACTAGTTCCCGGGAAGGCCAGAAATCTTCGCACAGGCAGAGGGTTATTTCATCGCCCATGGACTTGAGAACTTTTGAGAGCCGTTTTTCGAGCTCGGCCCCCAATGTCGAAGTACCTACGGGACATTCCAGAATTTTCCTTGTGCAGGTGACAGGATACAGATACCCGGTTTTATCAGAAGGTGTTATTTTCAGTTTCATGAGCAGAGCTCCTTCTCAATGACGGATTTTATTTTTGCAGTCCAGGTTTCCACGTCTTTCTGATTTACGGCCTCCACCAGAAGCCTGATCTTGTTTTCAGTTCCTGAATAACGGACAATTACGCGCCCGTTATTGCCGAGGGATTTCCCGCATTCGGAGATGACTGCGCGGAGATTTGGAACCTCGTCAATGGGAATTTTCCTCTTGACCATTATGCTTGAAAGGCGCTGCGGTAATTCCTCCATGAAATCTGAGAGTTCCGCAAGCGACTTGTTTTTGTCCATCATGAGTTTAAGGACATGGAGGGCGGTGATCGTCCCGTCTCCGGTGGTCACGTAATCCATGAAAATCACATGCCCGGACGGTTCGCCTCCGATGTTATATCCCCCACTCCTCATCTTCTCCACGACATAACGATCCCCCACATCCGTGACAACCGCATTGATACCCGCCTTTTCCATGGCCTTGGTCAGCCCGAGATTGCTCATGGATGTGACAACAACGGTGTTTTTCGCCAGTCTCCCCCTTTCCTTAAAATCAAGGGCGCAAAGCCCAAGTATGCGGTCACCGTTGACAACCCTTCCCTGTGAATCGCAGAAAATCACCCTGTCGCCGTCACCGTCAAGGGCAATCCCGACATCCGCCCTGTGCTGCAACACAAGTCTCGAAATATTCTGAGGATGAGTCGCGCCGCAGTCCCGGTTGATGTTGAACCCGTCCGGCTCAGTTGAAGACTTTATGACCTCCGCGCCCAGCTCCCTGAAGATTATCGGGGAGATGGAATAAGCGGCGCCATTGGCGCAGTCAAGCACTATTTTAAGTCCTTTAAGACTGTGATTTTTTATTGAGGCTTTGGCAAATTCGATATAACGTCCCCTGGCATCGTCAATTCTGAACGCCTTTCCGAGAAACTCAGTCCCTATGTGGGCGCTGTTTATTTCTCCGCCGAGGACATGTGCTTCAATGTCGTTTTCCACCTCGTCCGGAAGCTTGAACCCGTTCGCATCGAATATTTTAATCCCGTTGTCTTCGGACGTGTTATGCGATGCGGTAATCATGATTCCGCATGTGGCGCAGAAAGACTTCGTGAGATGGGCGACGGCGGGAGTCGGCATCGGGCCGACAGAATATACGTCCATGCCCATGCTGACGAGTCCGCTTGCGAGCGCATTCTCGAGCATGTATCCTGAAAGCCTTGTGTCCTTGCCCACAACGGCCCTTGAATAACTGCGACCCTCGGCCTTGAATACGTGGGCCACCGCCTTGCCGACCTGCAGAGCCACTTCCGGTGTTATAGGATATGTATTCGCTTTTCCGCGGATCCCGTCAGTGCCAAATAGTTTCCCCATGTGAATCTCCATTTTTAGATGATATAAAATAACACTATAAGGAAGTATTTTCGCTTTAAAATGGATTTAAATTACTGAGGTAATTTCAAAATCACCTCGATCCGATGCAAAACTAACGGAGGGCGGACTTTCCAGTCCGCCATTTGAGTCAGATTTTGGCGGGTATCCCACTTCGCACGTTGGGCTACGAGGGACAGGAGAAAACCCGCCCTCCGTTAAATTTTGAATTTTGCAACCAGCTCTCCTGAGGCAATTACCTCATTGGATTGCGGAAAGCAGTTTTTCCTTTGACGCGCCAGAGCAGAAGACGATTTTCCTCCTG
>JBAYFV010000406.1:0-2750 GCA_041666985.1 Victivallales bacterium
CCAGTGCGTTGCCGCCGGCATCGCCGGACCGGATAAATACAAGGTCGTCTACAGCGGAATTGAACTAGATCCCTTCCTGAAATCCGATGCCGACTGCGAACTTCGCAAAAAGCTGGGAATACCGGAAAACGCGCCGGTGATCGGGACCGTCGCGCGCCTTTTCCCCCTGAAAGGATATGAGGATTTCATGCCTGCGGCCGAAACAGTCTCAAGGAAGCATCCTGAAACCTGTTTTCTTATCGTCGGCGACGGGATCATGAAGGACAGCCTGGTGTGCCGGGCCGGATCAGCGAAGATGAAATTCTTCTTCACGGGTCTTGTACCTCCTTCGGAAGTCCACAGATATACCGCACTCATGGATGTGCTTGTCCATCTTTCATTAAGGGAGGGATTGCCGAGGGCGGTCGTACAGGGCCTTGCTTCAGGAAAACCTGCAATCGGATTTGAGCTTGACGGGACACCCGAACTGATTATCAATGGGAAAACAGGGTTCACCGTAAAGGCCGGCGACGTCCGCGGAGTCAGCGAAAAGATTATATTCCTGCTCGATAATCCTGAAAAGGCGAAAGAGATGGGTGCTGCAGGAAGAATGATGGTTTCCGGGAAGTTTGACTCGCGAAAGATGGCGGATATACTGGAAGAGGAATATATTAGGGGGTTGGAAGGTAGAAAGTAGAAAGTAGAAGACAAAAGGTAGTAAAAGAATGAAGTTTTTCAATACATACACACGGTCGGACGAGGAATTCACTCCGATAAGCGGAAATGAAGCCAGGATATATACTTGCGGACCGACAGTTTATAATTACGCCCATATCGGGAATTTCAGGGCTTACATATTCGAGGACGTTTTGCGGAGGTCGCTTAAATACTGCGGATACAATGTCGTGCAGGTGATGAACCTGACAGATGTCGACGACAAGACCATAAGGGATTCAAAGGCGGCCGGAACCGCGCTTGATGCCTACACGAAGAAATTCAAGGACGCCTTTTTCCAGGATCTCGAGATCCTCAGGATTGAGAAGGCGGAATTCTATCCCGAGGCCACGAAACACATTCCTGAAATGATATCGATCATCAAGGTCCTCCTTGAAAAGGGATATGCCTACGTCGGCGAGGACAAATCGGTATATTATTCCGTTGCGAAGTTCGCAAACTACGGAAAACTCGCGAGGATCGACATGGAGAACCAGCGTGCCGGAGCGAGGGTCAAGACGGATGAATATGGAAAGGATGCAGTTGCGGATTTCGCATTATGGAAGGTCTGGGATGAAAACGACGGGGATGTCGCCTGGGAAAGCCCCTGGGGCAAGGGGCGTCCCGGCTGGCACATCGAATGCAGTGCGATGAGCATGAAATATCTTGGCAAGACGTTCGACATCCATACCGGCGGAATAGACAACATGTTCCCGCACCACGAGGACGAGATCGCACAGAGCGAGGCCGCCAACGGCTGCAGGTTCGTGAACTACTGGCTGCACTGCGAACATCTTATCGTGAACGGCCAGAAGATGTCGAAATCCCTCGGAAACTTCTTCACATTGCGTGAACTAATCGCCAAAGGGTTCAGCGGACGTGAAATAAGGTGGGTTCTGATGGGGACGCATTACAGGCACAAGCTCAACTTCACGCTCGAAGCCTGCGCACAGGCGAAGATCACCCTCCAGAAATTCAATGATTTCTTCGTGCGCCTGTATTCGGTCAAGAACTCATCCGCTCAGGGCGATTCCGCCGGAGAGATCGTAGGAAAGGCCGCTAAATCATTCAAGTTGGCAATGTCAGCCGATCTGAATATTTCCGAAGCGCTGGCTGCTGTTTTCGAGCTTGAGCATGAAGCCAACAAGCTGATGGAATCCGGAAAGATGGGCGTCGTTGGAGCGGCGGCAGTACTCGGACAGTTCAAGGATTTCGACAAGGTTTTCGCGGTGTTCGATGTTGCATCGGCCGACACGGGGAGCGTTCCCGCCGAAATAACGGCGCTTGTCCAGGAACGTGTTTCCGCGAAGAAGAACAAGGATTACGCAAGATCCGACGAGATAAGGAAACAGCTGCAGTCGATGGGCTGGGTCATAGAAGACACACCTGCCGGACCAAGGGTCAAGAAGTTGCAATGAATGGATTCTCAATTACAGCAAGTGTAATTTAAAAGGATTGCCTAAGGCTGGGCGGCTTCTCCGCCGTGAGTCGCGTTGCGACAACGTCGCTCACGCGAAACCGTCTCCTCAGGACGGACGGTTCGGAGAACCGTCCCTGCCTTAAGTTGGCACTCTGAAACTATAGGTAGGAGAACAATGCCGAGATTCTATTATTTCATGATGCTCACGACTTCCATCGTGATGCTCCTGCTCGTCTACATCCCATTCCGGAAGTCCGAATCCATCCTTTATAAATCATTTGTAATGGCTCTGAGCTTCTTCATCCTGTCACTGATTGGCTATGACATCGTGATGTCGATACTCAATTCCAAGCAGGACGACTATGTGAAAAAGCACAAGGAATACATGTCGCTTGCAGGCGAGATACTTGGCAGACAGCTCAAATATGCGGAATATGACGATCCCAGGATGAAAGTGCTGATACTTGATTTCCCTGAAAAAACGAACGCCCCCCGGGCCGGGGTTTCAAAAAACATCATCACAGGGTTGGAGAAGGGGCTAAAGGTGTCGGGGTTCAAGATCACCGCCATCGAGCGTGTCGAACCGGCGAAAAGCAACGACTACTGGCTGAGTGCAAAGGAATTCGACAACGTCATA
>JBAYFV010000407.1:0-2744 GCA_041666985.1 Victivallales bacterium
AAACTCAAATTTAAAGGAGCGCGGGTTTTCTTACCCGCGGAAATCTAACTCAAGCGGCGGACTGGAAAGTCCGCCCTCCGTTAGTTTTGAATCGGCTCAGGGTAGTTTTGAAATTACCTCATCCAACAATCCATCCATCCAATCTCCAAATCGCTAGATCTCCAAATCGCTAGATCTCCAAATCGCTAGATCTCCAAATCACCCAATCTTTTTCAGCCTGTCCAGCAGCATGGAGAATCTCGTTTCCATTCTTGCATTGTTGACTGCCATTGACAGCGCTTTTTTGCTGCCGATGATGACCAGCAGTTTTTTCGCCCTCGTCATGCCGGTGTAGAGCAGATTCCTCTGCAGCATCATGAAATGCTGGCTCAGGAGCGGGATTATCACAGCCGGAAATTCACTGCCCTGTGACTTGTGTACGGTTATCGCATAGGCGAGTGCGAGCTGATCCGCCTCGATGAAGTCATAATCCACTGCGCTTCCCTCGAATGCGACACGGAATTTCTTTTCATGATGGTCAATGCCCGCTATTCTTCCCATGTCGCCGTTGAAAACAGCCTTGTCATAGTTGTTCGAGGTTTGCATGACCCTGTCTCCGGATCTGAAAATCTGTTCGCCGAAAGAGAAATGAAGCCGGTGTTTGTCTTCGGGATTGAGCACCGCCTGCAAAGTCCTGTTGAGGGTGAATGTCCCGCATGTGCCGCGGTTCATCGGGCTCAGCACCTGGATGTCGCGCATCGGATCGAGGCCGAAACGTTTCGGAATCCTGTCGCTTACCATCCCGGAAATTGTTTTCAGCGCCAGTTCCGGATCCTCCTGTTCAATCCAGTAGAAGTCTGTGAGAAGGTTTTTCGGGACCGGGGTGATGTCAGGCATCCGTCCCGAATTGACGGCATGTGCGTTTGTTATGATTCTGCTTCCCTCTTTCTGGCGGTATATCTGGGTGAGGTGGGTCACCTTCGCCTTTCCGGATCTTATCATGTCGGCGAGGAATGTTCCGGGTCCGACCGAGGGCAGCTGGTCGGAATCGCCGACCATTACCACGGTTGTCCCCTGTGCGATGGATCTGAAAAGATATCTGGCAAGCGGGATGTCCAGCATTGAAACTTCGTCCACGATCAGAAGATCGCAGGGCAGGGCGATTTTTGTGCCGTAGTGGAACCCCCGCTTTGCCGGTTCCCATTTCAGCATGCGGTGGATGGTCATTGCAATGGATCGGCATGATTCGCTGAGCCGCTTCGAGGCGCGGCCCGTCGGCGCCGCAAGATAGACTTTCAGTTTTGCGATCTTCGCACGCCTTACGATTTCTCCGACGACGGTTGTCTTTCCGACACCCGGCCCGCCGGTTATGATGCTTATCGGATGCTGGCAGACGCTGTTCACGGCTTCAATCTGGCCGGGATTGAAATTTATCTTTGCCTGTGTCTCGGCCTCTATTATTTTCTGTCCGTGATGAACCTGCGCCCCTCCTATTTTCCCTATCGTCAGGGCGAGTTCCTTTTCGGCGTTGAAAAGGTATGAACTGTAAACCATTTTCCGGGCGGGAACGCCGTCGTCGCTTTCACTGAGGGTGTCCCTGACTGCAAATCCTTTTTCGATGGCGATGTCAAGGCCGCGCGATGCATGGCTCTCCTCCACATCGAGAAGTTTCGCGGTGTTCTTGATGAATTCGGATTCGGGATAGCAGACATGACCCGCTTCGCCCAGTCGGTTGAGCGAGTAGAGCACACCGGAAGCGAGCCTTGCATCATCTGTTTTCTTGAGGCCGAGACTTCCCCCGATTTTGTCGGACATTATGAAGCCTATGCCGTCAACATCCTCCGCGAGCCGGTACGGGTTCTCCCTGACGACCTGCGGTGACTTGTCGCCGTAAACCTTGTAAATCCTCACCGCATAGGCGGTGCTTATCCCGAGACTCTGCAGGAAAATGAAGATGTCACGCTTGTTGGAATGTTCCAGCCATGTCTGTCTTACCATTTCGACACGCTTCTTGCCGAAGCCGGGGATTTCCTCAAGCCTGCCCGAATAATTGTCGAGTATGTCAAGCGTTTTGTCGCCGAACCTGTTGACAATGCATTCCGCAAGTTTCGGTCCGATTCCGTGGATGAGGCCCGAAGACAGATAGCGCTTTATGCCGTCCGCAGTGCTGGGGAGAATATATTTGTAGGTTTTGACTTTGAACTGACGCCCGTGTTCGCGGTGGTTTTCCCATACTCCGTTCAGCTCGATTCCCTGCCCGGCATATGCGCCCGTGATCGATCCGACAACGACATGTTCCGCTCCCTTGGAATCAATAAGTTTCAATACGGTGTAAGTCTCGTCGTCGCTAGTGTAGACGACATTTTTGACTTCTCCCCGCAGTGAATGCTCAAGGATGCTCCCGCTGGCCTTACCGCTGTCTGTATTGTTTAAGTTTAATTCGTCCATAAAAAGTGTCCAAGTGTCAGAGTGTCAAAGTATCATAGTGACCGAGAGGCCGAGTGAAATCTAGTAAATATTTTTTGCCATACGGAACTCCTTTGAGACTTGCCTTGAGTAGCTTGCGACATCCTTGGCGCAAGCGGCCTCTTCGTCTTTTGCGCTCGGAGATCGCAAACTACTTAAGTTTCTTATTGATAAAACTGCGGCTACCGCAGTAGGTCGCCGATCACTGTTTACGACCACCTTTGCAATTGCCTCACTAGCGGTACAACTCCAAAGACGTGTACTGTGCAATGAGGGAGAAATGCTTGTCGTTAGAGGTA
>JBAYFV010000408.1:0-2720 GCA_041666985.1 Victivallales bacterium
AAAACTGAATGGATGACGGATTAGCGGAAAAATACCGTCATGGAACGATAGAAAATCTAAAAACGGAAGACAGGCAGCCAGATGTTTTTTTTTACAGAAAATGTCACTCCGACAGGCTGCTAGTACAACTCCGTCCTTTATTACCTTGAACCTAAAGTATGCTGCCACTGCCGCAACTGCCGTAAACACAAGACCGTCCAGATTGACACTCGCCAAGAAGTAGACAGTAGCTACTGTCGCTCCTATTCCGACCACTGCAGTAAGCAGAATGGAAAGAGGATCCTTAACAACATATTGGTCATTAATTAAATCACTATCTTTTGACTGTACCATTTCATCCTCCTGATATTATAGAGTTAAATAAACTTACGTTTGCAATATTTTCTCAGCCTGATGAATTTATATGATTGACCTCCTTTCTATTGTAGGCGTTTGGCAGAATATATGACCCCCAAAAAAAGAGGAGCGCACTCACTCTGCACTCCGTCCGAGGCACTGGCATGCCTGTAAGAGAATGCGGAAGAGGCGCCCCAGTTGGGGCGCAACCTCCGACATCGTTTCTCTTACAGGAAAACTGCCAGTTTTCGGACGGAAACATCTGTCGAAAATCACGTTAGATAAAATTTTGGATCAAAAATTTATAAGTATAGAAAATCCTTTCATTTTATTTCAATAAACCTTTAATTGCATTCCTGATCTTTTTAGCGATTGAAAGAGCCTTGGTGGCGTCACGGCGTGTCAGTGGTTCTTCAAATCCCGGATATCTTACGCTTACAGAATAGGAATTCAGAATGCTTAAATCGTCCACATCCACTCCAATTTCCAAGTTTTCAGGGAAAAGCTCAACAAGTTCCGCCAGATCATGTGTCTTTGGAAAATCAATAGAGTGAAAAATAAGAAGGGCCTTGATATATTTCTCAGCGCATTGCTGGGAATGGAAGCATATGGTGTCAAACGGGCAATTGGATTCCATCTTCAGAGTGTGTTCGGCGTTTAAAAGATCATTTTCAGCCTTTTCCGCCCAGAGAGCCGTAATCTCAACGCCTCTATAATGTTTTTTCATATAGAATCTTTCCTTCTCGAACGGCAGGATAAATTATCGTTCCAATCATATCCGCATATTTTTCCAGTTCTTGCGGTGTTACAATGACTATATCCTTAGGAAGCCCAATACCAGCTAGTTTTGAAAGGATCTCAACCTTCCTGAGTCTGCGGTTTTTTCCTGTATTCATCACAATAAGAAGGTCGGCATCGCTGTCTGGACCGGCATCACCTCTGGCGTATGAGCCAAAAAGGATTATTTTTTCAGGATTAAAATTCCTTGATATTAAAGAAACCATCCTTTGTATTATTTTTTGTGGATTTTTCAATGAAGCCACCGCGATTGTAAAGATTATTACTAACCAATTTACTTGAATTACCTACACCTTTAATTTAAATATAACCTGACCGTCAGCATATTCAACCCTTTACTTTTTAAGCGGTTGACAGAAGATGCCGCATTTTCCTGCCAAGATAAAGAACACGCTGAAGCCGTGAACTCCAACCTCAGTTTCATAAGGAGATGGATGTCTCCTAAAAAGCACGTCAGTTAATTTTTTGCTTCAAAAAATTATTCTTCAAAACGCCAGCTCGCCCTGAACCGGGGAAGGATTAAGGATCTCCCTTACTGGCGCAAATGACTTCCTGTGGATGGGGCACGGGCCGTGTTTTTTCAGGGCTTTGAGATGGTCTGAGGTACCATATCCCTTGTGCCTGTCAAAACCGTATTCGGGATATATTTCGGCATAGCGCATCATGATTTCATCCCTGTGGATTTTCGCGAGAATGCTTGCGGATGCTATGCTTGCGGATTTCGCATCGCCTTTGACAATGAACCTGCATTTGACAGGCATGTCCGGAACCTTGAGCCCGTCAACAAATGCAATCTCCGTTTGAGGAAGCTGCAAGACGGCTCTGCGCATGGCAAGATGGGTCGCTCTCAGTATGTTCAGCCTGTCTATTTCATCGGCTTGGATTTCGGATACGGCATACCTGAAACCCGGCATATCAAGCAACATGTCTTTCAGGTTATTCCGCTGTTTTTCGGAAAGCTGTTTTGAATCGTTGACGGCGGGTATTTTGGTTTTCTTCGGAAGAATTGCCGCAGCCGCCACAACTGGTCCGGCAAGAGGCCCCCTTCCCGCTTCATCAATTCCTGCGATAAAGACAATGCCCTGCTTCCATGTCTCTTTTTCAAATGAGAGCAGATGACTTCTTGAACTCAGTGGTTTGTCAATCAGGATACGTATTT
Organism: Victivallales bacterium; assembly: GCA_041666985.1. Classification (GTDB taxonomy): domain Bacteria; phylum Verrucomicrobiota; class Lentisphaeria; order Victivallales; family GWF2-50-93; genus GWF2-50-93. The sequence goes on from JBAYFV010000408.1 coordinate 2,294, forward strand.
TTCTTCTTTCAGGCGTGCCGCTTTTCCGACTTTCTTCCTGAGGAAATAAAGTTTTGCACGACGGACTTTTCCGCGCCTGTCAACTTCTATCTTGTCAATTCTCGGCGAATGCAGGGGGAATATGCGTTCCATGCCCTGTCCGAAGGCTATTCTGCGGATGGTGAAAGTCTCCTGGATTCCAGAACCCCTTCTTGCGATTACTGTTCCGGCGAAAAGCTGAATACGCTCGTTGTCACCCTCTTTGATTTTTGAATATACTTTTATAGCGTCGCCAACATTGAAATCAGTTATGTTGGCCTTGCATTGGCTTGCGTTGATTTTATCCATGATATTCATATCAGCATTCCTCCGTTTTCCTTTTTTTCGCCGTGTTTATCAGATCCGGCCTAACTTTATTTGTTTTTTTTACCGACTGCTCTTTTCTCCA
>JBAYFV010000409.1:0-2706 GCA_041666985.1 Victivallales bacterium
ACACACACGTTTTTCTGTTTCTTTAACGGAGCGCGGGTTTTCCAACCCGCGTCTGCTGGCGGACTGGAAAGTCCGCCCTCCGTTCAGTTTCTTATTGATAAAACTGCGGCCACCGCAGTAGGCTGCTGAATTCTGACGCCTGACCGACTGCTTCTGCAATTACCTCAATGTATTTCCGATAGGCATGTTGCAAAATTTTTAGTCGGAATTATGTTTGATGTCTTTGTTTTAAAGTTCTATTCCTTAAGCGGATAACTATAGAGGGTGGAAATGGACCAGAAAACTTTAGAGGCCGGAAAGAATATCCCCGACGGCAAACACGTTTATCATTGCGGAACATTGACCTACACCAAAGTCGGACTTGTCATGCTCTTCGGCTGGCTGCTCTGGGGCGACTTCTGCTTCACCCTGATGGAAGCAGTTGTGCCAAGCATCCTGCCCTTGAAACTAAAGGCCCTCGGAGCCCCAAACTGGTTGATGGGGGTGATCCTGACAACCGGACCCGGTCTCCTCAACATGACCATTTGCCCGTGGGTCAGTTTCAAGAGCGACCGCTACCGGAGCAAATGGGGGAGGCGCATACCGTTCATTATCCTGACGATGCCATTCCTGTGCGCGTTTCTCGCGCTGCTTGGCTGGAGCGATGACATCTGCAGACTGCTCCAGTCCTGGTCTCCGGAGATGCGGGCGCATGCCCCGGCAACCATTACCATAGGGCTGATCTCGCTCTTCCTCATCATGTTCCAGTTCTTCAACATGTTCGTGGGTTCGGTGTTCTGGTATCTCTTCAACGATGTCGTTCCGGCGCAGTTCCTTGGCCGCTTCATGGGAGCTTTCAGGTTTGTCGGCATCGGCGCCGGAGCCCTCTACAGCTGGTTCATCTTCAAATACGCCAACACTTATATGAGGGAGATATTCACCGGCGCGTCCCTCCTCTATCTCGTCGGCTTCGGCATGATGTGCCTGCTTGTCAAGGAGGGAAAATACCCGCCGGTCGAGGGTGAGGCCGACAAGGACAACAAGGGCTGGGGCGGACTCAGGACTTTCTTCAGGGAATCCTTCTCCCATAAGTTCTACTGGTTCAGGTTTATTTCGACCTCGTTCGCGGCGATATCCGGAAGTATCGGGGTCTTCATGATTTTCTTCAACCAGGAGATGGGGCTTACCCTGGACCAGATAGGCAAGATGGCGGCGATCAGTTCGGTTGTCGTGATGGTGGCAATAATCTTCATGGCCACCTTCGTTGACCGCTGGCATCCCCTGCGGCTCACTACGTATTCAGCGGTCTTCGGGGTGATCGGCTCCATTGTGACAGGGGTATGGCTTTTCGTGACGCTGCCGGGGGAATATTTTTTTTGGATCGGCCTTGGAGGCACATTGGCGGGAACCCTGCTTTCCGCAATAGTGACAACCGCCGGACTACCCTGCGAGATGAGGATATTCCCTCAGTCCAGGTTTGGACAGTTCTGTTCGGCGCAGGCGCTGCTCAGATCCACCTGCACAACCGTATCCGGGATTCTCGCGGGACTTTTCATAGACATGACGAAATGGTTCCACCACGGCTCCGATTTCGGCTACCGCTACATATTTATCTGGATGTCCATCTTCGGAACCATCAGTACGGTATTCCTGGTCCTTGTCTATATCGAATGGCTTCGTATGGGGGGTGACAAACATTTCCATCCGCCTGCGCCATGGAGTCATACTGGAATAGAGGAGATGCCCATTACTTCGACGATTGGACCGCAGTCAAAATGGTTGAGAATCTCCTTCCTCTTCTTTGATGGCGTGATGTTGCTGTCAGTGCTTTCCACCCCTCTCATGATGTGGTGGATGCATGTAAAACATGCGTCTTTCGCATTCAAATGGTATGGATTGCTGGTGCTGCCGCTTTCCATCATAGCCTGGGGGTGCTGGATCCTCCTGAAGAGATCCATCTGGCGGGACGTTGCCGCCGCCCGTGAGGGAAAACCCCTGCGTAACGGAATTCCGCATCATGGCATGCTGGTTCTTGTCGGGATTCAGTATTTTATCCTCCTTGGAATATGGATAGCCGAAGTCGTGGTGACAATTTCAATGAACATGGAAGAAGGCACCCTTGCTTTCGGAATTGCACGGATTGTCACGAACTTCCTGCTGGTCGGAGCACTCTGGCTGCTCTGCCGCATCGAGAGAGGATATTCAACACATATTGATGTCAACCTGTCTGTCTCGGAAGATGACGTCGAGTCCGGCGAAAAATTGCCGGCGACAGCATAAAACAGACAAGCTCTATGTACACCCCCCCATTCCTATGGAGAAAACCACAGGGGATCTGTTGGGTTTGTTGAAATTAGGTTTGACGGAAGCCAGTCCACACTTCCGTCAGAAAATAAGACATTAGCTCCCCCCATGTGGCGTTTTCTGTCAGCAGTACCAGTTCCCGGATGTTCAAACCGACTTTGAATTTTATATGCTGCGCCCCCATAACTGGGCTTCTGGGGATAGTCTCCGGGCATGTAATGGACTGAATCGGACAGCAATAGGATTTTATTTTTCTTGGGAATTGAAGTATTCAGCATGAATCCGTTGTTCATCCCATAGCATGATCCAGTCTTAATGGAAGGGCAGTAAAAGGAATTATCTCTGTTCTTGAATTGGACATTCTGCGATTTTAAAATTTCCAGCATCCAAGTTAATTTAGTATCTGCGGCATAGGGCCAAGGC
>JBAYFV010000410.1:0-2681 GCA_041666985.1 Victivallales bacterium
ATGATACGTTTTCTGATATATCTTTTTCCGGCGATGATGGACATGATTTTGGGTGCGGTTTTTTTTGTGACGGCGGTCAGATACTCTGAAAGCGGGGCCAGTTCACTGACAGTGACAGGCGTTATGGCGACATGGGCTTTTATTTACTCCCTCGGTTCAATCGCCGCCGGCCGGATTGTGAACCATAAAAACGCCGCACATCTCATTATCATGTCGGGAGGGGCGATTGCACTGATCTCCCTCGGTTATATTGCCGTTCCCGGGCTTGGTGCGCAATACCTGTGGACAGCCTTGATCGGTGTGGCTACCGCGTTTTTCTTCACCCCTTTCCAGGTGTTCATGAAATCACTGGAGCACGGCGAGGACGGCGGCGTGATCAGATCCACAGCCCTTTATACTTTTTCCTGGAGTTTCGGTATGGCGTGCGGACCCTTTGTCTGCGGTTATGTCTGGCCGAATTTCGGATGGAAATGGTGCTATGCGCTGAACGCGATTATGGGACTGGCGGTGGCGTTCGGGATATGGAAACTCAGCAAATACGCCTCCCGGCATCACGAAACTGCGGGCGCTGCCGGAAAACCGTCTCAGGCCGGGGATTACTCGAACACGCCCGACCTGGCATGGCTGGGCTGGCTGGCTGCCGGCATCGGCTGCATTTCCGTTGCCGTGGTAAGATCCCTGTTTCCGGTAAAGGCCGCCATCCTGGAACTGTCAAAAACCGATCAGGGCTTGATCCTCGCCATAGTCAGTTTTACTCAGGCATTCATCGGACTGGCTTTCATCCGCAGCAAATTCTGGATGTACAAGCCCGTTCCTGTGGCGATCTTTTCGCTGTCGGGCCTGCTTGGACTGCTTCTTTTCGGACTCGGATCCAAATCCGGAACATTTTATATGGCGGCGTTTTTCTACGGCATATACTCGGGAATGTTTTTCTTCTATCTGGTATTCCATTCACTGGTGCATCCGACAAAAAGTTCAAAATATGTCGCAATCAATGAGGCTGTCGTCGGCATTACCACCATCATCGGTCCGATTGCCGGCGGGATTATAGCCGACAGGACCAACTCCAGCATGCCGTTCTATCTGGTCGCAATCCTGGTATTGGTGGTCATGGCGGTACAGGCCAGGGTGCATTATCTGAAACCGGTGAAACCGTAAAATCGGAGCCTGTCTGGAACTTGGAACTGTACTCCTCACGTGTGAAAATTTAACTTTTTACACGTGAGGAGCATGGTTCAGAATCTCCTCTGTCCATGTGGAAAGCGAGTTGTCTCTTGCTCCCATGACTACGACCGTATCGTTGGCGCATGTCTCCGCCTTCAGATATTTTTCCAGATGATCACGGGTCTTGAAAAACATGAAACGCCCTCCGGCCTTGGAATCGAATTCGGAAACAACCTCCTCCGATGTCGGACTGAACGAAGCAGTCCCCCCCGCATAGAAAACCGGAAGTAAGATGAATTTATCTTCTCCGTCCGTAATCTGTTCAAGCTCCTTGAAAAGATTATCTTTCATGAACTTCAAAGGCCCGAATCCGTGCGGCTGGAAAACTGCGAAAACCCTGCCTGCGGTTATTTCCTTCGCCGTCCTGATGCAGGAACCTATTTTTTCGGGATTGTGCGCGTAGTCGTCAATGACAAGTGCGCCGGAAGGCAGTTTCCCCTTGATGTTGAAACGCCTCCAGACTCCTCCGAATGATGAAACATGTTTATGGCAGTCGGAGTTGTACAGACCCAGAATGTCGAGGGTCGCCAGGACGGAGACGGCATTCATCGCCATATGCAGTCCGGGCGACGGCAGCGCGAGATTCATCCGTTTGCCGACGGATATGTTTTCGATAACCGCAGTCGGAATCTTGTTTTCGGTCTTGTATGAAATGAGTCGCCATCCGCATTTTTCACCTGAACCGAATACTGAAGATTTCATCTTGCCTCTGTCTGTTTCCCTTACATGTTCAGCGACAGATTCCTCGAGCACGGCTCCTTTTGAAGTGCCGCCGATGAATTTTCTGAAGACCTCGGCGAGTTCGTTTATCGGGTAGTGATCATTGCCTATGTTCAATATGAGGGAATAATCGGGACTGAAGGCAAGAAGGCTTTTATCGCTTTCATCCGCTTCGTAAATGAAAAACCGGCCTTTGCCCGGACGGAAGTTGCCTGCGAACTTCGCAGACGCGAAGTTGTTCACGAGTCCGCCGGACAGCATTGCCGGGTCATGTCCCATCTTTTCCAATGTTTCCGCGAGCCAGGACGTGACAGTTGTTTTTCCGCAGGTTCCCGTGACGGCAACGGATGTTATGCCCTTCATTGATGTTATGGCGGAGGCGAGCGCCGCCGCCCTGTGAACCTTAGGTATGTCCGCTCCGGCCTTGAAGTCGGGATTGTCATTTTCTATCGCGGTCGAATAAATCATCGCATCCGTTTTTCCCTCAGAGACGAACGAGCCGTCCTGCGGGAAAAGCCTTATGCCGCAGTTTCTCAGGGAGCCGATGATCCGCGAGTTTTCAGGCTTGTCCATGTCGCGGTCGCTTCCGCTGACATCGCATCCGAGCCATTTCAGCATTTGCGCAAGTCCGCTCATCCCGATTCCGCCGATACCGATAAAATGTACTTTTGATGGGATTTTCATATTTGTAAAATTTGCTCCTTGTCGTTTATCTATAGTTTTTCAGGAGATCCCTG
>JBAYFV010000411.1:0-2681 GCA_041666985.1 Victivallales bacterium
GAAAAGGAAATCCCCGGGGAAATGCTGAAATGCGAAATCCGCAAACTGGTCATCTCAAACAAACTTATCCCGGTTCTTGCAGGCTCCGCCAAGAAAAATATCGGAGTCCAGCCGGTCATTGACGCAGTATGCGATTACCTGCCAAGCCCCAACGACAGATATTCATACCCGGGGATCAACCCAAAGACAGGTCAGCATATCGAAATCAAGGACACGGATCAGGCGTTCTGCGGCCTTGTCTTCAAGCTCATCGCAGGCGGCAGCGCCGATTTGCTCTATGTGAGGACCTACAGCGGCAGACTGAAATTCAACGACACTCTCCTCAATACCAGAACCAATGAGAAAGTGCGCGTCAAACGACTGCTCAGGCTCTATGCGAAAAACATCGAGTCGGCGGAGGAAGTCGGCCCCGGCGACATTGTCGGCGTAATCGGGCCCGCAAACACCTTCACAGGCGACACCCTGTGCGCAGTGAACCGTCCGGTACTTCTTGAGAAGATCGTATTCCCGGAACCTGTCATTTCCATTGCCGTCGAACCGAAATCCATCAAGGACAAGGACAGGCTCAACATGACGATCGATCTCCTCTGCAGGGAGGATCCCACCCTTACCGTCAGCAAGAACGACGCCACCGGACAGACACTGATTTCAGGAATGGGCGAACTCCACCTTGAAATAAACTGCCACCGCCTGAAAAACGATTTCCATCTCGAAGCCAGGTTCGGCAGACCTCAGGTCGCGTTCAGGGAAACCCTGAAATCTGAAATTGAAGCAACCGGGATATTCAACAGGACAATCGGCGACAGGGAATACTATGCCGAAGTGAAAATCAAACTCACCCCCGTACCGCGTCTCGAAAAAGGAATCGAGGTCCTGAACGAAATAAAAAACAGGAACTCAATTCCGAACAGCTGGATCGCATCGTCGCTGGAAACATTGAACAACGGTCTCAGGACCGGCGGCAACTGGGGCTATCCCCTGATTTACATCAGAGGTGAAATCCTGGAAATAAAAGGGCTTCCCGACAAGACCATTGAAAGCTCGGTGGCCGGCGCAGTCCTTGACGGATTGCAGCAGGCGATCCGGAAAACCGGAACCACTCTTCTCGAACCGATTGTAAGAGTGGACATTCTTTCCCCGGAAAACAATATCGGTGAAATCAACGGCTATCTCCAGGCAAGACGGGCGGTGATTCACAGGATTGAATCTCTGCCCGACATCAAGCACCTCTCCGCCGAAGTCCCCCTTTCGGAAATGTTCGGGTTCAGCAAGGCGCTTCCGAAACTCTCGGGCGGCCGCGCCGCATTCAGCATGGAACCCTGCGGCTACCAGGAGATCTCGGCGCATGACCTTGAAAGAATGATAACCGCCCAAAGCTCCGGGATATGATTAAACGCATCTACATCCACGTGCCGTTCTGCGCCTCAAAATGCGGATACTGCGCCTTCTATTCGCTCCCCTCGCCCGAACCCGGCGCCGTTGATTCATACCTGAAGAAGCTGGCTCACGATTTCAAAAGCTCCTCACATCTCTGCGGAAAACTTGAAAGCGTTTTCATCGGCGGCGGAACCCCGACTTTCCTGTCGGCGGAAAATCTCGGAAAGCTCTTCTCCTTAATCCATTCCCATTTTGAAATTTCCGCAGATGCGGAATTTTCAATCGAATGCAATCCGGAAACATTGACTGCTGAAAAATCGAAACTGATTGCGAACTTCGCAAACCGGGTCTCACTCGGAGTCCAGTCGTTCAATCCGGAATTCCGGCGCATCCTCGGCAGACAGGGTTCTGTTTCCACGATTGAAAAGGCGATATCCCTTTTGACAAAACACGGAGTCGTCAATATCGGCTGCGACCTGATTTACGCGATACCCGGACAGTCGCCCGAAGACTGGCAAAGCGATCTTGAAAAAACAGTTGCATTTCCGCTGAAACACATCTCCGCCTACTCCCTGACTTTTGAGGAAGGAACGCGACTGGCGGAGAAGATTTCAAAATTGGAAAGCAGAAAGTCTAAATTGGAAAACAAAGATAAAACAGACACCAGACACCTGAAACCTGAATCCTCCCACCGGCGACTGACGACTGACGACTGTTCGGCCGAAATGTGGAATCTCGCCAACACCTTCCTCAAAAAGCACGGATTCCGCCGCTACGAGATTTCCAACTATGCAAAACGCGGATCCGAATGCAGACACAACCTGGAAATATGGTACGGCGACAAATACCTCGGATTCGGCCCTGCGGCAGCCTCCTTCGACGGCATCAAGCGCTGGACAAATGTCGGCGACCTGCAAAAATGGCTGTCGGGAACAGAACCGGAGATTGATTTAATCACTCCTGAAAAGCGCGCCCGTGAAATATTCGTCATGGGTTTGCGAACTTCGCAGGGCTGGGACAGGATATGTTTTCTGCGCAGGACAGGCTTTGACTTGAACCGATGGAATACCGATCTTGCCCCTCTCACGGATACGCACCTGCTGATCGAAGCCGCAGAAAATATAAAGTGTACCAGAAAGGGCCTCCTCCTCTGGAACGAAGTCGCCGAAAGGTTGATCTGAAACTGTTTAGTTTTCATCACTGCCGTCCCATTGATGATTGGATTGCCGGATGGCTGCAAATCAAGAGAGCCAATTTCAAAATTGGCGAATTAGGCGGCCAAAGGGCCGCAACTTTTAATACCA
>JBAYFV010000412.1:0-2670 GCA_041666985.1 Victivallales bacterium
CAAATTCAAAAGCACAAACAATCTCCAAATACGCGGACATGCAAAACAATTCAAGAACATGCCTTGCGGCATTGACTACCAACAAATTAAAATATTCACGCATTTGTTCGTAGTTAAGCCCGCCAGGGCTGTTCTTTTGATTCTGGAACTTGGAGTTTATTCCTTTTGGGTTGAGGGCAATCCCGCATTTGGAAGGGCCGACTGAGTCCTCGTTTCCGGCTTCGATGCTGCCTCTATCGAAACATTTGCCGTCATGCCAGGCCTGACTTTCAGCACACCCCTGACGATTACCTTCTCCCCTTCGGAAATTCCTTCCAGTATGACTATGTCTATACCGTGTGCCTGCCCGGTTTTGACGAGCCTGCGCTGTACCTTTGAATCCTTGTCGACGATCAGTACGAATTCTCCGGTCTGATCCCGCTGGATGGCGACGGCCGGAATCATTGTGGACGAAGTCTTCTCCCTGTCTCCCAGCTTGACCTTTACATACTCGCCGGAGTTCAGAAGACCTTTGGGATTCTGGAAGCGCGCCCTGACGAGCAGTGTGCCTGTGGAACTGTTTACAACGTTGTCTGAAAAATAGATTTGGCCTTCGGAGGGGTATTCGGTTCCATTTGAGAGGATTATCCTGGGAATCATCCTTGAAGCGATCTTTTCCATGGAGCCCGCCTTCTGCCTGATGCTGATGGCTACTGGTTCGGGGATGCTGAACTCCACTTTCACCGGATCCATGCGCACTATCTTTGTCAGATTGTTATTTATCGTCGGCCCCACGAGATTTCCGACGCTGATCTTGCAGACGCCGATCTTGCCGTCGAACGGTGCGGTAATCCGGGTGTATTCAAGATTGATTTTTGCGAGATCAAGCTGTCCCTGCGCCACGAGCAGTTCACCTTTTGAAACTCCCTGCTGCATGGTGGCGGAGTCAAGATCCTTCTGGGATACGGCATCGCCCTTGACCAGGGTCGTATAACGTCCGACCTGGATGTTCGCATATGTCAGGGAAGCCTGTGCATGCGCCAGCTGTCCTTCCGCCTCCTTGACTTGGGCTTCAAACGGGCGCGGATCAATTTCAAAGACGAGATCTCCTTTTTTTACAAAGCTTCCCTCCTCGAAGTTGCGTTTGACAAGATAGCCTTCAACGCGCGCCACAAGCTCCACTGAGTCCTCGGCCACTATCTGTCCGATGAATTCATGTGTGCTGGACACATCCTTTTTTTCCGCGATGGCGCACACTACGCCCGGGGGCGGGGGTTGGGGAGGCGCTTGTTTCTTACTGCAGGAAGTCAGAGTGAACACGATGGAAAAAAACACTGATAGGAGCCGACTTTGACGCATGGTGTGAATTATCTCCGGACTTTGTTTCGGTGTTATTTCATGTTTGGAATATATAATTCTGCAGTGTTGATTGCAAATCATCGGCGCCGATCTGGATTATCCCGCAGTATTTCCAAACGAACAGTCTTTGTTCATCCAAGCCCTGCGGGCGTTCACAACGAACGCCTTGCAGAGTTCCGGATCACGTCCGCCTTCTGGGTTTTTGAGCCCGCTGTTGGCATCTACGCCGTAGGGTTTTACCGTCCTGACCGCCTCTTCTACGTTCGAAGGGCTGAGTCCTCCGGCGAGAATCACCGGAACCGGAGAAGTCCTTGCGATTTGAGCGCTCAAAGCCCAGTCGTGGATCTGCCCCGTTCCTCCGACCTGCCCCGTGCTCATGTTGCAACTGTCGAGAAGAACAGCGTCAATAAACGGATAATATTCATCCGGGGAAGGCGCAATTTCGCCTTTTATCATGTGGACGGCAAAAATGATTTTGCCGTTTCCGGGGAGAGCGTCGCAAATCTTCCTGACATCTTCGGGCAAACTGCCGCCGTGCAGCTGAAGGGTTGTTATTCCAGTTCTCTTGACTATGTCGAGTATTGACGCCGCATCTACAAGATGGGTGACAATCACCGGTGTTATGAATGGAGGGAGCGTCCCCGAAAGCCGCGCCGCCGTGCTTGGAAGAATGAAGTCGGTTGACGTGTGAACCTGACCGACAAGAAAACCCGCCGCATCGGCACCGGATTTAATGACAACATCAACATCGGCTTCAGTTTTTATCCCGCAGATTTTTATTCGCATGGCGACACCCCCAATTCCGTTTCAAGAATGGTGACAGCTTCAAGACACCATCTTCAAAACAGGAAACCAATCAGAAACATGCCTTGCGGCATTAACTACGAACTTGAGCAAATTGTTAGTAGTTAAGCCCGCAAGGGCTGTTCTATTGCTTTCGTTTATTATAATATTTTTGTCTGGATTTTTCTATTTTGAATTTTGTTTGGATCTTGGATTCTGGAGCTTGGAATTTATTTCCGCATCCCAGCAGGCTGCTATTCCGAGGAGCGTGAGATCTCCGCCTCCGGACTTGAGTCCTTTTATATTCCTTATGAAGAATCCGGCATCTCCGCCGGTTGCGGTTACGGTGCATTTTTTAACGTTGATTTCAAACTTGATCCGACTTATGATTTCTTTCACCGAACCCAGAATCGCAAGGTCGGTTCCGCTGAGGATTGCATCCTTTGTATTTTTGCCGAGAGCCTTCGGTTTCCTGTCTGACAAAGCTACAAGGGGAAGCTGGGCGGTAAAGTCATTCAGGGACTTTATCAGGAGCATCCTCCCGGGAAG
>JBAYFV010000413.1:0-2649 GCA_041666985.1 Victivallales bacterium
TAATGGTGGCGGCTTTTTCGGCGCTAATTCCTCCCATCCTTTTGAGAACCCAAGACAGTTTTCGAATTTCCTTGAAATGCTCGGGTTGATCGTCATCTCGGCGGCGTTCCCTTTCATGTATGGCAATATGAGCGGAAGACGCAGGCAGGGGTATGTGATTTTCGGCACGATGCTCGCACTTCTGGTTGCCGGAATTGTCCTCGCCATGATTGCAGAATATTCACATGGAACAATGGAAGGCAAGGAGATGCGTTTCGGCAATGCGGGATCAGTTCTCTGGGGAGTGGCGACTACGGTGACTTCATGCGGTGCCGTAAGCGCAATGCATGATTCATTCGCCCCTCTCACAGGTATGATATGCATGATAAACATGATGCTTGGTGAAATTATTTTCGGAGGAGTGGGTTCAGGATTTTACGGCATGATCCTCTTTGTCGTGATAACTGTATTCATAGCTGGCCTCATGGTCGGACGCAGCCCGGAATACATGGGAAAGAAGATCGAGGCGCTTGATGTCAAGCTGTCAATGATCGGCATCATGGTTCCCTCAATGGTGATTCTGATTTTCTCCTCCGTGGCGGTTCTGCTGCCTCCGGCCCTGGCGTCGCGTGCGAACATGGGACCTCATGGACTGTCTGAGATTCTTTATGCTTTTTCCTCAGGTGCCGGAAACAACGGGAGCGCATTTGCCGGGCTCAATGCAAATACTGTTTTCTATAATGTCTGCATATCAATTGCAATGCTGATCGGAAGGTTCAGCGTGATTTTCCCGGTGCTCGCACTTGCATCGAGCCTTGCCGGGAAAAAGACGATTCCTGCAAGCGAAGGAACTTTTCCCACAGACACCCTGCTGTTTGCCAGCCTGCTGACAGGCGTCATCCTGATCGTCGGGGGACTGACACATTTCCCGGCGCTCACCCTAGGGCCGATCCTTGAACATTTTCTTATGTTGTCGGGTAAATTAATCTGAGGATATAACATGAAAAAAGAAATAAAATTGTTGTCAAGACAGATGCTGATACCGGCGGTAATCAACGCTTTTGTGAAACTGAATCCGGTTTCACAGATAAGGAATCCGGTCATGTTCATGGTTTATGTCGGTTCAATACTCTGTTCCTGCATCGCAATACAAAACGCAGTTTCCGGAGTTCCGGTCAGTTCCTCCACGATCCAGATCATCATATGGCTGTGGTTCACGGTGATTTTTGCGAATTTCGCGGAAAGCATAGCTGAAGCCCAGGGCAAGGCGAGGGCTGACTCCCTGAAAAATATGAGAAAAAACATAATCGCACACCGTCTGATGAAGTCTGGGAAAATTGAAGACGTTGGAGTCGAGGATTTGCGCAAGGAAGATCGGGTTGAATGCAAAGCCGGGGACTTCATACCGGGAGACGGAGAGGTCGTCGAGGGGATAGCCAGCATTGACGAATCGGCGATCACCGGCGAATCGGCACCGGTCATCAGGGAGTCCGGAGGCGACAGGAGCGCCGTCACCGGGGGGACAAAGGTCATTTCCGACCGAATAGTCGTCAGGGTAACGGCCGAAGCGGGCAATACTTTCATAGACAAGATAATCCTGATGGTGGAGAACGCGACCAGGAAGAAGACACCGGGGGAGATTGCGCTGACAATCCTCCTTGCGAGCCTTTCAATCATATTCCTTGTCGCAGTCGTGTCCCTTTATCCCTTCGCAGTCTATTCGGCAAAAGAATCGGGAAGCTCCCAGACCATTTCAATAATATCGCTGACAGCCTTGCTTGTCTGCCTGATCCCCACAACGATAGGAAGCCTGCTTTCCGCGATCGGCATTTCAGGGATTTCACGTCTGATGTCACATAACATCATTGCAACGTCAGGCAGGGCTGTGGAAGCCTCCGGTGACGTTGACGTGCTGCTGATAGACAAGACCGGAACCATCACTTATGGGAACAGGATGGCGAGCGAGCTGATTGCCGCACCGGGTATTTCAGAAGCGATGCTGGCCGATTCCGCCATGGTCGCTTCTTGTGCGGATGATACCCCGGAAGGGCGCTCCATCGTGCATTTCATACAGAAGAACTACAATTTGAAAATGCAGGATCCTTCGGCGTCCGGCGGAACTTTCGCTCCTTTTTCCGCAAAGACTAGGATGAGCGGCGTGGATTTCAAGGATGAATCGGCATGTGTCCGGAAAGGCGCATATGAATCTGTGAAAGCCTGGGTGCTTTCGAAGGGCGGAAACTTCCCCGACGAAATAAAGAACGCCTGTGAAAAAATCTCGCGCAACGGGGGAACGCCTCTGGCTGTCTCCAGGGGTTCAAGGATCGTCGGCGTAATCCATCTGAAGGACGTGATAAAGACGGACATCAGGGAGCGCTTCTCCCGGCTCAGGTCTGCCGGCATCAGAACCATAATGATCACCGGCGACAATCCGCTGACTGCGGCGGCGATCGCGGCCGAGGCGGGTGTCAGCGATTACATCGCCGAAGCCAATCCCGAGACCAAGCTTGAATGCATAAGGAGGGAGCAGGCGGAAGGACACATGGTCGCAATGATAGGCGACGGAACCAATGATGCTCCTGCTCTTGCACAGGCGGATGTGGGCGTTGTCATGGCTTCAGGCACGCAGACGGCGCGCGAGGCGGGGAACATGGTGGATCTTGACAGCAA
>JBAYFV010000414.1:0-2647 GCA_041666985.1 Victivallales bacterium
ATAATTTTTTTCATGAAATCATGAAAAAAACATCATGCATTTTTTTTGAAAAAGTTGGATACAGTAAGGCAATCTCACTCAAATTGCCAACAAGCCTGCCATAAATCCGTATGGCCTGGATACGCCTTCCTCCTTCGCTGGGAAGCTATGGCGGGACACGTCCGTTCAGAAATTATTTTTGAGCTTTCAAAAATCTTCCGTCCGCAGCGGCGGAACATATGCGGATTTTCAGAGGTTCCCTTTACAGTTTCGGACCGCAGACAATCCGGAAACCGATGTTCTTTTTTGCGGTTTTATAGTCGAGGGGATAACGGGTGGAACTGCAGAGCTCGTTTGCGCCGCTCATGAAGGAGCCGCCACGCAGAACCTTGAGATTGTCGGCTGAGGCGTCGGAACCTTTGGGATCCCTTACTTCGATATCAAGATAAGGCCCGTCGTACCAGTCATAGCACCACTCCCATACGTTCCCGTGCATGTCGTAAAGACCCCATGCATTCGGCTTCTTTTTGCCTGCCGGAAAAGTTTTCCCGCCCGAATTCAATTTGAACCAGGCGTAATCGGACAGCATGCCTGCATTATCCCCGAAACAATAGAGCGTTGAAGGGGGAATTGACTTGTCCTTGGATGCCGTAGCGCGACACGCATATTCCCATTCCGCTTCAGTAGGCAACCGGTATTCATAACCGGCGGGAAGCCTTTTCGCAAGCGATTCGCGCTTGGTCAGCCATTTGCAGAAACGGTCGGCGGCTTTCCAGTTTATTCCCACCATGGGCTGGTTCTCGTCCCCCCAGAAATCGCCGCCTCCGCTTTTCATCTTGTATTCCTTGGTGATCGGACAATATTCGTTGGTCCACGATATTTCCTTGTCCTTGTCGGCTTTTTTAGGTTCGTTGGCGTCACCGTTGGGATTCTGGAGGAAATAAAGGAACTGTCCGATCGTGACCTCGCAGAGTCCCATCCAGAAGGGCTTGGTGATGGTGACAGGATGGGGTTTGTTGTCGGCATCGTCCAACGCCTTGTCGGAACCCATCATGAAAAATCCCGGGGCGACAGGCGCGAAATTCATATTAAGGTCGGGAATCATCCATTTTTTGTTCGGAACCGGACCGCCTGCCACATTTGTCTTGAACGCCTTGATCTTGGCTATCATGTCTTCGATTTCACCTCTTGAATCTTCTGACAGGTAACTTTTCGGATCAGAGAGCATGGACTCCAGCAGGAGCAGCGCCTTGTCGCATAATTCAGACGGAGTCATTTCACTCTCGGCCTTGTCCTGGGCGACCTTCGCCTGAAGGAAAAGCCTGTCGGCCTCGCCGATTGCGGTCTTGAGTTTTTCCTGCTGTTCCTTGAGTTTTGACTCGACTTTCTTGAGGGCGTCATGGAGTTCAAGGAAGTTTTTTATTTCACCGCTGGCTCCGGACTCGCTTATTTTAGAGAAAGCGGAGAAAGCCTCCCGGCTGTTGCCATTTTTCATCTCTTCAATGCCGTAATCGAGATGGTCTCCGACTGATTTCAGATCTTTTGACAAAGGTGCCGGTTTCTCGTTCCTGGATTTTTCCATAAGCTTTTTTATTTCATCAAAAGGTATGCTGTTTTTTACCTCGCGGAAGGACTCCGAAGCTTCTTCGTAATTGCCGTCTTTCAGTTTAAGTATTCCGTAATCAAGCAGCTCCCCGGGACTCATTGAGATTTTATCTGCGAGAATCTCAATCTGTTTCTGCATGTTCGCCAGACATTCCTTGCCCGCGACTATCCTTATTGAAAGGTCATAGCTCTTTATTATCTTTCCGGTTTCCTTTTTCACATCAATCATCTTGGCGATGATAGTAAGCTTGCTGCCCTTTTGGTCTATCTGCCCGGTAACGATATAGTCTGCTCCAACCATCGCCCCGAATTTTGAGGCCTCAAGTGTGCCGCTTGATCCGACTTTCTGCTCCTTCAGGACTTTTGCGATTTTTGCACGGGTTATAATTCTGTAATCTGTCTGTTGCATGAGTTCATTTTCAAATTTCTCAGCAATTTCCCAGCCGTTAAGCCCCCATTCGGCAAGGGAGGGGGAAATGGAGAAGTCGTGGACGGCAACCCATGGTTTTCCGGCAGCGGGGGGCTTGTTTTCAGCAGGCTTCTTGGCTTCGGGATTCGCGGCATCGGAACTTTTTTCGGCTTTTATCTGTTCCGATATTTTTTTGTTTTGAGTCTGCCCCGGAGCATTGTCCGCCGCGCTGATTCCTGCTGAAAAACAGATGAGCGGAAATAAGAATATTCTTGTTTGAGCCAGAAAGCTCCGCAACCCGAAGGGAGACAGATTCTTATGGATTCCGGTGTCGTCGCAAAACCAGCCACAGCCCGCTACAGGGTTGCTTCTGGCATTTGCTCCTAACCGTTTATCCATAATCTCCCGTCTCGCGCCATATGCCAATTTTTAGAGGTTGCCTTTAAAAATACGACGGGAAAAAAGTTTTGCAATCAAGGGATTTTCAATATTCAGTCTTGGAGCAGGAACAGAAACTTTTCCGGACAAGGTATGCGTAATAATCAGAATTCAGGTTACGGCATCCCATACTTTCCAAAGCCTTCCATCATTAACTGAAATATGCATGGCTACACGAGCTGAAATGTTTACAATATACGCGATTTTTGTTCTCCA
>JBAYFV010000415.1:0-2636 GCA_041666985.1 Victivallales bacterium
ATGGCAATGGCCGCCTTGGCAGATTATGGCAATCGCTCCTACTAAGTAAGCTGCATCCTATATTTGAGCATTTACCGGTAGAAAACATTGTTTTTGAAAATCAGCAACAATACTATGATGCTATAAGCCAAAGTACAAAAGCAACAGATTGTCGCCCTTTTATTGAATTTATGCTTGAAGAGATTCTTACGACACTGAAAAAACGGCAAGGCGAACCGTTGAAAAGAGAAAGTAATGGCACTGTAAATGACACTGCACGTGACACTGTAAATTTAATTAAAGCTAATCAGCGAATTACGATTGATGAACTTGCGTTGAAATTAAACAAATCCCGTAGAACGGTAACTCGGATTATCAAGAAGCTGCAGGAAGATGGGGTTGTTTCCAGAATCGGTTCTGATAAGACAGGACATTGGCAGGTAAAAGATGAGTAGAAAGAATTATAAGCCAATTGGCGATTATATTCGGAAAGTAGAAGAAAGAAACACAGAAGATAAAAAAGATAACATTCAATACGGTGGACTGGATACGGACGGTTGTCCGGAAAGTGACGGGGGAAGGTGCTACCTCAATTCCAGAACTGAGATTTCGTCCATACACAATGCTCGGGTTACTCGCAAACTCGATCACTCTCTATGATCCCAATGCTGTTGTCCAGGAAATCGAATCCAATCTGCATCCCTATCCGCACAAACTCAAGAAAGCTCTCATTGAGCAAAGCCTTTCCACCATGAAGGGGTCTCTCGAAGATTTACGTGACTATGTCAAGCGGGGCATCGCCAATACGGCATTCCACTTCCACCTCGAAAGGATTGTTGATTCATTGGGCACAGTGCTTTTCGCCCTGAACGAGAGATATGATCCAGCGACAAAGCGAGTTGAGGAAGCCTATCGCGACCTACGGGTAGCCCCCCGTGACTTCATCAAACGCTATTGCAGAGCTCTACAAGTGCCACTCACTGACAGGGGCAGGAAGCAAGTCGTCAAGGAACTTGACGCTCTCGTCCAGGAAGTAGAAAGCCTTGCAAAGGAGCAGGTCGAACAAGGCGCTGGAGCGGACGCTGCGTGCGGTGGAAATAAAAATACGGAATATGATATAATCGAACGCGTCCCAAGAATGCCCGCCTCATACGGGCTGAAGAAAAGAGGATATTAAATGGCAAATTCCAAAAATTCCAGACACTGTCTGGACAATTGACTTTTAGGAAATTAATCCCATGAACAACAGTGAAATCATCCTTTATCAAAATCCCGACGGCACCATCAAAATTGATGTCCGCCTGGAAGATGAAACCGTTTGGCTTACGCAAGAGCAAATGGCTCTGCTGTTTGGCAAAGGCAGAAGCACCGTAACCGAACACATATCAAATATTTACGAAGAAGGTGAATTAGAGCAAAACCGAACTTGTCGGAAATTCCGACAAGTTCACCAGGAAGGCAGCAGGAATGTTGAACGAGAGATTGACCACTACAATCTCGACGTCATCATCTCCGTCGGTTACCGGGTAAAATCACCGCAAGGCACAAAATTCAGAATCTGGGCAACGCAAAGGCTCAAGGAATACATCATAAAAGGTTTTGCTCTCAACGACGACCGTTTTAAATCCGGCAATTCCATGAACTATTTCAACGAATTGCAAGAACGCATTCGGGAAATACGACTTTCGGAACGGTTTTTCTACCAGAAAATTAAAGACATCTATACGACCAGCATCGATTATGATCCCAAAGACGAGAAAACTCTGGAATTTTTCAAGGTGGTTCAAAACAAACTTCTGTGGGCTCTCAGCAAGCAAACCGCAGCAGAACTGGTGTACAGACGGGTTGATGCCGGTTTACCGTTGCTGGGGATGCAATCATTCGACAAAAAGAGTTCACTGGCCATAAAAAGATCCGATGTAAGCATCGCCAAGAATTATCTGACCGAAGACGAGATGAAACTGCTCGGCTTACTGGTTGAACAATATCTGGCATTTGCCGAAACCATGGCGCAACAACGGACTCCAATGTATATGGCAGACTGGATACAACGACTGGATGTTATTTTACAGCTAAACGGCAGAGAACTGCTGACCCATGCGGGAAAAATAAGCCACGAAATGGCATTGGAAAAAGCAGGGGTGAAATTTGAAAAACACAGTGTTTCCAAAAAACAAATTGAATACAAACAAAACCTCAAAGAAATTGAAGATGATATAGATAGATTGAAGAAGTCGGAATATTGATAGACTACGCACACCGCATGTGCAATTTGAAAAACCGAACCGAATGGGATATACTGGAGTTTAGGATTTTTCAATAGGACAAGACCTACGCCGACAAGCTTAAGAGTTGATCAAAAGTGAATGGATTGAGATGAAAAAAAATGAGAATTTCATAAACTACCACCGGCCGGCAATCGGCGGGGAGGAAATAAGGGAAGTCATAGCCTGCCTGAAATCGGGATGGCTGACAACCGGCATGAGGACAAAGCAGTTCGAGGCCGAATTTGCGAAATACGCGGATGCGAAGTTCGCAGTCGCGCTCAATTCCTGCACTGCGGCGCTCCACCTTGCCCTCGAAGCCATAGGCCTGAAGGCGGGAGACCTGGTGATTGTCCCGACGATGACCTTCGCCGCCACGGCGGAAGTCGTCCG
>JBAYFV010000416.1:0-2607 GCA_041666985.1 Victivallales bacterium
AAATAAACAGGAGATCTTATGAGCAAATCGAATAGCAATAAAATTCCAAGCGTCAAATCCGGAGACGCCCAGTTCTGCCTTCTGGCCGGTGTCGCCAAAAGCGATATCACCACTAGTGAGAAGGGCGTGAAAACCAAAAATCCTCTCTACGCCAAGGCGTTGGTGTTGGATGACGGCAAAACAAAAGTGGTAATCATCGCCATGGATGTGACCGCAATTGGCGGCAGAAAGATCAGTCAGGGGATGCTGCCGGATGTCGGCGAGGAATTCCTGCCGAATCTCCGGAACCGGATACAGCAGGAACTGAAAATTCCCGGTTGCAATGTGCTGGTCAACGCGTCACACACGCACCCGCCAGGCCGCATGTTATGCAATGACGACGAACAGGTGGATAGGACATTCGATGCTGTACGCCGCGCAATGGAAAACATGACAGAGGCTAAGCTCGGAGCAGGTGTCGGACATGAAGACTGGATCACGATCAATCGGAATCTCAGGCTTAAGAATGGAAAGCAATGGGCTATCCGCCACACGAATCCGTGTCCGCCGGACGAGGAAGTCGCGAGTGTCGGGCCGATTGACGCAGAGATAGGCGTAATCCGGATTGACCGGATGGTCGGGAGTCCGCTCGCAGTGATATATAATTTCGCATGCCATCCTCTTTTTGGAGATTCGCAGGGACGCATTACGGCCAATTTCCCTGGAGTCGCCTCAAGGGTCATCGAGGAAAACCTCGGGGGTGGCGTAATGGCACTCTTCCTGCAAGGGGCGGCAGGCGACATTTGCGATGTGTTTTTCAAGGACTTCAACAGTCCGAGAAATGTTGAACAGATTGGCACAACTCTTGGGCTCAGCACATTGAAGGCATTTAGAGAGATCGAGACAAAGGACGCAGAACTGAATGTCATTTCCGAGACAATAAGGCTGCCTCGGAGAACCGATATCCCTGAACGAATTAAAGCATTGAAGGCGGAACAAGACAAGCTGCTTGAATCCCTGAGATCCACCAGCCTTAATTTCAAGTCATTTCTGCCGTTATACATCCAATACGGTCTTACCAATAGTATTGAAAGAAATAGGAACTCAAAAATAAAGGAGGGCGGACATTTCTGTCCGCCAAATCGCGGGTTGGAAAACCCGCGCTCCGTTGAAGAGTTAACGCATGGACATGATTATGAGACGAGTAGTAAGCCTGAATACCCCCTGAATTACTCTTACCGCTACATGCAGGCGGAAAAGATGGGCTCGGATGAATTTACCGCCATGGATTCACTTAACAGGAAAAACCTCGGAAAATATCTGAATAACATCAACGCAATGGAGAAGTTAACGAGAATTCAGGATGACATTGCGACATTGGAAAAGCATCAGGAGATAAACAGTGATTCCGGAGAAGATACTATAGAAGCGGAGGTGCAGGGCATTAAAATCGGGGATTGCGTATTGATAACGGCACCTTTTGAAGCATTGGTCGAAATCGGGTTGAATGTCAAAAAGGCATCGCCTTACAAGCACACGTTTATGGCCGCTTATTCAAATGGATATATGCATTACGGTGCACCTGCGGCAGATTACGACAAGGGCGGATACGAGGTGACGGAATGCATGCTGGCTCCAGAATGGCAGGGGATTTATGAACAGCAGGTCTGTGAAATAATATGCAAATTGAGTAAGCCCAAATGATAACGGGCTGCTTGATTGTTGGAATTAAACCAGGTGCTCAAAAAACGCAAGAACAGCCCTTGCGGGCTTAACTACAAACAAATGCAATTCGTTAGTAGTCAATGCCGCAAGACATGTTCTTGGATTATTCTCTTCAGCCCTCGCAGATGGCGACATACAGTAGCCCAATGCGTAAGCGTGGGGATGAATAAATAATAAAATATAATTTTCAGTCCCCTCAGGGCAACGGCACAACATTAATCCTGAAGTTTAGTAAAATCCGGGATCACACCGCAGTTCAAGCTCTGGATTCCGCCGCGGCAGACCGAGTTACCTTGAAAGCAAGAGGTAGGGCCATCACCAATCTCCGCGAATAATCAAATAATCATGCAATTCCATGTTTCAATTGTTGACATTCCAGAATGTCGGCCTTAATTATGCGTAATCAGTTACGCATCCACCGAAGGCGATTATGAAACAAGAGAAATTGAACATAAGCCAGTTCGCATCGAAGCTCGGTATTTCGACGGCCACCGTCTCCAGGGCTTTCGGCACTAAGGGCAGAATCAGCGACAGGACCCGCCGCATGATTAAAGCCAAGGCCGAACAGCTTGGATACAGGGCAAACTACCACGCAAGCAACCTCATAAGCAGGAAATCACACACTGTCGCATTCTTCTACCCGCCCCTTATTGAAGGCGAGCCGGATTACTTCATAACCGAAATAATGTTCGGGATCAACAGCGAAAGCTCACAGCGGAAAATGCCTCTCCAGATCCACTCCCTCTATCCCGAGTCAATGGGGTTCTGCAAAGACGTAGTGCTCAACGGGAGCATTTCAGGGATAATCGTGATCGAGGGCGCGCGCGAATCCCTGGAGATTGTGAAAACCGCGAAATCGTCAGGGCTCCCCTATGTTGTGATCGGGAACTTCCCCGGAGAGAA
>JBAYFV010000417.1:0-2592 GCA_041666985.1 Victivallales bacterium
TGACCAACAGCAATTTTGTTTCCAGCAAAGAACTTATTCCGGTGGACACCAAAGGCGAATATCTGTTTACCGGGTGGTTCAAATCCGGCAACAGCAAGGAAAATCAGATTTATGCGGGACTCCGTCCCGCGACAATTATATTTACCCACTGACGACAATTAGAAATACCCACGAAAATCCGGATCATGTTGTTCCTTGAATGGCTATTGTTTAGCCAACAGCATTTAAGGAGAATCTGCATGATCAATGAAACGCAGTATCGGAAACTTATAGGGGTGTTCAACAAGTCAGGGGAAATATCAATGAGTTCATTAAAAGCGGGAATAGATCGCAAAACAGGAGCGAAGTATATAAAATATGGCATGGGGCCGTTGGAAAGCAGAACGGCTCGCCGGTGGCGGACGCGGCCGGATCCGTTTGCGGATGTGGCAGGGGAGATAGGCGAAATGCTTGGGAATGCTGACGGCTTGGAGCCGTTGACCATTTTCATGCACCTTCAGGGAAAATATCCGGGCAAATTCCATGACGGCCAGTTAAGGACGCTGGAGCGCAGGGTCAGGGAATGGAAGGCGGAGAGGGGCAAGCCGCGCATTGTAAGCATTCCACAGGTTCATCTGCCGGGGAAGCTGATGGAGCTTGACTGGACATGCATGAACGCGCTTACGGTCACAGTGTGCGGTGTTCACTTCAAGCATCTTTTATGTCATTCCATCTTGACATACTCCAATTGGGAATGGGCTGAGATTGCCCATTCCGAAAGTTTTTCCTCCTTGAAAAAGGGTTTCCAGTCAGCCGTTTTCCGTCTTGGGGCGGTGCCGGGAATATTGCAGACAGACAATAGTTCCACCGCGACCCACCAGATAAGAAAAGACGGGAGGGAGAGGGATTTTAATTACGATTACACGACATTCCTTGAACACTACGGGGTGACGCCGCGCAGCATAAACGTGAACAGTCCCGATGAAAACGGTGATATAGAAAGTGCGAACGGCCATTTGAAGCAGCGCATGGACCAGCACCTGCTGCTCCGCGGAAGCCGTGATTTCCAAAGCGTGGAAGAATACGGGGTGTTTTTGATTGAGGTTCTGGAGCGGGCGAACCGGAACAGGATGGAAAAGGTGAAAGAGGAATTGCAGGCGATGAATGAATTGCCTGCAGTCCGGCTTCCGGAATATACAGAGGAGGAAAAGACCGTAAGCGCCTTCGGGACGGTAAGGGTGAAGAAAGTGGCCTACAGCGTCCCTTCAAGGCTGAAGGGTTACAGGGTCAGGCTGCGTGTCTATGAGGACAGGATTGAGATGTTTGCGGGCCAGCAGTACATTGAGACTTTGAACCGGAAGCCCGGCCTTGGCTACAGCATCAGCTACGGACATGTGATCGAATCGTTGCGCCGGAAGCCCGGGGCATTTGCCAATTGCCGCTACAGGGATCAGCTGTTTCCCAGAGAGTCGTTTTCAAAGGCATATGAACAGCTTCTTGGTAAAAACGGCGAACGTCTTGCTGACAGGGAATATCTGGAAATCCTTGATCTTGCCGTTTCCAACGGGGAAGAGAAAGTCTCCGGCATCCTTGCCGATATCATGGGGAATGGGGAAAAGATTTCCATGGATACGGTAAAGCTCAAGCTTAACATTCCAATGAGGCTTCCGGAGATAACCAGGGCGCCACCGACACTTTTCTCGTATGACAGCCTGTTACATGGAGGATTTTGACATGTCCACAGATCAACTGGTTCTGTTGCTGAAGACATTCAATCTCACGGCCATGTCGGAAATATATGACGAGGCTTTGAAATGTGCTGAAAAGGAAAACTGGGGCTACCGTAAATTCCTTTTGTATTTATGCGAAAATGAACATCAGGCGCGAAATGACAGGAAGATGAAAAGACTCCTGTCAAGGTCAAGGCTTCCGGACGGGAAAAATCTCGCATCCCTGAATGATAAGCTCATGCCTGAAAGATGCCGCAGAATGCTTCCCTCCCTTCTTGACGGCAGTTTTGTGGAGCGCGCTGAAAACATCCTTGCTTTCGGATTGCCGGGACGCGGAAAATCACATTATCTGGCCGCACTTGGTCGTGAGCTGATCCTGAAGCACCAGTATGAAGTCCTTTTCATCCCCACGTTCCGGCTCGTGCAGGAACTGCTGGTCGCCAAACAGAAGATGAGGCTTGATAAACAGCTGCGGAAATACAACCAGTTCGACGTGATCATCATCGATGATATTGGCTACGTCCAGCATACCAGGGAAGAGATGGAAGTGCTCTTCACCTTTCTTGCCGAACGCTATGAAAGAAAGTCATTGATGATCTCCAGCAATCTTGTCTTTTCCGAATGGGACAGGATATTCAAGGATCCCATGACCGCAATGGCCGCCATAGACAGGCTTGTCCATCACTCGATTATCCTTGAATTCGACGGGGTGCTGAGCATTCGGGAACAGCACGCAAAGAAAAGCAAGAACACATGAGAGGGGCTTCTGCGGCATCACACGTCACCGACACGAAGAAGGGAATCATAGAGTACGAAAGGGTGAGCAGAGGGGTCTCCTACGGAGATGGAAATCCCCTCTGCTCGAAGACAGAAGAAAAGAAAA
>JBAYFV010000418.1:0-2578 GCA_041666985.1 Victivallales bacterium
AGAACGATTCCTGTAATGCTGAGCATCTGCAAAGACATCGAGAGATACTGCCCGAACGCAATATTCCTCAATTACACCAATCCGATGGCCATGCTCTGCCATGCCATGCAGAAAACGTCAAAAATCACGGTCTCCGGACTCTGCCACAGCGTACAGGGAACGGCGGAAATGCTCGCAAGATGGGCTGGCGTACCTTACAATGAAGTCGACTACGTCTGCGCCGGCATAAACCACCAGGCATGGTATCTCGAGTTCAAACACAAGAACAGGGACCTGTACCCCAAGCTGAACAAGGCAGTGCGCGAAAACAGGAAGATCTACAACGAGGAACATGTCAGGAATGAGATGTTCATCCATCTCGGATATTACGTCACCGAGTCCAGCGGACACAACTCCGAATACAGCGCCTGGTTCCGCAAACGCCCCGATCTCATCAAGAAATACTGCACAAGCGGCACAAACTGGAATCCCGGACATTATGCATACATACTCACCGAGTATGCGAAACGCGGGAAGAACAGGAAATGGCAGAAGGACATCGAGGAATGGCTCGCCAAGCCGGAAATAGACATCAAGCGCGGTCATGAATATGCGGCTTTCATCATCAACGCATGGATGGGCGGCGACCTTTTCAAATTCAACGGCAACGTCCCCAACAAGGGGCTCATAACAAATCTGCCCTATGACGCATGCGTCGAGGCCCCTGTTGTCGCAGGCAGGAACAGACTTGATTCAATACATGTCGGAGAGCTTCCCCCGCAACTGGCGACTCTCAACAACATAAGCGTGGCAATCGAAAACATGGCTGTCAACGCATCCCTTGACGGTGACGCGGAAATGGTGTTCCACGCAATCGCATATGATCCATTGACCTCCGCCGTGCTTTCACTCGCGGAAATAAGGAAAATGGTTCAGGAAATGTTCAACAGGAACAAGGCTTATCTGCCTCAGTTCAAGAATCTGAAGATCACATGAAAATAAAGCCTGCTTTATTTTCATAATGGATGATTCATGCTATACTAGGCGTTTTCAAAGGCATTATTTCAACATCAACATTTAACGGAGGGAAAATGATCGTATCAACGGCACAACTGTTTAAGGTGGCTTACGGGAAATTCGCCATCGGAGCCTACAACATCAACAATCTGGAACAGACCATGGGGCTCTTCAAGGGCAACCTCGATTCCCAGGCTCCCTTCATCATCCAGATATCAAAGGGCGCACGCGACTACACCAACAAGCTCATGCTCGAAGGCATAATCCGCTCGGCCGAGAAAGTATTTCCGGAAGCTATCTTCGCAGTCCATCTCGACCACGGCGACGAGGCCACATGCATTGACTGCATAAACAGCGGCTTTTACAGCTCCGTCATGATCGACGCCAGCCATGATCCCCTTAAGGAAAATGCGGCGGCCACAAGAAGAGTCGTCGACCTCGCACACAAAAAGGGAATCTCGGTCGAAGCGGAACTCGGACAGCTCGGCGGCGTTGAGGAACACGTACAGGTGGACGAAGCGAACGCCAAGCTCACAAATCCCGCCGAAGCCCAGGAATTCGTCAGGCTTTCCGGCTGCGACAGCCTCGCATGCGCCATCGGCACAAGCCATGGGGCATTCAAGTTCTCAGGTTCGCAGGGACTTCATTTCGACGTACTCGAAAAGATCCAGAAACTCCTCCCCGACTTCCCGCTCGTGATGCACGGCTCCAGCTCCGTTCCGCAGGAGGAAGTCGAGAGGATCAACAAGGCCGGCGGAAACATCAAGGGAGCCAAAGGCGTTGATGAGAACCAGTTCGCCAAAGCCGCAAAACTCGGTGTCACAAAGATCAACATCGATACCGACGGACGTCTCGTCTGGACACGCGTACACCGCGAATACTTCCGCGACAATTCGGAGAAATTCGATCTTCGCCCTCCCGGCAAGATTTTCATGGCCGAATACGCGAAGTTCATCGCCCACAAGAACCAGAAACTCGGTTCGGCAGGCACACTCCCGGAAGTCAAGAAAATCCTGGGAATCAAATAGGAACGAATCGGAGAAACGGCGATTGGGCGAACCGGCGATAAAATTCGCTGATGAAATTTAAGACAATCAAAATCCCGGCTGCGGAATTCGCAGCCGGGATTTTTTATTGGGCAAAACAGACGTTCCTGTTGTTTATCAGGAGGAAAGGAATGCTGTAGAAAGGTGGCAATTGGCTCAGGAAATGATCTTCGCGGTCTCTTCTGCGAATTTCGCAGCGAGGGTTTCGGCGATTTTCCCGTTTTTCGCTTCGGCGGTTATTCTTATCACAGGCTCCGTGTTTGAAGGTCTTACAAGCACCCATCGGTCATCCCAGTCAATCCGGATTCCGTCAATGGTGTTCGGTTTCTGCGAGATGTACTTTTCGCGGAGTTCGCGGATTACTTTCCGGGAAACGCGCGAACCGAGGCAGGATATTTTCCTGTTGACAGTGAAATATTTCGGCATTGATTTCATGATCGTTTCAATGTTCCCGGAACGGGTTGCCATCATTTCAAGAATTATCGCCATCCCCGTAAAACCGTCCCGGCAGGGATGTACTGCAGGCCATATGACTC
>JBAYFV010000419.1:0-2542 GCA_041666985.1 Victivallales bacterium
ACCAACAAAAACGAATCTTAATTTGTTCGTAGTCAATGCCGCAAGGCATGTTCTTATATTGTTTTTTTATTAGTTTGGAATTTTTCTTCATTTGAAATCTGGAGCTTGTTTGTGCTTTGGAATCTGGAAATTGGAATTTGAATTACCATTGGATATTCATAAACTTTGAAATTCCTATACCTTGAAGTAGCACAAGCCTCTGGCTTGTGAGCTTTCTAAAATACAATTTCCTATACGATTAAATTAAAAGAACATGAATATTGCTTGAAAAAAAGGAACTATAAATGCACAATCCGAAGTACTGTCTTTTCTATGACAATCACACCATGCCGGCATGTCCGGATGTGGGCGAGAATTTTGACGCGGAACTGTTCACCGACCGGATTAAAAATTGCGGAGTGGATTATCTGACGTTCCATGCCCGATGCAACATGGGCATGGCCTACTACGACACCAAGATCGGCATCAGGCATCCGTCGCTGAAATATGATATGTTCGGCAAGCTGTCCGCTGCCTGCAAACGCAAGGGCATTGCCCTGACCGCCTACCTGAATGGCGGCATCAGCCACGAGGAAGGCTTGCGTCACCGCGAATGGACGACGCTGTATTTTGACGGCAGAAGCTATCGCGAAGATCGCGTAAATCCTTTTGTCCGGACAATGTGCTACAATTCGCCCTACCGCGACCACCTGATCGCAATGGTCGGGGAAATAGCCAGCAACTATCCGGTTTCCGGATTCTTCATAGACTGCCTGATTTCCCATCCGTGCATCTGTCCGACCTGTGTCAAGGAAATGAGGGAACGCGGCATTGACTGGAAAAACGAGAAGGAAGTCAAGAAGTTCTCCGAGTTCTCCGTCATCCGCCTGTCCCGCGACATTGCGAAAGCCGCAAAAGCGGTCAATCCGGAATATCTGCTGTATTTCAACGGCCCGTCCTTCGAGGATCAGGCGAAATTCGGCACCTACATGGAATGCGAATGCCTGCCTACGGGCGGCTGGGGATACGAGTTCCTGCCGACACTGTCCCATTATATGCGCACCCTCGGCGACAAGCCGGTACTTAACATGACCGGTCGTTTCTACAACTGGGGCGATTTCGGCGGCTTGCGCCCGGAAGCGGCAATAAAATCAGAACTTCTGTATGGTCTGGCCAACGGCATGCGACCGAATGTCGGGGGGCATTTCCATCCGCGCGGCGACATGGAAACCGCAGTGCTTGACCGGATCGAAAAAATCTACAGGGAACTTCAAGTGATGGAGCCGTGGTTCGACCGGGCGAAAAACCTCACGGAAATCGCCATTGTCTACCGGGGCGGCCTCAGTACCATCGTGTGGGACAAGCCGTTGCGCGGTGCAACCCGGATGCTCTGTGAACTTAAACAGCAGTTTGACATCGTGACCGAGTTTTCCGACTGGGGCGGATACAAGGTGCTGGTGATTCCCGATGACGCAACTTTCAGCGCGGAAACCGCACGCCGGGTAAAGGCGCACATTGCCGCCGGCAAAGCGGTCATATCCAGCGGAATTTCCGGCATGAATCCGGAGAAAACCCAGTTTGTCCTGCAAAAGGAATGGGGGATAAAGTTTGAAAAGGAATGCGATTTTGATCCTGCGTATTTCGCAGCCGGCAAAAACTTCAGCAGCGGTTTGCCGGCAATGCCTTTGTCTCTTTATTCCTCCGGAATCGAGGTTGAAGCGCTGCCGGGCACCGGCGTGGAGGCATATCTGATAAGACCGTACTACAACCGGCACTGGGACGGCGAACACGCCTTTTACTACAACCCGCCGGACAAAGTCACCGACAAGCCGGCATTGACTGTTTGCGGAAAAGTGGCGCATTTCAGCCACCGGATTTTTTCCGGATACAACTTGCAGGCGTCCGTCGAACTGCGCCGGCTGTTCGCAAACGTGCTGGATAAATTACTGCCGGAACCTCTGTTGAAAACCGAGAACCTCCCTTCATTTGCCAGGGTGTTTGTGACAAAACAGCCCGGCAGGCGCATGGTCCATATCCTCTCCTATGTGCCGGAATTGCGCGGCGAGAAAACAGAGATGATCGAAGAGCCGGTGCCAATACTGAATGCGAAACTCGCACTCAGGCTGGACGGATCTCGTCCCGGGAAAGTCTATCTCGCTCCGGAAGGCAAAGAGCTGCCGTTTGCGGTGAAAAACAATCATATCTGCGTGGATGTTCCCGTTTTCAAGGGATATGCACTGATGGTGTTTGAAAAATAAAGTTCGAGAGTTCGGAAATGCGGAAGTTCGGGAGTTGTCTGAGGGAATTTCAAAAGTATGGGAATTTGGGGCGAGAGCAAAAACTTTTGTATTCCGAGGTAATTTCAAAATTGGCGAAGGCAGGGTGGTTTCGCCGAAACCGCCGCCTCACTACGGACGGCCCGACGAGCCGTCCCTACTTAGCCTGATTAATTCATGAGAAACTGAAAATGCATGATAACATATTGAAATGCACAAAGATACAAAGACAAATCAAATGGAGCAAAAGTCATTTTCAGTTTCGCGCCGGAGGTACGCCGATTTAG
>JBAYFV010000420.1:0-2528 GCA_041666985.1 Victivallales bacterium
CTGTCAGCGGTCACTCAAAATGCACCACTTAGGGTCACTTGAAAGTGCACCACTTTAAGAAGCAATAAAAGCCATTAAACTTTCCAAAAGGAGGTTGAAATGGCAAATATTCTTAAGGTGGGCATGAAAGAATCCATATTCATTTTAGACAAGCAGGGCTGTTCCCGTCGGCATATAGCAAAAACCCTCGGAATCAACCGCAGGACGGTGGGAAAGTATCTTGGCGGGGAAGTTTCAAAATGCACCATTTCGACCCCCGGGTCCGGAAGGCGGAGTTCGTGCGAGAAACATGATGTGCAGATAGCGGAGAAGCTTCAGATCGGTCTGAGCGCACAGAGGATATACCAGGATATTGTCTCTGATTTCGGGTTTAGCGGCAGCTATCAGTCGGTGAAGAGGTATGTCCGAAAACTGGGTTGCGGTACGGAAGAGCCGTTCCGTCGGATGGAATGCGCGCCTGGAGAAGAGGCGCAGGTTGATTTTGGTTCCGGAGGGCAGATAGTGCGGGAGGACGGAAGCAAAAGCCGTCCGCATGTATTCCGCATAACCCTGAGTTTTTCCCGGAAGTCATACAGTGAAGCCGTGTTGAGGCAGGACACGGAGACGTTCATCAGGGTTCTGGAAAACTCGTTCAGGTATTTTGGCGGAGTTCCCCGGACTATTGTCCCCGACAACCTGAAAGCGGCGGTCATCAAGGCCGACTGGTACGATCCTGATATCAATCCCAAGGTCAAGGACTTCTGCAGCCACTATGGGACTGTGATTCTGCCGACTCGCCCGGCAACTCCAAGGCATAAGGGGAAAGTGGAACGCGCCATAGGATATGTCCAGGGCAATGCGCTGCGGGGCAGGACGTTCCGAAGCCTTGCCGAAGAAAACGCCTTTCTCTCCGAATGGGAAAACAGCGTGGCCGACACCAGGATCCATGGCACTACTAAAAAACAGATCCGCGCTGAATTTGAAAAGGAAAAGCCGCATCTTCTGCCACTTCCCCCTGACTTATTCCCATGCTTTGAGGAAGGGATCCGGACTGTCCACAGGGACGGGCATGTCGAAGTTTCGAGAGCGTATTATTCTGTCCCGGCGGAATATACCGGACGGCAGGTCAGAGTCAGGTGGGACTTGCGGAGCATCCGTGTCTTCAATATGAGGGGCGCTCAAATATATCTTCACGCCCGGCGGGAGGCCGGGAATTTCTGCACCGCCCCGGCGCATGTTTCCAGGAGAAGGATTTCCGGCGTTGAGAAAGGCGAGCAGTGGATGCTGAACAGGGCATCGCTGATCGGGGCTTTTTCGAGGCAGTGGGCCGAGGCGATGTTGAAAAACAGGGGGATCGAAGGGATCCGGGCGCTCCAGGGATTCCTCTGCATGTCGCACAAGCACAAGGCGGAAGAACTTGAGAACTGCTGCCGGCAGGCGGTTGAACTCGGAGCATACAGGCTCAAGGAGCTTCGTGGAATAATGAAAAATTCCGTGTACCAGCCGGAAATCCCCTTTCTGGACGAACACCCAGTAATAAGGAATCTGGACTTCTACGGGAAAATAGCATCGGAAAATGAAACACCAACAAAAGGAGGATGTCAAAATGAACGAGAATCTTGTGAGGACGCTGAGAAAACTGCACCTGTCGGGAATGTCGCTGACGCTGGATGTGAGACTACAGGAGGCGTCGAGCAGCCGTCTGGATTATGCCGACTTTCTGGAACTGGTTCTCCAGGATGAACTCAACATCCGGAACGAGAGGCTTCTCAGAAGGAGGGTGAGGTCCGCAGCCTTCCAGAAGCTCAAGCCCCTCGACCAGTTCAACTGGGACTTCAATTCAGGGATAGAAAGAAGGAAAATCTTCGACCTGGCATCCTGTGAGTTCATAAGACAGACAAGGGATGTCCTCTTCATCGGTCCGCCGGGAGTCGGGAAAACACATCTCGCCCAGGCAATAGGCTACCAGGCGGTGAAAAACGGATTCAAGGTCCTCTACAGATCAATCTTCGACCTGGTCAGGGAGTTCATGCAGGATGACGCGCTTTCGGGGGAGGACAGATGCCTGGGCAAATACCTCAAGC
Organism: Victivallales bacterium; assembly: GCA_041666985.1. Taxonomy (GTDB): domain Bacteria; phylum Verrucomicrobiota; class Lentisphaeria; order Victivallales; family GWF2-50-93; genus GWF2-50-93. The sequence goes on from JBAYFV010000420.1 coordinate 2,064, forward strand.
CGGATCTTCTGATAATAGACGACATGGGGCTCCGGCAGCTTCCAAGGCGTTCCGGGGAATATCTCTTCGAGGTCGTCATGAGACGATACGAGAACCGCTCGACCATCATGACAAGCAACCGGCCCATAGAGGAATGGGGAAAGCTTATCGGAGATGTCCCGACCGCCGGAGCCATCCTGGACAGGTTCCTCCAGCATGCCGAGATCATAACAATAAAAGGCAGAAGCTACAGGCTCAAAGACAAGTCCGAAGAAGAGGGGGAAAGGGAATCGAAAAAATGAAGAGGCGGCTTCATCAGCGAAGCTCCGACGAGCTTGGTGGCCCATTCTCGCCTCGCCGAAGAAGCCGCAAGACCGGAAAGAAATCATCAAAGAATTTGAAATATTAAAAGGAAAGATTATTATGCTTCAGAGTGGTGCACTTTGATTCGACCCGAGGTGGTGCATTTTCAAGTGACCCTTGACA
>JBAYFV010000421.1:0-2527 GCA_041666985.1 Victivallales bacterium
AAGGAGTTCTACGGAGATAATGTGTCCGAGATCAAGGAGTTTTATCTTCCATTCAAATACTGCTATATGGGTGGGCCGGAAACTGCGGGGTCAGTTCCGTACTTTTCCCTCGTGGCTCGGAAAGAAGTCCTGGAACCGGCCCCGGCAAGACTGACGCATTGTAATGGCTCAGTCTAACCTGTCCGGATAAAAATATTTCCTGAATTTTCTTTTCCCGCCGCGGGAAGGATGACTGGAGATTCAAGCGGTGCGCTTTTCTGATTCTGGTTCCCATTCAATTCCCAGGAGTGGTGCGATATCAGCCAATGGATCGCGGCAGAGAAGGTTGAGTGCTTTTTCCAAAGTTGCTCCGGGGTCGAGGCCGCGGATGCGGGCGGTATACAGGAAGGTCATCAGGATTTCCCGCGTCCGCATGCCGCGCGAGGATTGGGAGCCGAAGCTTATCTTCCTGGCGATGACCGACGGACGCAGTCCGCGTTCCGCAAAATTATTTTCAGCCGGTATATCCGGGGACTTGACCCATTGGAAGACCCGGTCGGGATGTTCGCGGAAAATATTCTGGAAGTTCTGCACTCCCGGATGATTTGCGTCCCTCATGCATGCCCCGATTATCCTGTCCTTGATGGATGTGGCGGCCGGCACATAAGCCGCAAGGTCGTTGGTTTTACGGTACATTGATATCGCCTCTTTGAGCAATGGTTTGACCTCGGCGGCGAACGCCGCTATTTCCAGGTCATCGGGAAAATCTTTTTCCAGGCTCTTGAGATCGCGCAGGAGATGCGTGTAGCAGTATTGCCTGTTTATCTTCAACGGATCGTAGCCCTTGTACCTGTCGGTGATCAGGTTTACTTCCAGGGGATCCGATCCGAAGACCTCCAGCGGAACCTTGCCTCCCCTGGTGTCCCGGAACAGCAGGACCGCAAGTTCATGATTTGCGAAAATCCAACCGTAGGCTCCCCCGCCGTCCTTTCGCCACCCGGTTTCATCTGCATGGACAAAGAGGCGGGAACGCAGCATCCGCAGTATCCGTCCGAATGTCGGTTCGAGGAGACCGGCACACCGCCCGGCGATATTGAAGAATGTCCCCTCGTTGATATCTTCGCGGCGGCATACGCTTCCGGCGGTGAGCCCGTGCAGATAATGCTCCGACAGCATATGTGCGACCATGGTATTCCCGTACAGGCCGCCGCGGGTGACGCCCGGCGTCTCCGCTACCGCGGTCTGTCCGCAGTTGGAACATATGCTTTCCGGTTTCAGGAAGAAAAGGCGTTTTTCCTTCGCAGGAACGCGTTCTATTACACAGTGTTCCTGGAATCCGTTGGGCAGCCAGCAACCCTTGCCGCAGAGGCATGGCGCCGTGGAGGCATTGAGCTGAATCACCTCGTCGGCTTCAGATTCAGCAAAATCCTTCCTTCCATGTCCCGCATGTCCGACCCTGGCTCCACCCTTCTTCGCCTGGTTGGCCGCAGTGGCGATGGTCTTGTTGATCTTCAGGGAGGATGGAGTTGCCAGGCCGAAGTAGCCTTCCTTGCCGGTTCGCCTGTTCAGTTGTTTTTCAAGCTTGCGCACTCTCTGTCGCTCCGACTTGAGTTCGTCACGGGTTTTTCCGAGCTCGTCAATCAGCGCTGAGTGTTCGGCAACAAGATTTTTCAGCCGCCGGTTTTCAGCCTGTTCAAAACTAAGCTTCGCCTTGGTCTCACGCAGTTCCGATTCCAGATCCAGCCGCCGTCTTTCCTCATCCCGCCACTTCAGGACATATGCCATCGCCTGCTGCTCCGCCGCCCTGGCGTTGGCGGCAAGCAGAGACTCGGCCCGTGCATCTTCGGCAATCTGTTCACGCAGGTATTTTGACCAGTGCTTCCTCAACGTTGATCCTCACTCCGCCTTCAGTTCGTCAATATAGGCCAGACCGGACTTGACAAGCAAGTCCTCTATTTTCCTGCCGTTCTCCAGCGCCTTCTTGACATCGCCTATCAGGCTGCGCGGGATGTGCTTCGACCGCTGCCGCCCGGCCATGTAATATGTCAGCTGCCAGACAGGATGGCCTTTGCCGGACTTGCACCTCGGGCACTCCGCCTTCACGCACTTCTGCCTGTACTCCCGCACGGACCCTTTCGCCGCAGGCCACAGCTTTTCAACTGCCGCCGCCAGCTTCTCTTTTGCCCTTGACTTCTCCATTTTCCACCTACTCCCTTGACTGCGTTGTGTTTATGTCCTATTTAGGACATAATAATATACGCCGCAAAACCTCCGCGTCAAGTTGCAGGAAAAGAAAATTCAGGAAATATTTTTATCCGGACAGGTTAGACTGAGCCATTACCGACGCATTACTGTTTTTTGCTGTTTTTTTCCACCACCTATTGACAAATATCCTGAGTTCAGCTATAATCATGGTATACGATTAACATACAAGGTATGCAAATGCGGGAAAGAGATATTGAATCATGTCGCGGCGAAAGAGGCCAGACGCCTGGCCTTCGTCAGCTCCTGGAACATCGAGCGCAACGCCCTCAATGGTTTTGCGGTG
>JBAYFV010000422.1:0-2516 GCA_041666985.1 Victivallales bacterium
ACTTGTGAACTCCAGCCCGAAAGGCGGGAGTTTTATTTCAGACAGGGAAGATTTTATCTGATTAAACAGCACATCGTCGGTATCCCCGATGAACCGCATGGTGATGTGAATCTGATCTCTTGCAGTCCATCTGACGCAGGGAAGATTTCTGCGGAGTTCGCAGATATTGTCCTTTACCGGATCAGGAATGGCGATTGCGATAAAAAGTCGAGGCATGGTTTTATCTCTTATAAATTGGATTAATGTAATTAAAAATTACAGGAATAAAATACTTTATGCGTAAAAAACCTGAAGATCCGCTTCTCCTTTGTGATCTGGACGGAACTCTTGTTGACTCAAGGGATGATCTCGCGACCGGCGTCAATCTGATGAGGGCCGATTACGGACTTGAACCTCTTTCCGTTGAGGCGGTGACAGGATTTATCGGCGACGGCGCAGGAAAGCTTGTGAAGCGTTCGCTGCCGGAATCGGTGAAAAACGTTGAAGATGCCCTCGATAAGTTCAAAAAATATTACAAGGAAAACATGTTTGTCAGGACATGTCTTTATCCTGATGTCGAGGAGGGACTTCGCCTCCTTCATGGAAAAGGCTGGAAACTTGCGCTTACCAGCAACAAGCCTTCCGATAAATGCGAAGACATACTCAGACATTTTGGAATTGATTTTTATTTTGACATGATTCTCGGTGCGTCCGATAGGTATCCCCTCAAACCGGATCCTGCAAGCCTTCTAATCGCCATGGAAGAGGCAGGCGCAGATAAAAGCGGGACATGGATCATCGGTGACAATCACACAGACCTTGAAGCGGGACGCCGGGCAGGCATCAGGCGCTGCTATGCCAGATACGGCTTCGGACACGTCGGCTCCGAAGATTTCGACATGGTCGTCGACTCCTTCATGGAATTCGTGGAGTCGCAGGCCGGGAAACAGTAATCAATGGAGTGATGCCACCAGAAACGTGTTCTGATGAATTTCTTGCAGGTTTCTGATTGTCACCTGGACGACACGGGACAGGGGAGGGGGGATACGCACATTTTCAGAGGCAGTATCCCCTTTTTTCCTGTCCCGTCTTCCCATGATTTTGTCAGATTTCCCGCGTTCCTCCATCCGGATTGCAAGGGAAAAGCCGAATTCCTTCAATATTTTATTTGATTTCCCGACCACCCCTGATTACCATACACACATACGAAAATCAAAACGACTATCAGTCTCGGGCGGGAATGCCCGAGTTACATCTGGATGCTTCATATGGATTGGAAGAATGAATTGGTGCTGGTTACCGGTGGAGGGGGATTCCTGGGGAAACGGATTATTGACGCTCTCCGCAGGCTCAACTGCGGATCCATAAGGTCCGTCGGCAGAAGACCGCAGCCGGAACTGGGGGAAAACGGGGTCGAAGTTTTGTGCGGGGACATCAGCGACAGCTCTTTCATTCTTAAGGCCTGCGAATCCCGCACTCTTGTCTTTCATACTGCCGCGCTTGCAGGCGTCTGGGGAAAACGCGAGGACTTCTACAGGATAAATGTGACCGGGACCCAGAACGTTGCAGACTCATGCAGGAAGAGAAACGTAAGTGCGCTTGTTTACACGAGTTCGCCGAGCGTTGTCCTCCATAGCGGAAACACGGAAAACGCCGACGAATCGGCTCCTTACCCTGAAAAATATCTGGCATCTTATCCTGAGACCAAGGCGATTGCTGAACGTTTAGTGCTCGGTGCGAATTCTGCTGATTTCGCAACTGTCGCCATCAGGCCGCATTTAATCTGGGGGCCGGGAGATCCGCATCTTCTTCCGAGGGTTGTCGAAAGGGCGAAAAAAGGAAAGCTCATGCAGGTGGGGGACGGTAAAAACCTGGTTGACATGACTTACGTCGACAATGCGGCTTTCGCCCATGTCGCCGCCGCAGGGACTTTGCGGAATTCGCAAAAAGCCAACGGTAAGGCCTACTTCATAAGCGACGGGAATCCTGTCGTGCTGTGGGAATGGATAGGCAATCTTCTTAAACTGCTGGATATGGCGCCTGTGGATAAAAAAATCTCATATCGCTCCGCCTATGTTGGGGGAGCCTTGGTGGAGCTTCTATACAAACTCCTGCCGTTTTCCGGAGAACCGCCGATGACGCGGTTTGTTGCGGGACAGCTTGCCCATTCACATTACTTCAATATCTCCGCAGCCAGGCACGATCTCGGATACAAACCGGAAATAAATCCTGAAGACGCCCTGAAAAAGACGGTTGAATGGCTCAGGGGAAAACATACTCCACACGGGTGAAAATTTAGCTTTTGTTTGAAGTAGCTCGTGGCTTTAGCCCGAGAATCTTCGCGGTCTAAAGAGCCGCGCTACTATATTTGCAAAAGTTTCTTATTGATAAAACTGCGGCCGCCGCAGTAGGCCTCTCCTTTGAAACTTAATCATGAGAGCTTTAACGGAGCGCGGGTTTTCCAACCCGCGATTTCTCCTGTTGGCGGGTAAGAAAACCCGCCCTCCATTTAGTTTCTTATTGATAAAACTGCGGCC
>JBAYFV010000423.1:0-2500 GCA_041666985.1 Victivallales bacterium
ATAACTTGGGCATTTGCTGGCGGAGATTTCGGATTGATTATCATGGTGCGAAAGAGGAGAATATCTGAAGATATTTGACGATTGAGCAACGTGATAAGCGGCCGGAAGAACGCCAGCCCTCTGGGACGGGAATCCATGCATTTGTCTTCTTCGTTGCTTCACCCTTCGCGTATGCCCGATACGCTCAGGGTTTGCGCCTGAAATCCAAACGCCTGTATTTCCCGTCAAATGCCCAAGTTATTTTTTAGCGGACCCTAAACGGAATTTAATTATTTCTTCAGGAAAAGCTCCACAACCGGTATTGCCACTTTCGGCTTAATCTGGGGCAGGGTTATTGAAAGGGAGCTCTTTCCGCCGAGCCGGTGATTCTGACCTTCCTGCCAGGGTTCAAGTCCTTTCATGGCGACCTCTGAGCCGTCATGGAGGAATTGCGCATACTGGATCTGTTCAACGTAGGCCTTGCCGTCCATGGTTATGTGCTTGTATGGCCAGGCGAGGATGTGCAGGTAGAGCCTTTTTGCCGTGGGGTTGTATGTGAGTTTGCATCCGGGCGGGCATTTGAATTCAGCGGATGCCTGTGTGCAGCCGTATATTGAACGGTTGTGCCTGCGCATCCATTCCCCGATTGCGGACAGTTTGTCCTGCGCGCGACAGTCAAATTCGCCGCGTGCGGTGGGGCCGACATTGAGAAGTAGATTTCCGCCTTTGCCAACCGAGTCGATGAGAGTCATGATCAGTTCATCGTCTTCCCGGAATGTCATCTCATCGCGGTGGTATCCCCACGAGCCGGACAGGGTCTGACATGCCTCCCAGACAACCGGATTGCCGTCCTTGTCCTTCAGTCCTTCGCTCGGCTGGAACTGTTCAGGTGTCTCGAAGTCGCCGGAGCCGGGGAGGTCGAGCCTGTTGTCCAGCATTATATCCGGCTGAAGTTTCCTTATGAGTTTCAGGAGCTTCTCGGATTCCCAGTCCTTGTGTCCCTTCCCGTCTTCTCCGGGATATGAGAAATCGAACCAGAGGATGTCTATTTTTCCGAATTCTGTCAGAAGTTCCGTCACCTGGTTGCGCATATACGCCGCATATTTGCGGACATCGCGGTTTTTCTCCTTCTCCCTGAACGCCTTGTCGTCCCTTTGCGGGTGAAACTTGTCAACGGGGAAGTCGGGATGATGCCAGTCAATAAGCGAATAATAGAAGCCGACCTTGATTCCCTCGGCGCGGAATGCGGCGACCATGGGCTTTAGCAGGTCTTTCCCCCACGGTGTTTTTGTCGCCTTGTAATCCGTGTATTTTGAATCCCAGAGGCAGAAACCTTCGTGATGCTTGGCCGTGACTACGAAATATTTCATCCCGGCTTTTTTCGCCATTCCGGCCCATTCCCCCGGTTCGTAAAGGTCAGGGCTGAAGCGGTCGAAATATTTCTGGTAATCCTCGTTGCTTATGCGTTCAATGTTCCTCACCCATTCATGTCTTGCGGGCATTGAATAAAGCCCCCAGTGGATGAACATCCCGAAACGATCCTGAACAAACCAGGATGTCCTGCTTTTTGAACCGCTTCCCGTTTCTGCCGCCATGTTAACCCCCTTGTGTTTTTTTTGTGAATAAGCTGGACGGTCTATTCTATTCCCAATTCGTTTTCCTGTCAATGAATAAAAACACCTAAGGTATGCATGTTTCAAACATTTTAAATTTCAGATTAAGTGCTAGATTGACAACAGCCATGAATGAATATTTCAACCCTGACATAAAAATTCTGATTGTTGATTGCGTTCGCCTGGGCCGGTTCTGGAACATCCCGGATCTTTCAGCGCCGTACTGGCGCCTCTACTGGAACAACGCCAAGGGCGCCTCCGTATGGTTCAACAGGAAGGAATATCCCCTGACTCCGTCCAACATGATGCTGATCCCGCCGGACACGCATTTCTCCTCGGTCTGCCGCGGGGCTTCGCCGACGCACTTCTACATTCATTTTACGGCAAGCCCGCTGTTTGACGGAATCGCCCCTCAGGTTATCACTCTTTCACCCGGAGAGGAGATGATTGAAACTGTCGTGAAGGCTTCAAGACTGCTGTCGAAGGACAAGCCCGATTCAATGAGGATTTCCATCTGCGCCATGGCGTTGATCTTCGGCAGCCTGAATTTCATGTCCGGAAAATTAGTCGCGCAGAGGAAGGCCGACCCGAGGACAGGCATGGCGATGAAGATGATAGAGGATGGATTGTCAAGCCCGCCTTCGAATTCCCGGATTGCGGGAAAGCTCTGCATGAGCACGAACGCCTTCCTCCGGCTTTTCAAGGGGAACACGGGTGTCAGCCCGCAGCATTATTCCAGGAACAAGAGAATTGACAGGGCGTGTATTCTCCTTCATTATTCAGACCTTGATATAAAACAGATCGCCTCGGAGACCGGATTCTGCGACCGGTTCCATTTCAGCAGGGTTTTCAGGAGGTTGAGAGGTGTCGCCCCTTCGGAGTTCAGAAAAAGAGTGCCGTGAGCAGTG